>JBJTLW010000183.1:0-9405 GCA_046063225.1 Novosphingobium sp. | reverse complement strand
GATCCGCTGCGCACGGTCCGTTCGCTCGGCTACGTGCTCGATTCAATCTGATCGCGGGTTCCCCTTGATCGTTGGCGCGGCCTGCTTCACATCGGCGGCGCAACAAACGCATCCCTGGGGAGTTCCTGTTCCATGCCATCCGGCCTAGTCGCCCTGCTTGACGATATCGCGGTCATCGCCAAGACCGCCGCTGCTTCGCTTGACGATGTCGGCGCGGCAGCGGCCAAGGCGGGCTCGAAAGCCGCTGGCGTCGTCATCGACGATGCGGCCGTAACCCCCAGCTACGTCACCGAATTCACGCCCGACCGCGAACTGCCGATCATCTGGAAGATCACCAAGGGGTCCTTGCGCAACAAGCTGCTGGTGCTGCTGCCGGTGGCGCTGTTGCTCAGCGAATTCCTGCCCTGGGCAATCACCCCGCTGTTGATGCTGGGCGGCCTGTTCCTGTGCTATGAAGGCGCGGAAAAGGTCATGGAAAAGCTGGGCGAGGAAAAGCACGGCGAAACGCTGGGCGATCCGATTACCGACATGGCCGCGTTCGAGAAGGACCGCGTTTCCGGCGCGGTGCGCACCGATTTCATCCTGTCGGCCGAGATCATGGCGATCGCGCTTGCCGAAGTGGCGGATCAGGCGCTGCTCAACCGTGCGCTGATCCTTGCGGCGGTGGCCGTGGTCATCACCATCATGGTCTATGGTGCGGTCGCGCTGATCGTGAAGATGGACGATATCGGCCTGCACATGGTCGAAAAGCGCCGCACGGCCACGGCAAAGGCAATCGGCCGGGGCCTGCTGCTCGCCATGCCGAAGCTGCTGACCCTGCTGTCGAGCGTCGGCACGCTCGCCATGCTGTGGGTTGGCGGGCACATCCTGGTCGATGGCGCGAAAAAGCTTGGCTTTGCGCCGCCTTACGAGGCGATCCACGCGGCGGAGCACGCCGTGTCGCACGCCACCGGCGCGCTTGGCGGTGTCACCGGCTGGCTTACGAACGCGGCGCTGTCAGGCGTGGTCGGCCTGATCCTCGGCGCACTCGTCGCCTGGGTCCTTCACCACGTGCTCAAGATCAAGAGCAAGGACCACTGACCTATTTGAGCGTCTCGCGGAAGTGGCGCACGATGATGCCATAGGCGTCGCGCGCCTCGGGCAGGGTGCTTTGGTAGATATAGCAGTGATCCATGCCCTCGCCGACGACGAGCGTGGATTTCACCCCCGCCTTGAGCAGGCTTGAATTGGTCACCACCGCCGGGCTGAGGTCCATGGCGCGGGTGCCGGTGATGATCAGCGCGGGCGGGAACTTCGCGATGACATCGGGGTGCAGCGCGGCGGAAATCACCGCGTCGCCATAATCCGCTCCGTCGAAATAACCGCGGGTCATGTCGCCGGCCGTGGCGGGATCCTTCGGCGGCGGCGGGAAGGCGCCGCTGATGTTGCCGCTGATATAGGCGCTGTCTCCCGACATGAAGCGCACCGCTCCGGCACCGAAAATGCCAATTCCGCCCGGTTGCGGCAAGCCGCGCCGAGGCAGCCAGGCCGCCGTCTGTCCGGTCAGCGCACCGCCGGCAGAGCAGCCGTAAATGCCGATGTTCTTTGCCTTGTAGGTCTTGAGCAGCTGGCGATAGACCTTCTCGACATCCTCCAGCGCGGCCGGGTGCTTCGCTTCTGGCCCCATGCGGTAGTTGACCGAGACGACCTTGTAGCCGCCGATGACGGAGATCGGGATCGATTCGAGCATCGAACAGCTTTCCCAGCACATGGAAAAGCCGCCGCCGTGCAGGTTGATCAGCACGCGCTTCTTGTCCCACGGCTTGCCCTTGGGGACGAAGGTGCGCACCGGCACGCCGGCAACATCGCCCTCGGTCACCTCTACCGGATACTGCGCCTGCATCCCGGCGATCTGCGGGGCGAGCATGGCGGCAAGGCCCTTGCGAACCGCCGCGATCGGCAGGTTGTTGCCCGGCGTGCTGACCGGCGCGCGGGCGCGGCGCTTCTGCGCTTCGAGCGCTTCGGGGCTGAGAAAGGCCGAAGCCGGAAGGTCAAAGGCGGGGACGCGCACCGTGCCATCGGCGTCAAACGCAGGCCTGGCTTGCGCCGGAGCGGCCGGTTCTTCTGCCAAGCCCGCACCGGGGGCCGCCAGCGCTATCCCCACGATCCATGCCTGTCTGGTCCACTTGGCCATCATCGCTCTCCCGTCGCAGATGCATTCGGGATGATGCTAACCGTGTTTAGTAACGGGAGCCAGTCTGAATTTGCCGAGCCGGGATCACGCCGCGGCGCGCAGCGGCACGCGAACCGGCTCGAAGGTAGGGCGCGAGCGGGCATAGTCCTTCACCAGCGCCTTGAACACTTCGCCATGCAGCGGGTGATCGAACTCCACCCCGGCGGAATGGCCATCGGCCCAGACCACGGTGGAAAGCTTCGGCTGCAAACCGGGAAGCAGCAGGGTGATCTCGTCGCCCATGCGCACGTCGGAGAGGCCTTCGATCCGCGCGCCGAACGGCGTCATGTCTTTCAGCACGATGGTCCCGCGATAACCCCAGAGCCGGTATTTGACCATCAGGTCAAAGGCCACGCGGTCGGCGCGGCGGAGCTGGGTGGCGGTCGTTTCCTGCACGTCTGACATCATTCGTATCCCCCGATGACGGTAAACCCATGCAACGAAGGACGGAGGTGAAAGGATTGGATTAAGTGCGGCAGGATTTTGCCGGTTTTCGCGTGCCGGTCGGTGGTTAACCCGGCCTTGTGTGCGGGCCGTGACGATCAGCCAAGACGGGCAAGGATATCGCGGGCAAAGACGGACAGGGTATCGTCGCGCGCGCCCATGATGACGAGGCGGTCGCCAGCCTGCGCCCGTTCGACAATCCACGCGCCGCAATCCTCGCGCGATGGCACGTATTGCGCGTTGCCGCCGCCGGCGCGGATCAGGTTGACGATCCGCTCGCTGCCTTCGCTGCGGTCTACCGTGCCGCCGAAGTAGACCGGATCGCACAGGATCGTCATGTCCTCGGGGCCGAGCAGACGGGCGAAAACCTCGGCCAGTTCGTGGCCCATCTGGCGCAAGGGACCATAGCCGTGCGGCTGGAAGAAGGCGATGACGCGGCCGGGATGGGCCTTCAATGCCGAGAGCGTCGCGGCGCACTTTTCCGGGTTGTGGCCGAAATCGTCGATCACGGTGATCCCCGAAGGCGATGTGCCGACAATGTCGAACCGGCGGGAGAGGCCCGCGAAAGAGGCGAGGGCGGCCACCGCATCGTCCAGCGTGATGCCGGCGGCGTGGCAGGCGGCGAGCGCCGCAAGCGCGTTCGACACGTTATGGCGGCCCGGCATGGCGAGCGAGACGGACCGGCGCATCCCGTCATGAATCAGGTCGAACGTGCTCGACAGGGCGCGCTGATCAAGGTTGTCGGCACGGTAATCGGCATCCTCGCGAAAGCCGAAGGTCCGGGCGTTGTCGAGCGCGAGGAACGGCGCGCTTTCGGCGTCGTCGGCGTTGACGATGGCAACGCGCGATTTCAGCAGGAAATCGGAAAAGAGAACGTGCAGCTCTTCCAGTGACTTGTGGTCGAGCGAGACGTTGTTGAGCACGGCGATATCGGGCTGGTAGAGCGCGATGGAGCCGTCGCTTTCATCGACTTCGGAAACGAAGACACCGCCCTGGCCCACCCGCGCGCTGGCGAAGGGCGCGTCGGGCGAAACGAAGTTCTTCATCACCGCGCCGTTCATGATCGTGGGATCGCGCCCGCATTTGGTAAGGATCCAGCCGATCATGCCGGTAACAGTGCTTTTGCCGCTGGTGCCGCCCACCGCCAGCCCCTGGCCCGACGCGTTGAACAGCCGGGCGAGCAATTCGGCGCGGGTCATGCGCGGGCAGCCGAGTTCGCGGGCGCGGACCATTTCGGGGACGGTGTCCTCCACTGCCGCAGAGGCCACCAGCGTCTGCTCTGCACTGGTCACGCCGGTGCCGTCCTGCGCGAACAGGTCAAAGCCCAGGCTTTCCAGCCAGGCGAACTTTTCCGGCGTGCGGCCCTGATCGCGGCTGCGGTCCGACCCGGCGACGCGCGCGCCCTGTCCCTTGAGGATCAGTGCGAGCGGCAACATGCCCGATCCGCCGATGCCGCAGAAGAACCAGGGGTGCGAAGTGAGATCGTCGGAAGGGTGAGTCATCGCCGCTGTCGGTATGCGCCCTTTGCCTTGGAAACAACCTTTCGATAGGAGGCTATCCATGATCCGCGTTGCCATTTGCGCCCCGGCCTGTCCGATTACGCACGACGATGCCGCCGCCGTGCAGGAGCTGGCGCAAGGCTGGCCGGGGATCGCGCTGCATTTTCACCCGCAATGCTTCCAGAGCGACGGCCATTTCGCCGGGCCAGACGCGCTGCGGCTGGCGGCGCTGGTCGAATGCGCCAACGATCCCGCCTTCGATGCCGTGTGGTTCGCGCGCGGCGGATACGGTTCGAACCGCATTGCGCAGGACGCGCTGGCAAGGCTGGACGCGGCGGCGCAGGGCAAGGCGTTTCTTGGCTATTCCGACATGGGTTACCTGCTGGGCGGGCTTTACCGTGAACGCATCGGCCAGCCGGTCCACGCCCCGATGCCCGCCGATCTGCGGCGCGAGGGCGGGGCCGATGCCCTTGCCCGCGTGTTCGACTGGCTTTCGGGCAATCCGCAAGGGCTGGAGCCCTCGCTTGATGACCGACCCACGGTGGCGCTCAACCTGATGACGCTGGCGATGCTGGCCGGCACCCCGCTTATGCCGGGGCTGGCCGGTCACGTGGTGATGGTGGAAGAGGTGAGCGAGCATCTCTATGCCGTCGATCGCCTGTTATTTCACGCCAGCGCGCACCTTGGCGGCATTGCCGGGCTGCGGCTCGGCCGGGTCAGCCAGGTGCCCGAGAACGACCGGCCGTTTGGCGCCGAAGCGGAAGAAATCGCTCGCTTCTGGTGCGATCGCCATGCCATTCCCTTTCTGGGAGCGGCGGACATCGGCCACGATGCCGCCAACAGGATCGTCCCCTTCGGGCTTGCCCGAAGGCGCGACGGGCAATAGGGGCGCGGCGCAAAGGAGATAACACAAGATGCGCGCATTCGTTTTTCCGGGTCAGGGCAGCCAGAAGGTTGGCATGGGCGTCGAGCTGGCCGAAGCCAGCGCTGCGGCGCGCGAAGTGTTTGAGGAAGTGGACGACGCGCTCGGCCAGAAGCTGTCCGCAATCATGCGCGAAGGCCCGGACGATGCGCTGACCCTTACCGAAAATGCCCAGCCCGCTATCATGGCCAACGCCATTGCCGTGCTGCGCGTGCTGGAAAAGGAAGGCGGCATCAGCCTAGCCGACAAGGCGGATTTCGTCGCCGGCCACAGCCTGGGCGAATATACTGCTCTCTGTGCGGCAGGGGCTTTTTCGCTGGCCGATACCGCGCGCCTCCTGAAGCTGCGCGGGCAGGCCATGCAGGCGGCCGTGCCCGTGGGCGTGGGCGCCATGGCGGCGCTGCTCGGCGCGGATATGGACAAGGCCTCGCGCCTCGCCGAAGCGGCGGCAGAAGGTCAGGTCTGCACTGTCGCCAACGACAACGATCCGACGCAGGTCGTCATTTCCGGCCACCGCGAGGCGATCGAGCGCGCCGTTGCCATGGTCAAGGACTTCGAGATCAAGCGCGGCATGCTGCTGCCGGTTTCCGCGCCGTTCCATTGCCCGCTGATGCAGGCCGCCGCCGATGCCATGGCCGAGGCGCTGGGCAAGACGCCTCCGGGTGCGCTGCGCGTGCCGCTGTTTGCCAATGTCACGGCGTCGGTGGTCAGCGATCCGGCCGAAGTGCAGCGCCTGCTGGTCGAACAGGTCACGGGCCGCGTGCGCTGGCGCGAAAGCGCGATTGCCATGAAGGATGCCGGCGTCGAACAGTTCGTTGAACTGGGCGGCAAGGTGCTCGGCCCGATGATCTCGCGCTCGGTTGCCGACGTGTCGATCACCAGCGTGATCGGCATGGCCGACATCGAAGCCTTGCTCGCCGATATCTGATCGGCACGGCCGCCTTTGCAGAGCGCGGCAGTTCGGGCTAGGCAGGGGCATGACGCAGGGCTTTGCCCAGACGGCGTTCATCGTTTCAACGTTCATCGTTTCAACGTTCATGGTTTCAAGGAGTTCCTGCCGGTGAAGTCGCTTCTTTCGCTTGCCGCTGCCGTTTCCGCCCTGGGTCTGGCGCTGCCCGCTTCGGCGGCCACCGGGCTGGATTGCATCGATGGTGGCTATTCCGCTGCCGATCAGGCCGTGCTCAACGGCTTTGACGGGAAGTTCACCTATCAGGGCGCGGACAACGCGGCGCTGACGAAGGCCGCCGTGGGCGTCATGGCTGTTCGGGCCGACGCCTGCACTGCCGAGAAGAAATGGACGCTCAATGCCAAGCGCTATGCCACCATGCACAAGCTGGCCGTCCACATGGAACGCGCGATGCGCGCCAATGGCCTGTTCAACGCGGCCCAGCTGACCAAGCTTGATGCGCTGATGACGGGCAGTTCTGGCGATGTGGTTCGCGCGGCGCTGGCCCCGGCGGTGCGCGCGCAGCTGCTTGGCCAGCCGGCGCCCGCGCAGGACAACGGCCAGCTGACCGCGGTGGGACTCGCCATCATGTCGAGCGGCCTGCCGACCGACGCCAAGAACGGCGACTTCATCGGTCAGCTGATCGGCGCGCGCCTGCTGAACGAGATTGCCAGCGAACTTTTCGCTGCAGAATAAGGACAGGAAACGAAGATGTTCGACCTTTCGGGAATGACCGCCCTCGTCACCGGCTCGGCTGGCGGCATTGGATCGGCAATCAGCCACGCGCTGGCAAAGCAAGGCGCGCGGCTGGCGCTGTCTGGCACCAATCCGGCCAAGCTGCGCGCTTTCCGTGAGGAACTGAACGACACCTACGGTCACGATCATGTCGAGATCACCTGCGATCTGTCGAACACCGAACAGGTGGAGCATCTGGTGCCGGCTGCGGTCGATACGCTGGGCAAGATCGACATCCTGGTGAACAACGCCGGCATCACGCGTGACAATCTGGCCATGCGGATGAAGGACGAAGAATGGGAGCAGGTCATCAAGGTCAACCTTGAAGCCGCCTTCCGCCTGATGCGCGCGGCGACCAAGCCGATGATGAAGGCGCGCTTCGGCCGCATCATCACCATCACCAGCGTCGTCGGTGCCACCGGCAATCCGGGGCAGGTCAACTATGCCGCGGCGAAGGCCGGGCTTGTCGGCATGTCGAAGTCGCTGGGTCAGGAACTGGCCAGCCGCGGCGTGACGGTGAACTGCGTCGCCCCCGGCTTCATCCGCACGGCCATGACCGACGTTCTGCCCGATGCCCAGAAGGACGCGCTCAACGCCCGCATTCCGATGGGCCGCATGGGTGAGGGCGAGGATATCGGCGCTGCCGTCGCCTATCTCGCCAGCAAGGAAGCGGGCTACATCACCGGCCAGACGCTGCACGTGAACGGCGGCATGGCCATGCTGTCCTGATCGGCGCTGCGCCGATCCGGAAAACCCCGGAATTATCCCCAGTTTCGCCGTGACTTTCGCCCTTTACGCTTGCCGCCTTTGGGCTGCGCGTTAAGGAAGAAAGTCCGAAAATTCCGGCGCGGGGGCTGATTCCCCGGTCTATCCGCGCGCGAGGGGGAATGGGACGACGATGAAAGCCACTATCGAACGCGCGACTCTCCTCAAGTGCCTGTCGCACGTCCAGTCCGTTGTCGAACGGCGCAACACCATTCCGATCCTGTCGAACGTGCTGATCGAAGCCTCGGGCGCCGGCGCGGTAAAGGTCATGGCGACCGATCTCGATATCCAGGTCGTCGAAACCATGAGCGCGGTCTCGGTCGACGTGCCGGGGGCTATCACCGTATCGGCCCACCTGCTGTTCGACATTGCCCGCAAGCTGCCCGACGGCAGCCAGGTCAGTCTGGAAGTCACCGACAACCGCATGACGGTGAAGGCGGGGCGCAGCCGCTTCAGCCTGCCGACCCTGCCGCGCGACGATTTCCCCGTCATCGTCGAAGGCGATCTGCCGACCAGCTTCGAACTCCCGGCAGCCACGCTGGCGGAAATGATCGATCGCACCCGCTTTGCGATCAGCACCGAAGAAACGCGCTATTACCTCAACGGCATCTTCCTGCACGTCACCGAAGACGAGCTGAAGGCCGCCGCCACCGATGGCCACCGCCTGGCCCGCTATACGCTGAGCAAGCCCGACGGCGCCGATGGCATGCCCGACGTGATCGTGCCGCGCAAATGCGTGGGCGAACTGCGCAAGCTGCTGGAAGAATCGCTCGATACCAATGTGCTGGTGGACCTTTCGGCCAGCAAGGTGCGCTTCACCCTCGGCGGTGAAAACGGCGTCGTGCTGACCTCGAAGCTGATCGACGGCACTTTCCCCGATTACACGCGCGTCATTCCCACCGGGAACGACAAGCTGCTGCGGCTCGATCCGCGCAGCTTCTACGAAGGCGTCGATCGCGTGGCCACCATCGCCACGGAAAAGACCCGCGCCGTCAAGATCGCGCTCGATAACGACCGGGTGACGCTGTCGGTCACCTCGCCGGACAACGGCACTGCGGCGGAAGAGCTGCCGGCCGATTACAAGGCGGACGGGATCGAAATTGGCTTCAACGCCAATTACCTCAAGGACATTCTCGCCCAGATCGATGGCGATAACGTCGAACTGCACCTGGCCGATGCCGGCGCGCCGACGCTGATCCGCAAGGATGACAAGTCCGCCGCGCTCTATGTTCTCATGCCGATGCGGGTGTAGTGGCCATGGCGTTTGTTGCTGCGCTGGCCGTGCTGGCTTCGTCCGCTTCCCCTGTTCCGGCACCGCTTGATGCGGATCTGCTTTGCGCCAGCTATGCCGCACTGATCGTCAGCGGCGCCACGGAAGAAAAGAAGGCGGCGCCGTTCCGGACGATGATGTACTATTTCGTCGGACGCTGGGAAGCCGCAACAGGCAAGCCCATCGCAGAAGGGATGACGGCATCCTATCTAAAGTCACCCGGCAGGATCTCTTCGGCGGTCGGCCTTTGCCTGCCCCGCATGATGGAAATTGGCAAGCGTCTGTCCGAATTGGACGCGGTGCTCGAACCGAAGAAATAGGGCGGGGGCGAAGTCCGCGCCTGCCGGACGACCTTTTCGCCTGCCGTTCTTCGCGCCCCCTTACTGCCGCATCGCCTAACGCTTCGCCGCTTCGATCATGTGGTCGACATGGACGAACTTTTCGCGCGGGGCGTCATCGCGGGCGCGGGCCTTTTCCGCTTCGTCGATGTTCTGCCAGTCGCGGAAGCGCACGATGTTAAGGCTGCGCTGTTCGGCCAGCGCGTCAAAGGCGGCACGGCCCGGTTTTCCGCCTGCTGCCACGCCCGATTCCAGATCCTCGACAATGCGTTCG
>JBJTLW010000182.1:0-3979 GCA_046063225.1 Novosphingobium sp. | reverse complement strand
TACCTTCAGCTTTGCGGCGAGCGCCTGCATCGCCTTTACCGAGGGGTGTTCGGCCACCGGGCGGGCAAGCGCGAACAGCGCCTCATCCTCTTGCGCACAGAAATAGGGGCCGGAAAACAGCTCTGGCGGCAGGATCACCTGCGCGCCCATGCCCGCCGCCTGTTCGACAAGCGCGGAGACGGCGGCGATGTTCTCACCTTCATCGTGCGAGCCCAGCGCCAGTTGCAGCGCGGCGACAGTCAGGTTCCTGGCCATGACAGGCGCTTATTTCTCCTGAAGCGCGAAGTCCACCTGAACCGTCACGCGGGTGCGCGTGGTCCCCGGGCGGATCGAAGGCGGCGGCGGGATATTGGCCGGCGGCGCTTCGGCGGCCGCCTCATAGGCTTCGGCAACGACGATGTTGTCGCCCCCGCCCTGCCCGCCATCCCGGATGGTGAGGACGCGAGAAATCTCCATGCCCGCGGCTTCGGCATAGGCCTCTGCCCGCGTGCGCGCGGCGCGATAGGCGGCGATGTAGGCGCCGCGATTGGCCTTTTCCGGATCGTCGATGCGCAGCGATGGCCCTTGAACGACGTTGGCTCCGGCCGCTGTTGCCGCGGCCAGCGCCTCGCCCGCCTTGGGCACGTCGCGCAGGCGCACCGTCAGGGTGTTGGAGGCCTGATACTGCCCCTTGCGCGGTCCGTAATCGACCCGGTTGAGCGACAGGTTGGCCGTCTGGATATCCTTGTCTGCCACGCCGAAGGCAGCCAGTGCCTTGACGATTTCCGCAGCCTTGCGGCTGTTCGCCTCGTTCGCCGCCTTGGCATCGGCGCCGAAGGTTTCCACGCCGATGACGATCGTGGCCAGATCGGGCACCGCCTCCGCCTCGCCGGAAGCCGAAACGGAGAGCAAGGTTTCGTCGTGGTCGACCCCGCGCGGGTTCGGGCCACGATCGCGCCCGCCGCCGCAAGCGGACAGCGCCATCACGGCCATGAGAGCAACTGCGCCGCGCATCACTTGCGCTTCCGGAACAGCAGGGTCATCCGGTCGCTTTCGCCGATGGCGGTGAGGCGGGCCTTTTCCCCATCGTCCTTCACGTTGCGGAAGTTCGGCGGGAGCACCCACACGCCGTCCTTGTGGTTGGCCGGATCCTTCTTGTTGGCGTTGACCTCGCTCTTGCCGACGAAGGTGAAGCCATGCGCTTCAACCAGCGCGATGACGTCCTTTTCACGCAGGTAACCGTTGCTGCCGTTGGCATAATCGGCGCTGGCGCCGGGCTTTGCGCGGTGCTGCTCGATGCCGAGCAGGCCATCGTCCTTGAGCAGGTCGCGCACGGCAAACAGTTCGCGGCGCAGCAGGTTCTGCCGCCACAGGTTGTGCATTTCGCGCATGATCATCACGCGGTCGACCTTGCCCTTCAGGTCATCGGGCAGATTGTCGGTGTTGTAGGCGCCGATGCTCTCCGCGCTCACGCCCGTCCAGCCGGCAACCTGCGCGGGGAATTTTGCGCCCAGGTCAGAGAACATGCGCTTCATCGGATCGCTGGCACTGCGCACGTCCGGGTTGAGGCCGATGTAGCGGCCCTTCTCGCCCAGATAGGGCACCAGAACGCGCGTCCACCACCCGCTCGACGGCATGTAATCGACCACCGTCATGCCGGGCTTGATCTTGAAGAAGGCCAGCGTTTCGGCCGGATGGCGATAGGCGTCGCGCACCCGGTCCTGATCGCGGCGCGAATCGGTAAGCGTCATCGCCAGCGCCTGATCCGCCGGCAGCTTGCCCTTGGCAAGGACGGGCGCGGCGAGCGGCGCGCTGAGGGGGCCGGCAAGCGCGAGGGCAGCAAGGGCAAGCATGGTACGACGCATGAAAAGGGAACTCCGATAAGGGGATGATGGCAGTTTAGTTACCTGCGCAACGATGACAAGCGCCGCCATGCTTCCTATCTGGGTAACCAACAGGAATCGCAAAGGACCGACACGACCATGGCTGAGGCAATTTTCGCAGGTGGCTGCTTCTGGTGCACCGAGGCGGTGTTCCGTTCCATCGCCGGAGTGAGCGCGGTGGAAAGCGGCTATATTGGCGGCGGCGTGGCGAACCCGACCTACAAGCAGGTCTGCGGCGGCGACACCGGCCATGCCGAAGCGATCCGCATTGTCTTTGATCCCGCCGTGGTCAGCTATGCCGATCTGCTCGACATTCACATGGCGACGCACGATCCGACGCAGCTCAACCGCCAGGGCAATGACGTGGGCACGCAGTACCGCAGCGCCCTGTTCCCGCTCGATGATGCGCAGCGCGCCGAGGCCGAGGCGGGAATCGCCCGCTGGAACGCCAGCCACGATGGCACGGCGGTGACGACCATCGAAGGATTTGCCGAAGGCAGGCAGGGGGCAACGTGGTATCCGGCCGAAGACTATCACCAGGAATACTGGGACGGCGAAGGCCAGCGGAACCCCTATTGCCTGGCGGTGATCCCGCCCAAGCTGGCCAAGCTGCAAAAGGGCTTTGCCGACAAGCTCAAGGGCTAAACCGGATGCCCGTCGTGCCGGCGCGGATCGAAGGTGTAGAAGCAGCTATGGGTATAGCGCATGCCGGCGGTGATCTCTTTCACCCCGTGCAGGTATTCGCGCGTTGACGGGAAATAGGCGAGCATCCCTGCCTTGATCTTCGGTTCAAGGAAGCGGCCGGGAAAGTGGATCTGGCCGCCTTCGAAATCGTCGTTGAGATAGATGATCGAGGCGAAGGCGCGCCACGGCGTCTGGTTGGGGCGGCCGTCCGGCTCCTCGCAATCGGCGTGCGGCGCCTGATCGTCGCCGGGGCGCCAGCGGATCAATTGCAGGGTATCGGCGAAGACCGGTTCGGTAATGCCATAGTCCTCGATAATGGCGCGGGCGGCGCGCTTGCGGATCTTGCCCATCAGCTTGAGCACCTTTGGCGGCATCGAGCGCGGGTTGATCATCCGTTCATACCACACGTCGCTGGGCGGCAGATAGGTTTCCCAGCCTGCCGAAGCGCTCTTGGCGTAGAACAGCAGCTGCTTGCATTCGGCATCGGTAATGAAGTTTTCCCGCAGGCCGATCGGCTTTCCGACGAGTGACCGCGCATTCAACATCAACTTTCCTCCCCGGGGATCCGCGTGATTTCAAGGCTATGCGCTGCCTTGCGGCTGCGCAAGACCCCAGAGTGTGGGGATCAGTCGGGCCTGCGCCAGCGTGCGACGAAGAACCCGTCCATGCCGCCATGATCGGCCAGCATGCCCGGATCGGTGCGCAGCCAGCCTTCGGCGGCCGGCGCCACGCCGGCTGGAAGCTCGTCCGCCCGCACCGGAACGGGATCGAGCGCAAGGCGCGCGGCCTGTCCTTCGCCTTCCTCTGTCTCGAGCGAACACACGGCATAGACCAGCGTGCCACCGGGCTTCAGCCAGGCGAGCGCGCGGTCCACCAGCGCGCTCTGCAGTTCGACCATCTCGGCAATCTGGCGCGGCCCCACGCGGTGGAGCACATCAGGGTGACGGCGGCAGGTGCCGGTGGCGGTGCACGGCGCGTCGATGAGGATGGCGTCGAACGGTTCGCCCGGTTCCCAGGTCAATGCATCGGCGGTGACAAGATCGGCCTCCAGCCCAGTGCGCGCAAGGTTCTGCTTCACGCGTTCGAGCCGCTTCGCGCTGACATCCAGCGCCGTCACCTGCCAGCCAGCGGCAGCGAGTTGCAGCGTCTTGCCCCCCGGCGCGGCGCAGAGATCGAGCACACGCCGCCCTTCCCCCGCCCCCAATAGGCGCGCGGGCAGGCTGGCGGCAAGGTCCTGCACCCACCAGGCCCCGTCATCGAAGCCAGTCAGGTTCTCGATGGCATCGCCGCGCCCCAGCCGCACATGGCCCGGCATCAGCGAGACGCCGCCCAGCTTTTCCGCCCAGTCGGACGTGGCGGCAGGATCGCGAAGGGTCAGGTCGAGCGGCGGCGGCAGGGCAAGCCCGGCGGCGATGGCATCGGCGCGCGCGCCC
>JBJTLW010000181.1:0-2905 GCA_046063225.1 Novosphingobium sp. | reverse complement strand
GTGGCGGATGGCCCGCCAAAAACGGAATTCCCGGCCCCTTATCGTGCCGTTGCGGCGCGGTCCAGCCCATTTGACGGGGAAAGTGCCGCGCTCTCGCGATCCTCGTGGAAAGTGTAGCTCAAGGTGATCTGCTCGATCGCCCTGGCATCGGGATCCTTGAGGATATCGGGATCGACGAAATAGGTGACGGGCATGCGCACGTCCTGCCCCGGTTGCAGCGTTTGCTGGGTGAAGCAGAAGCATTCGATCTTGGTGAAATACTTGCCTGCCGCCTCGGGCGTGACGTTGAAGCTGGCGCGTCCGCTCACCGGCCTGTTTGACAGGTTCTTCGCCGAATAGACGGCCATGGTGCGCGCGCCGAGGCGCACGGTCTGCGTGATCTGCTCCGGCCCGAATTTCCACGGCAGGTTGCGATCGACGTTGCCGTCAAAGCGCACCGAAACCGTTTGCGCAGCAACTTTTATCCGTTTCGCTTCTTCTTCGCTGATCCGCTGCGTCGTGCCATCAAGACCCGTGACCTGGCAGAACAGGCGATACAGTGGCACCGAAGCCCATCCGAGACCAAGCATGGCGAGTGCCACGCCAGCGGCCATCAGACCGACCTTGCGGTTACGCTTTGGATCAGGCGGCGTCACGTTCAGGCCGTGCCGTTGCGGATCTTCACGATGGTGATGGCGAAGAACAGCACGACCAGCGCGCCAAGCACCAGGGCCATCGCCAGATTGCGCTGGCGAATCACCTTCTTGCGCTGCTCTTCGGTCTGCGGATTTTCAACGTCGGTCATGGTCAAACTCCGGCCAGCATGCGGTCGGCGACCAATGCGGCAAACAGCAGGAACAGATAGAGGATCGAATATTTGAACAGGCGCTTTTCCGGCTTCATGGCGTCGTCATCGCCGGTTCTCTCGCGAAGCCCCACCGGCACCGACAGCGCGAGGAAAAGGCCCGAGAGAACGGCGGCCGAAACGCCGTAGATCGCCCCCGTACCGCCGATAAACCACGGCACCATCGACAGCGGCAGCAGGATTACCGAATAGGCGAGGATCTGGCGGCGGGTCGATTTCTCGCCTGCGACGACCGGCATCATCGGAATGCCGACCTTGGCGTAATCGGTCTGGACGAACAGGGCCAGCGCCCAAAAATGCGGGGGCGTCCACATGAAGATGATCATGAACAGCACCACCGGCATCAGGGTGATATCGCCCGTGGCAGCCACCCAGCCGATCATCGGCGGAAACGCCCCGGCGCCGCCGCCAATGACGATGTTCTGCGGCGTGCGCGGCTTCAGCCAGATCGTGTAGACGACGGCGTAATAGATGATCGAAACAAGCAGGATCACCGCCGAGAGGAGGTTGATCGCCAACCCCATGATCAGCACTGACGCGGCCGAGAGGGCAATGCCGAAATCGCGCGCCGAGGTCTTGTCCATGCGGCCGGAGGGCAGCGGCCGCTTTGCCGTGCGCTTCATGCCGGCATCCAGATCGGCTTCCCACCACTGGTTGAGCGCGGCCGATCCGGCTGCGCCCAGCGCGATGCACAGGATCGCGGTGAAGCCCAGCACCGGATGCAGCCGCTCTGGCGCGGCAAGCAGGCCGCACAGGCCCGTGAATACCACAAGGCTGATCACCCCCGGCTTTGTCAGCGAGAGGAAATCGCGCCAGTCGGCGGGCAGGGAATGGGTGCGCAAGGTGGCCATTTGCCGCGCCTATAGGCCTGTCTGCGGCCTAGGGGAAGCGCGTCCGCGACGAATCGTCCGGCAAAATGCAATGGGCCCGAAAAGCAAAAGGCCCCGGAGGTTTCCCTCCGAGGCCCTTGCTGTGCCGATCCGGCCGCCAATCAATGGTGATGGGCGTCTTCGATGACCGGCAGGGTTTCGAACTGGTGGAACGGCGGCGGGCTCGACAGAGTCCATTCCAGCGTCGTTGCGCCTTCGCCCCAGTAGTTGTCTTCGGCCTTCTTGCCGCCAATGAAGGCGTAGGCAATGTTGACGAAGAAGATGCCAACCGAAGCCGCCGTGATGGCATAACCCAGCGACGAGATGTGGTTCCAGTAGGCGAAGGCCTGCGCGTAGTCCGGATAGCGGCGCGGCATGCCCTGCATCCCCAGGAAGTGCTGCGGGAAGAAGATCATGTTCACGCCGATGAAGAACACGATGAAGTGCAGGTACGAGAGAGCCTCGGAATGCATCTTCCCGCTCATCTTCGGGAACCAGTAGTAGAAGCCGGCGAACAGCGAGGTCACCGCACCCAGCGACAGCACGTAGTGGAAGTGCGCCACCACGTAGTAGGTGTCGTGCAGGTTGTCGTCGACACCGCCATTGGCGAGGACCACGCCGGTCACGCCGCCGACGGTGAACAGGAAGATGAAGCCGATCGCCCAAATCATCGGGCTCTTGAACTCCATCGAACCGCCCCACATCGTCGCGATCCACGAGAAGATCTTGATGCCGGTGGGCACCGCGATGACCATGGTCGCCGCCGTGAAGTACATCTTCGTGTTCACCGAAAGACCGGTGGTGTACATGTGGTGCGCCCAGACGATGAAGCCGACGACACCGATCGCGACCATGGCGTAAGCCATGCCGAGGTAGCCGAACACCTGCTTCTTCGAGAAGGTCGATACGATCTGGCTGATGATGCCGAAAGCCGGCAGGATCATGATGTACACTTCGGGGTGGCCGAAGAACCAGAACAGGTGCTGGTACAGAACCGGATCGCCGCCGCCCGAAGGATCGAAGAAGGTCGTGCCGAAGTTGCGGTCGGTAATCAGCATGGTGATGGCACCAGCCAGAACCGGCAGCGACAGCAGGATCAGCCAGGATGTGACAAAGATAGACCAGGCGAACAGCGGCACCTTGTGCAGGGTCATCCCCGGTGTGCGCATGTTCAGGAAGGTGGTAATCATGT
>JBJTLW010000180.1:0-34514 GCA_046063225.1 Novosphingobium sp. | reverse complement strand
CCTTGATGTTGATGAGCTTTTCGAAGCGCCCTGCGCCGTGGCCGGCATTGGGGTCCTCTTCCTCCGGAATAGCATCCATCGCATCGGGGGCGACTTCCGCGAGGACCGACTTGAGCTTCTCCGCCTCTTCGGACGAACGCTTTTCGGCAAGGCGGGTGCGCACACGGTCGAGCGTGTCGGCCAGCTTGTCCTCGTCCACCGGCTTCATCAGGTAATTGACCGCATTCGCCTCGAAAGCGCGCACGGCATATTCGTTATAGGCGGTGACGAAGACGAACAGCGGCGGTTCGATGTCCATCACGCCCTTGACGACGGAGAAGCCGTCAAAGCCGGGCATCTGGATGTCGAGGAAAACCAGGTCGGGCTTCTCGGTCTTGATCTTGCGGATCGCCTCGCGCCCGTTCGAGCAGGTTTCGATCACTTCGACGTCGGGAAACTTCTCAAGCCGGAGCATCAGCCCCTGGATCGCCAGTTTTTCGTCGTCGACCAGAATGGTGCGGATGGTCATTGCAGTCCTTTTTCCAAACGCCCCCCGAATTCACGTCCCCCTATGTGGGGTCAACCCGCCGGAACGGCAAGCCGTGGCGCAGAAGCGCCCGTCCGAGCCCCTGCCAATGCGGCAGGCGCCTCGCGTTCCTCATACGGGATTTCGATCAGTACGCTGAAGCCGCCTTCAGGCGGATCGACGATCTCGAACCTATGGGTATCGCCATAGGCCTGTGCCAGGCGGTCGCGCGTGTTGGTGAGGCCAACCCCCGTCGATACCTGTTCGCCACCATCGAATGTCACGCCGGCGAGCCTGTTGTCCATGCCGGCGCTTTGCAATCCCGGACCCGTGTCGGAGACGCTGATGCGAAGCACCGGTCCGATGAGCTGCGCCGTTACGGTGATTTCCGCCCCGGCCTCCTGCGGGCTGACCGCATATTTGATCGCGTTTTCGACCAGCGGCTGAAGCAGAAGCGAGGGCAGCAGGGCGTTCCGGGCGGCATCGTCGATGTCGAAACGGGTGCGCAGCCGCTCCTCGAACCGCATACGTTCGATGTCGAGATAGAGCTTCAGCGTCTCCACCTCCTGCGCCACGGTCACGCGCCCGGTCGGCTCGTTGGCCAGTGTGTAGCGCAGGAACGTGGACAGCCGGGTTAGCATGGCATTGGCCGGTTCAGTCTGCTTCAATAGGACCAGCGTGGAGATCGAATTCAGTGTGTTGAACAGGAAATGCGGGTTCAGCTGGTAGCGCAGCATGGCCAGCTGCGCGCTGGTCGCCTGGTTTTCCAGCTGGAGCATCTGGTCGTTCTGCTCCTCGATCTGCACGTAGAAGTTGATCATGTAATAGAGCGCGGACCAGGCCCCCAGCAGCGTCGCGTTGAGGTAGAACACGCCGAGCAACAGGCGCGCGAAATTGGTATTGCCGTCGGTCTGGCCCAGGCTGAACACCCATGCGTCGATGAAGGCATAGAGCATGACGGCGAGCGGCAGGACCAGCGCGGTCACGCCCCAGGTCACCAGCGGGCGGCGGTTGATCAGCTGGCGATAGATGACCGAGAGAATCAGCGAGATCGAAAAGCCGGTGACCGCCTCGATCGCGACGAAGACCAGGAACGACCACTGCTGCCCCCCCGCGATCGACGACATGGCGCGCAGCAGCATGGCCCCGCCCCAGCCCACGGCCTGCAGCCGCCAGAAGGCCTGGTTCTTGTTGGCGAAGAACGGAACGGGAGTGATGGGCAGCACGGCCATGGGCCTGATCTAGGGCCAAGTCGCGCGAAGGGGAAGAGCCGCCGTAAGCCGATCAGTCGCGCCAGCTGCGATCAACCCGGTCGATGCGGCGCACCCATGCGGCAAAGTCCGGCGCGCCGGGGCCGCCGGGAAGCTGCACCTGCGAAAGATCGCGCTGGTGAACGGCCAGCACTTCGTCCGGCACCAGCACGGGCTTGCCCATGGCCAGCGTGGCGCACTGGATTTCGCAGGCGCGCTGCAGGGCCCACATCTGGAAGAACATTTCCGGCACCGTCTCGCCCATCACCACCGGGCCGTGGTTGCGCAGCATCAGCACCTTGTGCCGGCCCAGGTTGGCGAGCAACCGCTCCCCCTCCTCCGCGCGCACCGTGACGCCTTCGAAATCGTGGTAGCCGATCTGGCCGACAAAGGCGCAGGCATAGAAATTGGACGGCAATAGCCCGTGTTCATAGCTCGACACGGCCATCGTCTCGGTCGTGTGGACGTGGCAGATCGCCTTGGCCTGCGGCAGATGGCGGTGGAAATAGGCGTGCTGCGTGAAACCCGCCTTGTTCACCGGATAGACGCTGCCATCCAGCGTGTTGCCATCGATATCGATCTTCACAAGGTTCGACGCGCAGACTTCGGAATAGAGCAGGCCGAAGGGATTGATCAGAAAGGCCCCGTCCTCGCCCGGCACCGAAAGCGAGATGTGGTTGTAGATCGATTCGGACCAGCCGAGCAGGTCGAAGATGCGATAGCAGGCGGCCAGCTGCTGGCGGGCTTCCCATTCGGCTGGGCTGCATTCGATATTGCGGTGAACCTGCGCTGTCATGCGGACTTCCTGCTTCTGCCTTTGACCCGCCCTTTGCCCGGACGTATTCAAAAGGATTGACGACAACCCCTTGCCGGTGGCAAGCGCGCCTTCACGCAAGGCCGGACAGGTTCCGGACCGGATCGCGGGTATAGCTTAGTGGTAAAGCACCAGCCTTCCAAGCTGGCTATGCGGGTTCGATTCCCGCTACCCGCTCCAACCGCACGCCATCATGAAAATTCGCACGGCGCACACGGCATGGCCCGGGCCGCTCAGGACCCGAGCCGCGCGTAGCCTGCGTTGCGATCAGGCGCCCGGCCGGTTGGCCAGCAGGTGATCAACCACCGACGGATCGGCCAGCGTTGACGTGTCACCGAGGTTGGAAACGTCATTTTCGCCAATCTTGCGCAGGATGCGCCGCATGATCTTGCCGGAGCGCGTCTTCGGTAGGCCCGGGGCGAACTGGATCACGTCGGGCGTCGCGATCGGGCCAATTTCCTGGCGCACCCATTGCACCAGTTCCTTGCGCAGCGCCTCGTCGGGTTCGACATTGGCGTTGGTCGTGACGAAGGCATAGATGCCCTGCCCCTTGATGTCGTGCGGCATGCCCACGACCGCGGCTTCGGCAACCTTGGCATGGGCAACCAGCGCGCTTTCGATCTCTGCCGTGCCCATGCGGTGGCCGGAAACGTTGATCACGTCATCGATGCGGCCGGTGATCCAGTAATAGCCGTCTTCATCCCGCCGGCAGCCATCGCCGGTGAAATAGAGGCCTTTGAACGTGCTGAAATAGGTCTGGAAAAAGCGGTCGTGATCGCCCCAGACAGTCCGCATCTGGCCGGGCCATGAATCCATGATGACAAGGCAGCCATCGGTCGCGCCATCAAGGAAGCGGCCTTCGTTATCGACCAGCGCCGGCTGGACGCCGAAGAAGGGGCGTGTTGCAGAGCCCGGCTTCAGCGGCGTTGCGCCGGGCAGCGGCGTGATCATGGCCGCGCCGGTTTCGGTCTGCCACCATGTGTCGACAATCGGGCAGCGCCGTTCGCCGACGACCTTGTGATACCACTCCCACGCCTCGGGATTGATCGGTTCGCCAACCGAGCCGAGCAGGCGCAAGCTCTTGCGGCTGGTGCGCGTCACCCAGTCGTCGCCCTCGCGCATCAGGGCGCGCAGGGCCGTGGGCGCGCCATAGAAGATCTCCACGTCGAACTTGTCGACCACCTGCCAGAAGCGGCTGGCATCGGGATAGTTCGGCACGCCTTCGTACATGACGGTCGTCGCGCCGTTCATCAGCGGACCATAGACGACATAGGAATGGCCGGTCACCCAGCCCACGTCGGCGGCGCACCAGTAGATCTGGCCGGGTCGGTAATCGAACACGTATTCGTGCGTCATCGATGCCCAGACGGCGTAGCCGCCCGTGGTGTGCAGCACGCCCTTGGGCTTTCCGGTGGAGCCGGAGGTGTAGAGAATGAACAGCGGGTCTTCCGCGCCCATTTCCTCCGCCGGGCAATCGGCGGACTGGCTGGCGGCGGCGCTCGCCCAATCGATATCACGGCCTTCAACCATGCCGACATCGGCACCGGTGCGCTTCAGCACGATCACGCTGTCCACGCCGGGACAGTGGCTCAGGGCGGCATCGACATTGGCTTTCAGCGGCACCTTCTTGCCGCCCCGCAGGCCTTCGTCGGCGGTAAGGACGACGCGGCTGTCGCAATCCTCGATGCGGCCCGCGAGCGCTTCGGGGCTGAAGCCGGCAAACACGATCGAATGGATCGCGCCGATGCGCGCGCAGGCCAGCATGGCAACGGCGGCTTCGGGCACCATCGGCAGGTAGATCGTCACGCGATCGCCCTTCTGCACGCCGCGCGATTTCAGGACATTGGCAAAACGGCAGACGTCTTCATGCAACTGGCGATAGGTGATGCGGCGTTCCGGCTCGTTCGGGTCATCCGCTTCCCACAGGATGGCCACGGTGTCGCCGCGCGTGGCAAGGTGCCGGTCTAATGCATTGGCGCACAGATTCAGCGTGCCGTCGGCAAACCACTCGATGCCGAAATCGGCCTCGTGAAAGCTGGTGTGCTTGACCGTGGTGAAGGGCCTGATCCAGTCGATCCGCTGCGCCTGTTCGCGCCAGAAGCCCTCGGGATCTTCCACCGAACGCCGGTACATGGCGTGATAGCCCGCCTCGTCCACCAGGGCATTAGCGGCCCATTCGGCAGGAACAGGATAGATTGCTTCGGCCATTGCGGCGGTCCTCTCCATTGGTTATCCCAGCCTTGGCCCAAGCGCCGGGGCTATTTCAAGAGCCATTCAAGCCGTACGACCGGCAAAGCGCAGGGCGCGGCCGGCCAATGTATCGCCAGCGAGACAGGCTGGCGGGCGCGGACAGGGACAAAGGGGAGCAGGATTGAACGACACCGCCGCACAGCCGAAGCATCATCAAGCCACCCACGATGAGAAGCTGGTGATCACCGCATCGTCGCTGGGCACGGTGTTCGAATGGTATGATTTCTATCTCTACGGACTGCTCGCCACGTTCATTTCCAAGGTGTTCTTTGCCGGGGTCAATGAAACGACCGGCTTCATCCTGGCGCTGGGTGCTTTTGCCGCCGGGTTCGCCGTCCGGCCCTTTGGTGCGATCGTGTTCGGCCGGATCGGCGACATGGTCGGTCGCAAGAATACCTTCCTCGTCACCATGGGCATCATGGGCCTGTCCACATTCGTCGTCGGCCTCCTGCCAGGTTACGATTCCTGGGGCATCGCCTCGCCGGTGATCCTTGTGTTGCTTCGGCTGCTGCAAGGGCTGGCGCTGGGCGGTGAATATGGCGGCGCGGCAACCTACGTTGCGGAGCACGCGCCCAACGACAAGCGCGGCCTCTACACCAGCTTCATCCAGATCACCGCCACTTTCGGCCTGTTTGCCGCGCTGCTGGTCGTTCTCGGTTTCCGTACCTGGATGGGCGAGGACGCCTTTGCCAGCTGGGGCTGGCGCCTGCCCTTCCTGATCTCGATCCTGCTGCTGGCGGTATCGATGTGGATCCGCCTGCAATTGAATGAGAGCCCCGTCTATCAGAAGATGAAGGACGAAGGGACGACGTCCAAGGCGCCGCTGACCGAAGCCTTTGGTCGCTGGAGTAACCTCAAATACGTTCTGATCTGCCTGTTCGGCGCGGGCATGGGGCAGGCCGTGGTGTGGTACGGCGGGCAATTCTACGCGCAGTTCTTCCTTGAAAAGACGATGAAGGTCGATGGCGCGACAACCAATATGCTTATCGCCACGGCCTTGTTGCTGGGCACGCCGTTTTTCGTGTTCTGGGGCTGGTTGTCGGACCGGATCGGCCGCAAGTTCATCATCCTGGGCGGCTGCGCGCTGGCGGCGGTGACTTATTTCCCCGCGTTCCACTGGCTGGCGCAGGCAACCAATCCGGCGCTGGTCGCGGCGCAGGAAAGCGCCCCCGTGACCGTGGCGGCAGACCCGAAGACCTGCGCGTTCCAGTTCGATCCCATCGGCAAGCAGACCTTTGACAAGACGGGGTGCGATGTCGCGAAATCCTGGCTGGCCAAGAACGGCATCAACTACGCCAATGTCGAAGTGGCACCCGGCACAACCACGCGTGTGCGGGTCGGCCAGACCGAACTGACCTTTGCCGATCATGGCGGTGATCCGGCGCAAACCGTTGCGTCTCTTGCCAAGGCGGATCAGGAGCGCCTGAAGCAGGTCGCCGTGGCCGCCGGCTATCCGGCAAAGGCGGACCCGGCGCGGATCAACAAGCCCATGGCGATTGCCGTGCTGTTCTACCTCGTGCTGCTGGTGACCATGGTATACGGCCCGATCGCGGCCATGCTGGTGGAACTGTTCCCCAGTCGCATCCGCTACACCTCGATGTCGCTGCCCTATCATATCGCCAACGGCTGGTTCGGCGGATTCCTGCCGACCACGGCCTTCGCCATGGTCGCGGCGAAGGGCGATATCTATTACGGACTGTGGTATCCGGTCACCATCGCGGCGATCACCGTGATCATCGGGCTGCTGTTCCTGCCCGAAACCTACAAGCGGAACATTGACGACTGACGCCGCGCTGCCGGCGGGCGCGCATCATTCCGCCAGCCGGTAATCGCGGAATCGTTCGCGCAGGTCCTTCTTGCTGATCTTGCCGGTGCCGGTGTGCGGAAGGTCATCGACGAATTCGATGGCGTCGGGCAGCCACCACTTGGCGACGCGTTCGGCAAGGAAGGCCATGATCTGTTCCGCGCTCACCTCGCTGCCGGGCTTGCGCACGACGAACAGCACCGGGCGCTCGTCCCACTTGGGGTGGGCAATGCCGATCGCCGCCGCCTCGCCCACGCCGGGGCAGCCGACCGCCGCGTTTTCCAGTTCGACCGAGCTGATCCATTCGCCGCCGCTCTTGATCACGTCCTTGGTCCGGTCGGTCAGTTGCAGCGTGCCGTCCGGGTGGATCACCGCGACGTCACCCGTATCGAACCACTGTTCGGGATCCTCCGCGGCGTCTTCGGCAGCCTTGAAGTAACGCTTGATCACCCAGGGGCCGCGCACCTGCAGTGCGCCTGACGTCTTGCCATCACGCGGCAGCACGCGGCTCGCGTCGTCCAAGTCCAGGCAGCGCAGTTCGACACCAAAGGGAACGCGCCCCTGCATAACCTTGGCATCGACCTGCTCCTCGAAGGTCATGTCATCCCAGTTCCACGGCTTGGTGCCGGTGGTGCCGATGGGCGATGTTTCCGTCATGCCCCAGGCGTGGGCGACGTTGATGCCCATTTCCATGAAGCGCGAAATCATCGAACGCGGCATCGCCGAACCACCGCAGATGATATGGCTGAGCCGGCCGAGATCACCGCCGTGGGTGTCTAGGTGCTGGAACAGCGCCAGCCACACTGTCGGCACGCCGGCCGAATGGGTCACGCGCTCGCGCTGGATCAGGTCGCACAGCACCTTGCCGTCGTTGACCGCGGAAAAGACGAACTTCACCCCGCAGGCCGCTCCGGCCCAGGGGAGGCCCCAGCTGGCGGCATGGAACATCGGCACGATGGGCAGCATGACGGATCGCGCATCGAAATCGAAGATCGACGGCTGAATGCTCGTCAGGGCGTGGAGCATGGTTGACCGGTGGCTGTAGAGAACGCCCTTGGGATTGCCGGTGGTGCCGCTGGTATAGCACAGCATGCAGGGATCGCGCTCGTCGCCCAAGTCCCAGGTCGTCGCACCGTCTTCCGCGCCGATCCAGTCTTCGAAATGCGGAGATACTGCCCCAGAATCGAAGCAGATGTAGTGTTCGATGGTCGGCCAGCGGGGTTTCATGCGGTCGATGATCGGCTGGAACACCGCATCGTACAGCATCACCCGGTCTTCAGCGTGGTTGACGATATAATCGAGCTGCTCGTCGAACAGCCGCGGGTTGATCGTGTGCAGCACCCCGCCAACGCCCACCGCGCCGTACCATGAAATCAGGTGGCGGTGATGGTTCATCGCCAGCGTCGCGATGCGCGTTTCCTTGCCGATGCCCAGACGGCGCAGCGCCTGGACCATCTTCAGTGAATCGCGGCGAATGCCGATCCAGTTCGTGCGCGTTTCGCTGCCATCGGCCCAGCGCGTGACCAGTTCGCGCGTGCCATGTTCGCGTGCCGCGTGGTCGACGATGTGCTCGACCCGCATGTCCCAGTCCTGCATTCCTCCGAGCACTGCCTCTTCCCTTTTGTTATCGTTGTCAGCCTGTCTTGCCGATCATACCCCGAAGCCCTCGGCAAGAAATCGTTCGCCCAGCCCCGCCAGCAAGGCCGCGCCGATGGGCATGGCGCCTTCATCGATCATCATGCGCGTGGAATGGATGCCGCAACACTGGGCCCAGTTGTCCCCCTCTGGCGCAACGCCCAGGAAGAACATGGCGCCCGGCACCTTTTCCAGGACATAGGCAAAATCCTCCGCCCCCATGATCGGGTCGGCCAGCCGCTGGAAGGCAGTTTCGCCCAGCATGTCGCGCGTCAGGCGCTCGCCAAAATCAACCGCGCGGCCATCGCAGATGGTCACCGGAAACCCCTCGGTCACCGTCACCTGCGCGGTCAGCCCATGCGCGCCGGCGATTCCTACGGCGAGCAGCTCCACCGCGTCACGCAGCTCTGCCCGGTGGCGCGGCGACAGCGAACGCATGGTGCCTTTCAGGATCGCGCGATTGGCGATGACATTGTGCGCCGATCCGGCCGACAGGCTGGCAATCGTCACCACTACCGGATCGTGGACATTGAAACGGCGCGTCACCAGCGATTGCAGGGCCATTACGATCTCTGCCGCAACCGGCACCGGATCGCGCGTCTGGTGCGGCATCGATGCGTGGCCGCCGGCACCCTCGACAATGATTTCCAGCTGGTCGGCGGCGGCAAGGAGCGCGCCCTCGCGCCCGCCGATCACACCATGCGGCGCATTGGGCATGACGTGCAGGGCAAAGGCGGCGTCGGGCAGCGGATCGATCAGCCCGTCTTCCAGCATGAAGCGCGCGCCGTGCCAGCCTTCTTCGCCGGGCTGAAACATGAATTGCACGTCGCCCGCCAGCGCATCGCGTTTCTGGCAGAGTAGACGCGCCGCGCCAGCCAGCATGGCCGTATGTGCATCGTGGCCGCAGGCGTGCATGGCTCCGGCAATCTGCGAGGCGAATGCGAGGCCGGTTTCTTCCGGCATCGGCAGGGCGTCCATGTCACCGCGCAGCAGCACCCGGCGGCCCGGTCCGGCGCCGCCCTTCAATGTGGCGACCATGCCCGTGGTCGAAGGGCCTGTGCGCCATTCCAGCGGCAGGTCGGCCAGCGCATCCAGCACCTTGTCGCGGGTTTTCGGCGTCTGCAGCCCCAGTTCGGGCTCGCTGTGTATCGCACGGCGCAGCGCGACGATTTCCGGTTCCAGGGCACGCGCTCGGGACAGCAGGTCAGAAGTCAGCATGGCGGCATGATAGCCGCGCAATTCACCCTGTCGAGGTCAGGCGCCAATCGCGGCACAGATGCGCCGGGCAGCCGCGTTGTGCGCCTTGACCGACCAGACCATCAGCAGGTTCAGAACGACCGCCTGATAGAAGAAGTAATAAAGCACACCGTGCCATCCCGGACCGCCCGCCAGCATCGACAGGCCCAGCACAATGGCGCGCGGGTTGGGGCCAAGGAACTTGCAGATCATCAGTAGCGGCGGGGCTTCCTTGCGCACGGCCTGGCGGATAGCTTCGAGGCGGGCGGGATCGCCGTTCGCCGCTTCCACCGCCGCGTCGATTTTCAGCGCATGCGGCGTCATGCCGCTGGCCACGGCAAGATAGGCACTGACAAGGCTGGCGAAGGGGCTCTTCGCCGTGGCCGATCCGCTATCGTGGTTCATGCGGATCCACGGCGTGCCATAGACCCAGTACTGGTACTGGCGGCGCTGTACCTCGACATGGTTCGATTGCACGGCATGGCCAACCCCGGCGACGAGCATCCAGACATAGGCCCAGCCGCCAAGCGAATGGCTCAGCAACCAGCCGAGCACGAAGTAGAGCAGGATATGGCTGAGATAGTCGCACAGACCGTCAACCATTTCGCCAATCGGGCTGGAGCGTCCGGTCATGCGCGCCAGATCGCCGTCCGCGCCGTCGACCACGTGCCAGGTCATGTGCAGCAGCAGGCCGATCAGCGCCGATTGCGGATAGTTCGGCTGGGCATAGGACCATGCCGCGCCGACCACGAACAGGCCGCCGATCACCGAAACCATGTTGGGTGTGATCGGGGTGCGTGAAAGCACCCGCGCCAGCTGCCAGGCAAGCGGGTGATAGAGATAATGGTTCAGGGAATCCTGCAGTTCGCGCTTGCGCTGCGGGCGGACGGTAAGGCTTTCGTTCATGTTGGAAACTGCACAGGTCCCTGAAATTTTGTCTTGCTTCGCGACGCGATCATGCACTCTTATAGGTTCGGGAGACGCACGAACAGAGGGCATCGTCGAGGAGCGAGCTTTCGTGAACCCAATGGACAAGGCCATCCCGTGAAGTTCTCTCCCCCGCTGTCGCCCGGCTTGAAACCGATGAACGACGATGATCTGGCCCACGCCGCATCGCTCGAATCCGGACTGGCCTACGCTGCAGGGGATGCGCCGCCGCAAGCCGCGCCGATCGGTTTTGTGCTTGCCATCAGTCAAGGTGATGACGGTCCGGTTGCGGCGCTGTCTTCGGGCGGGCTCGCCATCATCCGCCGCCAGATCCGCCAGCTGCACGATCTTGGCGTGACCAGCGTTGTGCTCGCCGTTCGCGGGCCGCAGGACGCAGCGATTGACGGTGCCCGGCGCGAAGCTGCGCGCAACGGTATGGCACTGGCGGTCGTGGATAGCGCGGACCAGCTTGCCGCGGCTCTCGCCGGACAGCGTGTTTTCGCCATCGACGAGGGCCTGCTCGTCGATGAGCGCATGCTTGCCGCCTTCTTCGGCCGGGATCAGGCCGCGCGGCGCGGCAGCCGGCCGGTGCTTGCGACACGGGGTCCGGATGGCCGGGAGCTGGCGGGTCTTGCCCGCCTTCCGGCCCTCGCCCTCGATGAGGGCATGGCCGTTGCAATGCTGGAGACAGGGCTGGCCGCGCTGGTGGATCATCAGCCGCACCATGCCGATCTCTCTGGCCTGGACACCTATGCGCCGAACCGCCGCCGCCACGTGCCGATGGTGTGGCTGCGCCTGCGTGATCGGCGCGATGCCGCGCGCGGGACCACGCAGTTGCTCGAATCCGCGCAGAAGGGCTGTCTCGACTGGCCGGCGCGCTTCATTCATCCGCCGATCGAAAACCTGCTGACGCGCCTTGCACTGCCGACGCCGATCACGCCGAACATGGTTTCGGTGTTCGTTTTCGTCATCGGGCTCTACGCGGCCTGGAGCTTTGCCGTCGGGAGCTGGGGGTTGGCGCTGGCCATCGCCTTGGTCATCGGTCCGCTGGACGGACTGGACGGCAAGCTGGCGCGTACGCGTCTCGAATTCTCCCGCTGGGGGGATCTGGAACATGTTGGCGACAAGATCGTCGAGTATCTCTGCTACATCTGCATGGCGGGCTGGATCGGCACCGGCTGGGCCTGGGCAGTTTGCTCGCTCATCGTGCTCTTCGCGCTTGCCGAAGCGGTGCAAGGCGAATTCTTCCGTCGCTTCAGCGGCAGCCAGCTTGACGATGCCGGTTCCGTCGAGCGGCGGTTCCGGCTGGTATCCGGGCGGCGCAACACCTTCATGTGGTGCCTCATCCCCTTCGTGCTGCTGGATGCGCACGAAGCCGGCTTCGTGATGATCGCGGCCTACAGCGTTGCCACCTTCTTCTTCATGCAATGGCGCTTCTACGTTCGAATCGCCGAAGTCGGACAGGCGAGCTCGTCGCTGATTGCCGACAACATGCGCCGCACCGCCTATGCCTTTCTGAAAAAGGCCGACTAGGCAGCCGTGACCTTGGCGTTTGCTCATCACAGCGATTGTGCTATGCTAGTAGGCCTGCATTGCGCAGGCACATTGCCGGGGTGCGGCCGCTTCCGTAGGGGAAAGGCCCGATTCGGCACCGAATTTGACGGGGCGTATGCGGCATGGCCGCTTGCGTGTTTTGGCTATTCGGCTTGACCTGCGCCAAACTTCTTGCTTTTGGCGCGCGATATTTTTTCTGCGGCGGTCCCTGCCGGGGCCGCTTCGCGCCGCTCGAAAGGATCGAGACATAATGAAGCCCATCAAGGTCGCCATGGTAGGCGTCGGCAACTGCGCCAGCTCGCTGGTTCAGGGTGTGGAATACTACCGCAACAACAACAGCTCGCAGGGCCTGATCCATGACCGGATCGGTGGCTACGGCGCTGGCGACGTCGATTTCGTGCTTGGCATCGATGTGGATGCCCGCAAGGTCGGCAAGGATATCGCCGAAGCCATCTTCGCCGCGCCGAACAACACCAAGGTGTTCCAGGCCAGCGTTCCGGCTACCGGGGCGAAGGTCATCATGGGCAAGGTGTCGGACGGCGTTGCCGCGCACATGACCACGGTTGGCGAAAAGGGTTTCATCGTTGCTGACGCTCCGGAAGCAACCAAGGAATCGATCGTTGAAGCCATCAAGGCTTCGGGCGCTGAAGTGCTGATCAACTTCCTGCCGGTCGGTTCGCAGGAAGCGACCGAATTCTACATGGAATGCGCGCTTGAAGCCGGCGTTGCCGTCGTCAACTGCATGCCGGTGTTCATCGCCAGCCGCCCGGAATGGGAAGCCAAGTTCCGCGCCAAGAACATCCCGATCGTCGGCGACGACATCAAGGCTCAGGTCGGTGCAACCATCGTTCACCGCGTCCTGTCCAGCCTGTTCGCCGCCCGCGGAGTCACGGTTGAGCGCACCTATCAGCTCAACACCGGTGGCAACACCGACTTCATGAACATGCTCGATCGTCAGCGTCTGGGTTCCAAGAAGGAATCGAAGACCGAAGCGGTGCAGGCCATGCTCGCCCAGCGTCTTGAAGACGAAAACATCCACGTTGGCCCGTCGGACTATGTTCCCTGGCAGAAGGACAACAAGCTGTGCTTCCTGCGCCTTGAAGGCCTGCAGTGGGGCAACGTGCCGATGGAACTGGAACTTCGCCTTTCGGTTGAAGACAGCCCGAACTCGGCCGCTTGCGTCATGGACGCCATCCGCTGCGCCAAGGTTGCTCTCGACCGCGGTGAAGGCGGTGCGCTGATCGGCCCGTCGGCTTACTTCTGCAAGCACCCGCCGCAGCAGTTCAACGACGATCTGGCCGCCCAGATGGTCGAAGAATACATCGCCGATCCGGCCATCGCCGCCGAGTAAGCGATACGACAGATCACGAACGGCGCCGGGCATTCCCGGCGCCGTTTTCGTTTGGGGAGCAAGGCCAACGATGGACGCCCTGATTATCGCCGCCGGCTTCGGCAGCCGACTGCGCGACATTTCCGAATCGAAGCCACTTACCCCCGTCGCGGGCAAGGTGCTGATCGAATTGGGCGTGCGTCAGGCCAAGGCAGCCGGTGCGCAGAAGGTGGTGGTGGTCACCGGCCACGAAGCGGATCGCGTAGAAGCCTATCTTGCCACGCTGGCCGAACAGGCCGGCATCGCGATCGAGGCCGCCCGCGTCGAGGATTGGTCGAAGCCCAACGGCTATTCGGTGATGACCGGCGCCGCGCGCATCGACGGCGATTTCCTGCTGATGATGGCCGACCACATTTTCGCCGCGCCCGTGCTGCAGCGACTGGCCAAGGCCGGCGGTGCCGATCGCGGGGTCACGCTGGGTATCGATCGGCGCACGGACAGTCCGCTGGTCGACCCTGATGACGCGACCTGGGTAAAAATCGACGATCGCGGCTTTATCCAGGCCATTGGCAAGACGATTACCGAATACGATGCCGTCGATTGCGGGGCTTTCCTGGCTACGCAGGAATTGCCGCGCGCCATTGGCGCCGCGATTGCGGAAGGCAAGTCGGGCAGTTTGTCGGACGGCATGCAGTGGCTCGCCGATCGCGGCCGCGCAGCCACGTGGGATATCGGGTCCGACGCGCGCGATTCGTGGTGGCTCGATGTCGACGATCCGCGCGCACACGCCCTCGCCGAAGCAGAAGCCCCGGTGATGCTGGCCGAAATCTACGCCTGATAGCTGACCGGTCCAGGTCCCACCCGGTCCGAACGGCCGCGACCCGCCTTAGGGGTATTTCATCTTGACGTGGGTCACGAGGCCGGCGCGCGGAATGCTGAGGCGTACCGAGCTGAACGAAGGCAGGCTCATGATCGTCGCAGGATTGTTGGTGAAGCCGAAGCCTTCGGTCGGCAGGCCCAGACCGGACCGGTCGATCTTCCCGTTGGCGTTCTCGTCATGATAGAGCGCAATGGCATAGACACCGGGCTTGGGCACGAAGATGCAGCCGCGCGTCGAACCGGCGCTGGCCGGCACCCGCCCGACATACATCGAGCCCTTTTTGACGAGGAACTTGCGCGAATCATCGGCGTACAGCGTGATCGCAAGGTTGCCGTTGCCGTTGCGCAGACCATCGGCGACGACGGTCACCCAGGTCTGGCTCGGCGTTCCGGTACACCCGGCCGGCGCGCCTTGCGCCATAGCGGGCTGCACGGCGGCAGTGGCCAGGAATGCTGCGCAAGCCGCGCGGAAGGTCGTCGAAATGGGCATGGTCGTTCGTCCTGAACTCCGAAAAACAGGTGAAATTTTGGAAATTGGATCGCCCGATGCTCTGCGGTTCGGCATCCGGCACGGCTGACAACAGTCGTAAATCCCCCCCAAAATGCGATTCGCACAGTTAATGGCGGCTGAATTTGGCAGAAATGAGAATGAATTGCATCGCTTGGTCGCGCCACTAGCCAAAGATATGGCCATTTTCCAGACGCAGCGTTTGATCGGCCAGTTGCGATAGCTGACCGCCATGACCGATGATCACGATCGTAACGCTGCCGCGCAGCGCGCCGACAGCCGCGACAATCCGCGCTTCGTTTTCGCGGTCGAGCGCCGATGTGGCCTCATCAAGGATAAGCAGGGCCGGATCGCGCAGCAGCCCGCGCGCCAGAACTATGCGCTGGCGCTCACCGCCCGACAGCTGCCGGCCACTGGCGCCAACCCGGGTATCAAGGCCCTGCGGAAGATCGAGCACGAAATCGGCCGAACCGCGCCGCAAACATTCGTGCAGAGCGCTTTCATCGGCATCGGGCGCCGCCCAAAGCAGGTTTTCGCGGACGGTGGCGTCAAACAGCACCGGCTCCTGCTGCACATAGGCCACGCGCGCGCGCCACGCCGCCCACGCCGCGCCTTCCAGCGCAACGCCATCGATCGAGACCGTGCCAACATCGGGCCGGGTCAGGCCGGCCAGAAGATCGGCCAACGTGCTTTTGCCGGCGCCCGACGGTCCGGTGAGGAAGCACACGGTTCCGGCCGGAATCACCAGCGATACCGTGTCGAGCGACGGCATCGCGCGCCCTTCGAACTGCACGGACACGGCGTTGAGCCGTATATCCTGCGTCAGGCGCGGTGCCTGGCTGGTGGCAAGCGCCTGCGGTTCGGCATGGCTGCTTGCGCCGTCGATCGCGCGACGAATGTCGAGAAGGGCCGAGGCGTTGTGCGCATAATTCTGCCAGGTCAGCTGCAACGCTGCGAGCAGGGGCACGCTGCGGGCAAACAGCGCAACCAATGGTAGCAGGGCGGAAATGGGCACGGACCAGCGCGTCAGCGCGAGCCAGACCGACACCGCCAGCGCCGCCGCCGCCCCGGTCTGGAGGGTGATTTGCCCCAGCGCCAACCCGGACTGGTAGTGCAACTGCGCCGATGCCAGATCAGCGGCCATGGCATCCGCTTTGGCCGCCTCGCTGTGATCCTTGCCCAGGCTTTTGAGCAGGCGCAGGGCATCGAAGCGTTCGATGAAGAAGCCATAGAAGCCTGTGTACCGCTGGCCCAAAGCCTCGCCATCCTGCGCGGCGCGGCGCCGCAATCCGGCGTAAAGCGCAAGCACCAGCGCGCCGCCGATCCCCACGCTCAAGGCGGGCAGCGGGGCAATCACCATTGCTGCGGCCAGCATGGCGGCAAGCGTAACCAGGGCGGCAAGCAGCCCAAGCAGCATTTGCAGGCTGGCACCCGCACGGTCCACCGCACCGGTGCTCAGCGCCAGCAAATCGCCTTGCCGCATCGCGGAAAGGTAACGCCAATCGGCCTTCAGCACGGCGTGAAACAGGCGGCTGCGCAGTTTGTCGGTCACGGCCAGCCGGGTTTGCGCTTCCAGCAGGATGCGCCACTGCACCAGCGCCGAACGCAGCGCGATGAGCACCACGAACAGCGCCAGCAGAAGCTCAAGCCGACGCGGTATCCCGAGCGCCGTCGCCCAAGCCGCCATGCTTCCCTGCACCTGGCCGCTGGCCAGTTCGATGATCGGCACCAGCAGCAGCAGGCCCAGCCCTTCGCTCAGCGATGCGGCAATCGCCACCGCCACCAGCAGCGCCAGCTTGCCGCGCGGCAGGACCGGCTTGAGAACGGAGAGCGCGCCTGTTGACCGGTTCACCCGCGCGCCCTCAATTCCGGCCGCTGACGTGGCGAACGAACTGGGCCATCAGCAGGGTCGAGGGAAGGGCGTAGTTAATCTCCATGGCCTTGCGACCATAGCCGGGGTCGGCTTCGGGCCAAGCGTCGATCATCGCGCGCGCCTTGTCGAAGTCAATCAGTCCGGCAAGATCGGGATCGTCAGCCATTTGCGCGATCTGGCTTTGCATTTTCGGCACCTGCGCGGTCAGCCGGTGATAGAGATCTGCGTTCTGCATGGCGTAGCGCCGTTCATTTCGCTGGGCTTCGGGCATGCGGCCGACAGCCATGCGCCGCGCAAGCCATCGCGAAACACCGCCGCGCACGAACTGATCGGTCGGGATCGACAGGCAGAATTCGATCAGCGGCCGGTAATGGGTGACATCCCGCGATCGCAGCCCGAAAACCTGTTCGAAGCCGTGCCCGAACTCGGCGGCAATCCCGCAGCGTGCCTCAATCGCCGCAAGTCGCGCCTTGCGGAAAATGCCGCCCGGCCCGCCGAACGCCTTTGTCCCGGCCGGGGGCTGCGCCGCGGCCTTGAGCAGGGGATTGGCGAAGTCGGGCGTATCGTCCCGGGCATGGATCAGGCGGCGGATCCGGTCCTGCACGGGTTCGGGCAGCAGCGGCATTGCCCCCAGCGCGACGATCCGGCGCAGCACGCTTCGCGGATCGCCCGTGCGGCCAGCGGCAAGGCGCCACAGTTCCAGCCACCGTCCCTTGAGCAGGAATTCGCTGTAGGCCCAGCCTGCGCCATCGCTAATCGTCTGATTGCCGTCTGCCGCCGTCAGCAGCCAGTCCACGCCGGAATCGGCCGCCGCCTGCCACACGCCGTGGTGCGGGACACCAACCGTCATCGAAGGATAGGCGGTGCTCATAGCGAGAAAGAACTGTTCGGCCTTGTGATCGTATCCGGCATCGCGGTTTTCGATGAAGATCGGATCGATTTGTGGATGCATGGCGATGAAGTCGCGAACGTAATCGCGCTCGTCGGCAAAGTTGGTGGGCGGCACCTCGCCCGACCATTCGTTCAATGGGTGAAACGTATAGGTCTTCAACCTTTGACCGGCAGGCAGCTGGCGCAGGATTTCATCGGTGCAAATTGCCGAATCGAGCCCGCCGGAGAGCGACATCGCCGGATTGCGCGCCTGTGCGAGGGCGTGGCCGACCGATTCCGCCAGCAAGGCATTGGCATGGTCGACATAGTCCTCGTCACGCCGGTAACGGACTTTGGGAAGGGCGGTCAGATCGTACCAGCGCCTACATGTTACGCCTTCGGGCGAGATATAGGCGATCGAGCCTTCGGGAACCTGTCGCAGCCCTTCGTACTGGCTGGCTTCCTTGTCCATCTGCAGCTGGAACGCCAGGTTCGCCACTAGCGCTTCAGCGCGCAAGGCTTTCGGCCAGCCGGCAGCAAAGATCGGCCGCGGTATCGAGCAGACGGCCACGCCGTGGCTGTCAGCCGCATAGAACAGGGGGTAGGCACCAAGCGGGCTGCGGGCTAGACGCACACGGCCATCGGAAAGCGGAATGATTGCGGCGTACAGCCCGCTGATGCGCGCGTCCGCCTGATCGCCCCAGCGTTCGAAAGCGCAGCCATAGAGATATTCGAATGACTGGCTGGCCGGGGCATCGGGATCCAGGCCAAGCGAGCGGGCCAGTTCTGCGCGATTGTCGATCCAGCCATTAAGCAGGACGGGCAGGCCGCCAGGCGATCGCTGCGCGCGCCAGCCGCGACTGGGCCTGGCGCGAGGGGCATCGAGCCTGAACAGTGCCGTGGTGTCAGAATATTCGTGGTTGGATGGCGCGCCGGCAAAAAGCCCCAGGCTTGGGGCGAAGCGGGTTCGATCAACCCATGAACTGGCCGTCCAGATACGCGTCAGGCCAATCATGCAATTTCAACATGAAAAGAAGTGCGCCGAGCACCCTCCGCTCACGACCAGGCGCAGCTCGGCTGACCGATGGTGCAAGCCGGACCACCGTTGGTCTGCGCAAATGCCGGCGGCTGCGCGCCGGCAACATTGCCGACCTTGCCAATGCTGACCATTGCGGGCTTGATCCAGATCTTGGTCTTGGTCTGCATCATGAACTCCGTGAAATTGTGTTAATTCTGTTCGGTGCGAAAGTAACCCAATTGTTCAATGGCTGCTACACTTTTATTGCTGCACCGCACACTAATCAGCAACGCTGTCAGAAAAGCCAAATCTTACCACGGTTTGATGGGGTTGCGCGGTCTGTCCGATCAGCATTTCTCCGCCCCTTTCAACCCATGCATGCAGATCGTCGGAGTTGCCGCGATGCGAATCCGGCAGGGCGGCAAAAATCAGCTCAGATCCTCTTCCGCGCCGATGCAGCATCCAGTGCAGCGCCATGGCACGCGGCAGGCACAGACATTCGAAGGGCAGGTGGCTGGCGGCCCGATCGACAACCCTGGCCAGATAACGATCGATCCATGCGGGTGAGGTTGTGATCCGGCCTGTCGATACGGCGCCGAGGAGGTGTCGCCACCGGGCAAACCGAATACAGCCAATGAGAATCCGCGCGGCGACGAGAAAGGCCATGGCCTCAAGCGTTTCCAGCCGGCTGCGAAACGCGCCGCGCGGCTTGTGCGTGGGATCAGCCAAGGAATCCGGCATCGACGAACCGGCCCAGCACTTCGTCGACATCTGCAGCAATATCTTGCGCGTCGATGCCGTATTCGGCGGCAACGGCTGCCAGCACCTCATCGCGATCGCGCTTGCCATCAATTGCCCGCCAGACTGCGCCAGCCGTTTCGTTCAGCGAAAAGAATTCCGCGCTGTCGATGTCCATGACGACGGTTTCGTCATCGATGGCGGTTTCCACGAAACGGTCCGGATGCTTGGCAAGGGGCTTGGTCATGATCCGGTTTCATGGGCGCAAACCAGGCGCTGCGCAAGCGTGACGGTGCGTTCGAAAAGTGCCAGGTCTCGCGGCCGGCGCAGCCGCGCCATGCGTATCTGGCGGGCGAGCCGCGCGTGCAGGGCAAAGCGTTTGGCCGGATCGGGCAAGGTTGCCGATTCCCAGATTTCCGCCGTGTAGTGATCGTCGCTGAGGCAGGCGATCTTTTCCGCGCCGGAAATGGGTTCGATCGTCACTTCATCGCCATCTTCAAGAAAGATAAGCTGATGCAGCGGCAGCGGATCGGCGCAGTCCCCGGCGGGGGGATTGGCATAGAACTTGGGCACTTCGTCATGAACCTGTTCGCCGCCCGGCACCCCGGTCAGTGCCAGCGCTTCTGCCGTCAGCTTCAGCCGCTTGTGGCCGGGAAGCGCCAGCGGCACTTCGGGATCGGACAGGTCTAGGATCAGCGTGTCATCGCAGAACATCGGCAGGCCGCGATTGCCAAGCGCGGTAACTAGCGTCGACTTGCCCGCACCGCTGGGTCCGGTGAAGGCGTGAACCCGGCCTTCGTGCGCCACGGCCGATGCATGGATCGGAAACAGCCCGTTAAGGCAGGCCGCTGCGGCATAGACGCTGCCGTTGAGGAACAGGTCCAGTTCCGACTGGCGGGCGCCGTCGCGCAATTCGGCGGTAACGCCTTCGCCCTTGCGATAGCGAAGCGACATCGTTTCCAGATGCATGAGGAACTCGTCGCCGCGCAGAAGCCATGCCCCGGTGCGAAGCGTCGTGCCATCGATGACATTGCCGACCGGCCCAAAAACCACGCGCATTTCCCGCTGCATCAGCGCCATGGCTTCTCGTCCGGCAGGCTGGGCGGGATTCGGCATGGCGGCCTTCTTGCGGCTCGCTGCCGCAGGGTCAATGCCGCCATTGCGACGAGACGAATCGCTGGGGCGGCGAAAGGAAGGTTGGCGACACATCTTGTGTGGAAAAGCGCGGCACACATGTTGTCGGCACTCGATATCGGGTTAAGGCCATTGCGCAGGATGGCCATACCCCTGATTTCTCCTTCGATATTGTCTGCCGACTTTTCCCGGCTGGGCGAAGAGGTGCGCGCGGTTGACGCTGCCGGTGCCGACTGGATCCATGTTGACGTCATGGACGGCCATTTCGTGCCCAACATCACGATTGGCCCGATGGTCGTAAAGGCTCTGCGGCCGCACACGGCCAAGCCCTTTGACGTCCACCTGATGATCTCGCCGGTCGATGCCTATATCCAGGCCTTTGCCGATGCCGGCGCGGATATCATCACCATCCACCCCGAGGCCGGGCCGCATGCGCACCGCACGGTGCAGCTGATCAAGTCGCTGGGCAAGAAGGCGGGCATCTCGCTCAATCCGGCGACCCCGGCCAAGATGCTCGACTACCTGATCGACGAGATCGATCTTGTCCTGGTGATGAGCGTCAACCCCGGTTTTGGCGGGCAGAGCTTTATTTCCAGCCAGCTTCGCAAGATCGAGGCGGTGCGCAAGATGATCGACAAGTCCGGCCGCGACATCCGTCTGGAAGTCGATGGCGGGGTCGACGTGACGACCGCGCCGCAATGCGTGGCGGCCGGGGCCGACGTGCTGGTGGCCGGTACGGCGACCTTCAAGGGCGGGCCCGATCACTACGCCGCGAATATCGCAGCGCTCAAGGCTCAGGGGTAGTCGGCCGATGGAAGCGCCTCTCCACGAAGTGCCGCTTGCGGACCGGGACGAGGCGGACGATGATGCGCTGGCCGAAACGCGCAGCGCCTTGCCGCTGCCCCGCGGCATTCGGGAGGATCTGGTGATCGGCAAGGCTGCCACGGACGAGATCAATGGCGAGGCGCAGCCGGCCCCCGATGCGGTGATTTCGCCGGGCCGGATGCTTGCCCTTGCTGATTTCGCGCCGCCGCGCCTTAGCGCCGGGGAGCGGCTGATACGCTTTGCCTACAAGCTTGGCGTGCCGGGACAGGCGCTGGCGCGGCCCTTTGCCAAGTCGGTGCGCGAACGGCTGCTCGCTTCGGCTGACAATCCGCTGGGCGGGGACAAGGTGGCGGGAACGGCCCTGCGCGCCGGGCATTTCCTGCTGCACGGCGTCAAGCTGCCGGTCTCGCAGGCCGACCTTGGCGGCGTTGCCCGGATGGTCCCGCCGATGGAGCGGTACGTTCATTCCTTTGCCTGGCTGGCCGATCTGGAGGCTGCCGCTCCGCGCGAACAGTGCATTCCGGTGGCGGAACGCATTCTCGGCGCCTGGCTCGACGCCAACCCCAAGGAGCCGAAGAAGCCCGGTAAGGCCGGTCTCTGGACCATCGACAGCGCCGGCACGCGTCTGCTGTCCTGGCTGGTTCATGCGCCGCTGATCCTGTCCGGCTCGAAGGACTTCCGCACCCGCGCCATGGCGGCCATCACAGGCCACGCCCGCTGGCTCGACCGCCATGTCGAGCGCGGCGAGGACCAGTTGGCCCGGTTCGCGGGCTGGTCGGCGGTCACCGCGGCGGGCCTGCTCCTGTCCGATGGCAAGCCGCGCCGCCTGTTTGGCGAGGCAGGCATGGTTCGCGCGCTGGGCGAGATGGTTGGCGATGATGGCGGCGTCCTGTCGCGCAGCCCGCTGGCGCAGATCGAAGCGATTGAGCTGCTCGTGCGTCTCAGCGCCTGCTACAAGGCCGTCCGGCGCGACCCGCCCGAGGCGATTGCCGCCATGCAGGCGATGCTCGTGCCGCCGCTGCTGGCGCTGACTCATGGCGATGGATCGCTTGGATCGTGGCAGGGCGGCTGGGCCGTGGGCGCAGACCAGATCGCCCGCCTGATCGAGGCGAGCGGTGCGCGCACCCGCCCGCTGCGCGATGTGCGCCAATGGGGTTATCAGCGCGCCGTCGCCGGCAAGAGCGTTCTGCAATTCGATACGGCTCCGCCGCCCATGGCGCGCCACGCCCGTACCGGATGCGCATCGACCCTTGCGTTCGAACTGAGCCATGCCGGGCACCGCATTATCGTCAATTGCGGCGGCGCGGCGGCGGCTGGCGGCCTCATTCCGGCGCGGCTCGATGCCGGGCTTCGCGCCACGGCAGCCCATTCGACGCTGGTGCTTGACGATTCCAATTCCACCGCCGTCCTGATCAACGGCAAGATCGGCACCGGTGTGAACGAGGTCGATATCGAACGCCGCACGCTGGAAGGCGAACGCGGATCGGGCGCAACCCGGATCGAGGCCAGCCACGATGGCTACGCCGCGCGCTATGGTCTGGTCCATCGCCGCATCCTGATCCTGCGAGACGATGGCACGGAGCTGCGCGGCGAAGATCTGCTCGTGCCCGCGAAGGGCAAGGGTGCGCGCGGCAAGGTGGCCTTTGCGATCCGTTTCCACCTTGGCGCCGGCATCGAGGCGCGCATCACCGAAGACCGGCAGGGTGCCGGGCTCGCCCTGCCGGACGGCAGCTACTGGCAGTTCCGCTCGGGCGGGGGCGAGGTGACGATTGAAGATTCGCTCTGGGCCGACAGGCATGGTCGCCCGGTTGCCATCCAGCAGCTTGTGGTGCAGGGGCTCGCCTCGCGCGGGGGAGGAAACTTCGCCTGGCTGCTGAAGAAAATGGGGTAGTTTTCGAGATGACTGACGTGACGATCCGCCGGGCGCTGCTTTCGGTGTCCGACAAGGCCGGGCTGGTGGAACTGGGCCAGACGCTCGCTGGGCGCGGCGTCGAACTGGTGTCGACCGGCGGTACGGCCAAGGCGCTGCGCGATGCGGGGCTGGCGGTGATGGACATTTCGGAACTCACCGGCTTTCCCGAAATGATGGACGGCCGCGTCAAGACGCTGCACCCCAAGGTGCACGGCGGCCTGCTGGCCGTGCGCGACAACGCCGAACACGCGGCGGCCATGGCTGAACACGCCATCGGCGCCATCGATCTGGTCGTGGTCAACCTCTACCCGTTCGAAGCCACCGTCGCCAAGGGCGCGGAGCGTGACGAGGTGATCGAGAACATCGACATCGGCGGCCCCAGCATGGTGCGCTCGGCGGCGAAGAACCACGCCTATGTCACCATCGTCACCGATCCGGCCGACTATGCGACGCTGCAGGCCGAACTGGACGCAAAGGACGGCGCAACCTCTTACGATTTCCGCCGCAGACTCGCGGGCAAGGCCTATGCCGCCACGGCCGCCTATGACGCGATGATCAGCCAGTGGTTCGCCTTTGCCGACCAGCAGGAACTGTTCCCGGAAATGCTGGCGATCACCGCCACGCGCCAGGAAGAGCTGCGCTACGGCGAAAACCCGCACCAGCGTGCGGCGCTGTACATCCCGAAGGGTCCGCACGGAAAGGGCATTGCCCAGGCGCGCCAGCTGCAGGGCAAGGAGCTGTCCTACAACAATTACAACGATGCCGACGCCGCGCTGGAACTCTGCGCCGAATTCAAGGGGCAGGATCCGGCGGTCATCATCGTCAAGCATGCCAACCCCTGCGGCGTCGCCCAGGGATCGAGCCTGCTGGAAGCATGGAACGGCGCGCTGCAGTGCGACAGTGTTTCGGCCTTCGGCGGCAGCGTTGCGGTCAACGCGGAACTGGACGGAGCGACCGCCGAGGCGATCTGCGAAATCTTTACCGAAGTCGTTGTCGCGCCCTCGGCAACCGATGAGGCGATTGCCGCCTTCGCGAAGAAGAAGAACCTGCGTCTGCTGCTGACGGGCGACCTTCCCGATCCGCGCCGCGGCGGCCTGACGGTCAAGCCGATCACTGGCGGCCTGCTGGTGCAGACGCGCGATAACGGTGCGATCAGCGAAGCCGACCTCAAGGTCGTGACGAAGCGCCAGCCCAGCGCGCAGGAGCTGAAGGACTGCCTCTTCGCCTGGACGGTGGCGCGCCACGTCAAGTCGAACGCCATCGTCTATGCCAAGGACGGCATCACGGCGGGCATCGGTGCTGGCCAGATGAACCGCCGCGACAGCTCGCGCATCGCCGCGATGAAAGCTGCCGAAGCTGCCGAGAAGTACGGTTGGGCCGCCAGCCGTGCGGTCGGATCGGCCGTGGCTTCGGACGCTTTCTTCCCCTTCGCCGACGGCCTTCTGGCGGCTGCCGAAGCGGGGGCGACGGCGGTTATCCAGCCCGGTGGCTCGATGCGGGATCAGGAAGTGATCGACGCAGCCGATGCGGCGGGACTTGCCATGGTCTTCACCGGGATGCGCCATTTCCGCCACTGATCCGTTTCCGCAAATCCACTTACCGCACGCGGTTAACGGCTCATCGCAGGCTGGCTGGCGCGACTCGGTTATTCACTTCTTGGCAAGCCGCGTTCGCACATGCAGCGAACACGCAATTCTACTCAGGCGATTCGTTCATGTCGTTCCTCAAGGCTGACCTCGTGCGTTCTTTCGGCATCGGCTTCGTGCTGGGCTGTGCGGCGCTGTTCCTGACCATGGAAACGGGTGAACCTTCGGGCGGCGTGGTGCCTTCGGCAATCGCGGCGCAGACCCGCTGACATGACCTGCCGGGCCGCTCTCCTTCCGGCCCTGCTCCTTCTCTTCGCTTGCCAGCAAGGCACTGAAGCCTCCGCGCGGGAAACGGTGGTCAATGCCCCCGTCGCTGCGCGCAAGTCGGCTGAGGCGGCCGGGCTCAAGGTCGCGGTGTTTTCCGGCGGCTGCTTCTGGGGCAACGAAGCGGTTTTCAGCCACATGAAGGGCGTGACCAGCGTCGTTTCCGGCTATCAGGGCGGTACGAAGGCAACCGCCTCTTATGATCGGATTTCCAGCGGTACGACGGGCCACGCCGAATCGGTGCGCGTGACCTACGATCCGGCGCAGGTGCGCTATGATCAGCTGCTGCAGGTGTTCTTTTCGGTGATCGCCGATCCGACCCAGCTCAACCGGCAGGGGCCGGACACCGGAACCCAGTACCGCTCGGCGCTGGTGCCGCAAAGCGAAGAGCAGCGCGCCGTTGCCGCCGCCTATCTCGCGCAGATGAAGGCATCGGGCGTGTGGAAAGCGCCCATCGTCACCCGGATCGAGCCGAACAAGGGCTTTTTCCCGGCCGAGACCTATCATCAGGATTTCGCGCTGAAGAACCCGCAGCACCCCTATATCACCTATTGGGACGTGCCGAAGGTGGCCGCGCTGAAGCGGCTTTTCCCCGCGCTTTACAAGCCGAGCTTCACCACGGGCTGATCACGCCCTATATCGGTGCGCATGAGCGGTCATCATCATCACCACGAACACGCCGGAGAGTCGCTTGCCAGCGAAGCGCAGAAGGCGCTCGAAAACGCCGGGGAACAGTGGACCGACATGCGGTCCGACGTGTTCACCGCACTGGCCAACCGCGATCGCCCGGCATCGGCTTATGACGTGGCGGAAGACGTATCGAAGCTGCGCGGCAAGCGGGTGGCGGCAAACTCCGTCTACCGCATCCTTGACCTGTTCGTGCGCACCAACCTTGCCCGCCGGGTGGAAAGCGCCAACGCCTATGTTGCCAACAGCCACCCCGGTTGCCGGCACGACTGCATCTTCCTGATCTGCGATTCGTGCGGCCGCGCCGTGCACAACGATGACGACCGACTCACCGGCGCGCTCGTCGAAGCGGCCAAGGCGGCGGGTTTCAACGAAATCCGCCCCGTGGTGGAAGTGCGCGGCATCTGCGCCGATTGCAGCGAAGACGCCTGAACTAGCCGAACTGCGTCAGGCTCAGGCCATTGCCGTCCGGGTCGGAGAACCAGGCAATCTTTGCGCCGCCGCCGGGGGCCTGCCAGACGCCGTCCTCGTCCTGACCGAATCCTTCGAAGGTGTGAAACGTCACGCCCTTGGCCTTCAAATCCGCCATGACGGCGCGCAGGTCGGCCACGTGCCAGCCCAGCACCGTGTGCCCGGTGGCCTTGTGGCCCGGAAGGTCGGTCAGCCGCATCGGGGTGCGGTTGCCGATGTCGAAGGTAACCGCGTGGTCGTCCTCGCCCAGCAGTTTCAGGCCCAGCACATCGGTGTAGAACGGCTTGGAGCGCGCCCGATCGGCGGTCAGCACGAAGCACAGCGGGGCAGAGGCGGCGGGAATGGTCATTTGGGAAGGTCCTTGATCAAGGCAGTCAATCGACAGTGCCGGAATATAGTTGTAAGGCCAAGCGCATGACCGCCACTCCGGCCACACCACTTCTCGACAATGTCGGTACGCCCGACGAACTTCGCAAGCTTGACCCTGCCCAATTGCGACAATTGGCAGACGAATTGCGCGCCGAAATGATCTCTGCCGTCGGCCAGACCGGCGGACACCTTGGCTCGGGCCTGGGCGTGGTCGAACTGACCGTGGCGATCCATTACGTGTTCAATACGCCTGACGATCGCCTGATCTGGGACGTGGGCCACCAGGCCTATCCGCACAAGATCCTCACCGGCCGGCGCGATCGCATCCGCACGATCCGGCAGGGCGGCGGGCTTTCGGGTTTCACCAAGCGCAGCGAAAGCGAATACGATCCGTTCGGCACGGCACATTCGTCCACCTCCATCTCGGCAGCGCTCGGCTTTGCCGTCGCCAACAAGCTGGCGGGCACGCCGGGGCGTGGCATCGCCGTCATCGGCGACGGCGCGATGAGCGCGGGCATGGCCTATGAGGCGATGAACAACGCTAAGCAGGCGGGTAACCGGCTGATCGTCATCCTCAACGATAACGACATGTCGATTGCGCCGCCGGTGGGCGGGCTTTCGGCCTATCTTGCCCGGCTGGTCTCCTCGCGTCCGTTCCTGCGCGTGCGTGACATTGCGCGGCGCATCTCGCGCCGACTGCCCGAACCGCTGCACAAGGCGGCGCGCAAGACCGATGAATTCACGCGCGGCTGGCTGACCGGCGGCACCCTGTTCGAAGAACTGGGCATGTACTACGTCGGCCCGATCGACGGCCATAATCTCGAACAACTGGTGCCGATCCTCGAGAACGTGCGCGATGCCGCCGAGGGGCCGTGCCTCGTCCATGTCGTCACGCAAAAGGGCAAGGGCTATGGCCCGGCCGAAGCGGCGGCGGACAAGTATCACGGCGTCCAGAAATTTGATGTCATCACCGGCGAACAGGTGAAAAGCGCGGGCGGCCCGCCCAGCTACACCGGCGTCTTCGCCAATGCCCTGCTGGCCGAGGCGACGCGCGATCCCACGATCTGCGCGATCACGGCAGCCATGCCCAGCGGCACCGGGCTCGACAAGTTCGAGACTGCCTATCCCGACCGTTACTTCGACGTCGGCATTGCCGAACAGCACGCGGTCACCTTTGCCGCCGGCCTTGCCGCGCAGGGAATGCGGCCTTTTGCGGCCATCTATTCGACCTTCCTGCAGCGCGCCTATGATCAGGTGGTGCACGATGTGGCGATCCAGAACCTGCCGGTTCGCTTCGCCATCGACCGCGCCGGTCTGGTCGGCGCGGACGGCGCGACCCATGCCGGATCGTTCGACATCACCTACCTCGCCACCCTGCCGAACATGGTCGTCATGGCGGCGGCGGATGAAGCGGAACTGGTGCACATGACGCACACCGCCGCGCTCTATGACGATGGCCCCATCGCCTTCCGCTATCCGCGCGGCAACGGCGTCGGCGTGCCGCTTCCGGCGGTTCCCGAGAAGCTGGACATCGGCAAGGGCCGGATCGTGCGCCAGGGCAGCAAGATCGCCCTGCTCTCGCTCGGCACGCGTCTGGCCGAAAGCCTCAAGGCCGCGGACCTGCTTGAGGCCAAGGGCCTATCGACCACGGTCGCCGACCTGCGCTTCGCCAAGCCGCTGGACGAAGACCTGATCCGCAAGCTGATGGCGACGCACGAAGTGATCGTGACGGTGGAAGAAGGCGCGATTGGCGGCCTTGGTGCGCATGTGCTCACCATGGCGAGCGATGCCGGCATCCTCGACAACGGCCTGAAGATCCGCACCCTGCGCCTGCCCGACGTCTTCCAGGATCAGGATTCGCCTGAAAAGCAGTACGACGAAGCCGGGCTGAACGCGCCGAACATCGTCGAAACGGTGCTGAAGGCGCTGCGCTGGAACGATGCGGGAGTGGGCGAAGTTCGGGCCTGAACGCCCGACCCCGCCGATCATTCCCTACCAGTCATAGGCCTTGGGCAGCGCCCCTTCCTGCGGGGTCTTGTAGCGGTCACGCAGGCGGCTCTGGTGGTTTTCGAGCGGCTGTTCCACCCCGTCGATGAAGACCGAGACCACGCCGCTGGTCATTTCCAGCGGGTCGCCGTCCCAGATCACCAGATCGCCCGCCCGGCCCGGCTTGAGGCTGCCGAAACGGTCACCCATGCCCATAGCATCGGCCGGGGCTGAGGTGATCGACGCCATCGCCTTGTCCCAGGTCAGGCCGCTGGCACGCGGTACGCGGGTGAGTGCGACGAGGTTTCCGGCGTACTGCGTGGCGTGGCGCGGCTGATCGGCAAAGGCGCCCAGCGAAACATGCACCCCGGCGGCGGACATGCGCCCGACGTTGGACTGGGTGGCGGCCAAGTGTTCGAAATCGCTCGGCAGGTCGTTCAGCGGCTTGGCGATGACGGGCACCCGCGCACGGGCCAGCTCGCCGGCCACCATCCAGCCTTCGGTTGCTCCCACGATCACCAGCCTGAGCAGCGGAAAATCCGTTTTCAGTGCCAGCGCCGCGCGAATGTCTGCCGCGCGTTCGGCCCGCACGTAGAGCGGCTGAAGACCGTTCACCACCGGCACCAGCGCGGCGGCATCGAAGCGGTTGAGCAGCGCGTCGCCGGGCCGTTCCGGGCTGGTCGGGATCAGCCGCATGTCTGCCGCGCCAACCTGGGTGCCGTGGCGGCGGGCAAGATCGCGCGCTTCGGCCAGGGCATTGCGCAGCGCGGCATGGGCCGCCACGCGGCTGCCACCGGCAATACGGCCCCCGTCCTCGCCCAGTTCGACATACTGGAAGGCGCGTGGCTGGACCACGGCGTCCATGTCTGCGCCCAGATCGATCACTGCGCCCTGTCCTGCGAAGATCGAACTGGTCGCGCCGCCGATTACCGCAGCACGGGTGACCCCGGCGGCGCGGCTGATGGCAATCGGCTGGGCCAGCGGATTGATCGCGGCGGCATAGTCTAGCGAGGCACCGAAGGGGGCGCGGTTCGCACCAGTATCGTTGCTGGTGTCGTCCGATTCGACATCGACGAGGCCAAGGTCGGTCACGGCAACGACGATGCCTGGGGTGACGTATTTACCGCCTGCGTCGATCACCCTTGCGAAGTCGGGGATCGGGACGTTGGCACCAACCGCCACAATCTTGCCTTCGCGCATCAGGACCGTGGCCTTGGGAATGGCTGGCATGCCATCGCCAACCACAACCCGGCCGTTGATAACCGCCGTGTACTTCTCACCCTCAGACCGGAGGTCCCGACAATGCACCGGCTGGCTATTCTTGTCCCGGTCACAGACGAGAATCGGAGTCACGACCGTTGCCTCGGCCTGGACCGACGACAAAGCGGCAAATGCGGCGCCGGCAAGCAAGATGATCGGCGCCTTCATTTCACGTCTCCTTCACCGGGCTGGCCAAGCTCGAAATCGCTGACCGGGCGGCGTTTGGGATCGGCGGAATCGAACATCAGCGCGCCATCGATCCATACCTTGTCGGGCCGGGCATAGGTGCTGAGCGGATGGGCGTTCCACAGCACCACGTCGGCCATCTTGCCGGCGGTGAGACTGCCGGTCATCTTGTCGATGCCCATGGCCGCCGCCGGGTTCAGCGTCAGCCAGCGGATCACTTCCTCGTCGCTGATGGCGATGCCGGCGCGCCTGGCATCGCCCTGCACCTTGGCGGCTTCCTGGTTGAGCCGCTGGATACCGTTTTCATCGTCCGAATGGATCACCACACAGGCGCCAGCCTTATGCAGCAGCGCGGCGTTTTCCGGGATGGCGTCATAGGCTTCCATCTTGAAGCCCCACCAGTCCGCCCAGACGGCGCTGCAGGTGCCGTTGGCCTTCAGCAGATCGCCGATCTTGTAGCTTTCGACCGCATGGTGGAAGGCGCTGACCTTGTAGCCGAACTCCTTCGCCATATCGAGGACGAGCGCCATTTCATCGGCGCGGTAGCAATGGTTCTGGATCAGGATTTCGCCGTCCAGCACGCCGGCTAGCGTTTCCATCGCGAGGTCGCGGGTTTCCAGCTTTCCGGCGTCGCGCTTGCGGCGGTATTCGGTCGCCTTGATCCAGGTGGCACGGTTGACCGCCATGTTGCCCATGCGGGTGGAAGGCATGCGGCCCTTTTCGCCATAGACTCGCTTGGGATTTTCACCGCAGGCCATCTTCAGGCCATAGGGCGCACCGGGAAATTTCATGCCCTGCATCGTGCGCGAATTGACGTTCTTGAGCACGACCGAGCGGCCGCCCATCAGGTTGGCCGATCCGGGCAGGATCTGCAGGCTGGTGATGCCGCCATTGGCCAGCGCGCGGGAAAAGCCCGGGTCTTGCGGCCAGACCGAATGTTCGGCCCAGACTTCAGCCGTGGTCGGCGCGGTGGCTTCGTTGCCGTCCGACAGGCCCTGGATGGCGGGAGACGGATAGTCGCCAAGGTGGCTGTGAATGTCGATAATGCCCGGCGTGATGAACTTGCCCGTGCCGTCGATCACCTGGGTGCCGGCGGACGCTTCCACCTTACCGGTGTGGATCGCCACCAGCTTGCCGTCGCGAAATTCGACGCTGGCATTGTCAAACCGTCGCCCCTCACCATCGAAGACGGTCGCGTTGGTCACCAGCGTCGGCTGGCCCGGATAGGGCTTGTAGGTGGAAGGATAGGGGTTCTTGTTGAAGGTCACCGCCGGCGACGCAGCCGCCGGCTTGTCCTTCCCCTTGTCCTTCGCGCCGCCGCTGACGGGCGTGATCAAAGCGAGCGCGGCCGCGCCCAGAAGAGCTTTTTGCATCCCGGCGCGCATCCTTACTTCACCCCGTGCATCAGGCGCTTCAGCGGCCACGAAATGACCAGCAGCGCAACACCAAAGCCGATCGCCCACAGGCTGATCGTGGTGAAGACGCTGACATAGGTGTCGAGGCTGACCTTGAGGTTGGTCACCTGTCCGCCCACCGTTTCGACGCTGGCCTCACCCGCGACGATGCCCGCGACGTACTGCGCAATGGCGATAGACAGGAACCAGGTGCCCATCATCAGGCCAACGATCCGGGCGATCGACAGCTTGGTGATCATCGACAGGCCGACCGGCGAGATGCACAGTTCGGCAATCGAGTGGATCAGGTAGAGCCCGGCGAGCCAGACCATGCCGACCTGGAACTGGCTGTCGGCGAACTGCGCCCCCCAGACCAGCAGCAGGAAGCCAAGGCCGACCCCCATCAGCGCGATGCCGAACTTGACCGGGATCGACGGTTCCATCCCGCGCCGTGCCAGTGCGTTCCACATCATCGAGAAGATCGGGGCGAGGATGACGATGAACAGCGCGTTGAAGATCTGCGTCTGGCCGGCGGGCATGACATAGACCGCTTCGCTGCCGAAGCCCTGCAGGCGGGCATAGTGCATGCCGGCCATGGTCAGCGCGCCGACAACGGCGAAGGCCGTGCCCATCGACTTGCGCGTTGCCGCGTTCTCGCCGCTCGAGAAGAACCACCAGGCCAGCCAGGCGGTGCCGCCGATCAGTGCGGCAAAGAACAGGTAGTAGGTGACAGGCGCGGCGCGGAACATCGCGAAGAGCGGGGCCGTCCAGCCGATTTCCAGCACGGTGTTGCGTTCGGCAAACAGCGTGAGCGAAGATCCGGCCTGTTCGAACAGGGTCCAGAACACCACGTTGAATACGATGAGCACGATGGCCGCGACCATCATTTCGAACTCCTTGCGGTCACCGGCAAACCACGACCAGATCAGGATCGCGGGAAGCGCGACAAGGAACGTGCCGAACATCATCTTGCCCATGATCGGCAAGCCCATGAAGTAGCCGATCAGGCCCGATCCGGCCTCGGGCGCGACATAGGTCATCAGGTTGGTGAACAGGAACCAGACCAGCGGGATGGCCACGATGGCGCCGCCATAGACCAGCCAGTCCTTGCCGGCATCGGCGCCGGCCGGGCGATCGCCATAGCCGTCAAGCCGTCCGCCATCGAACTGGAACAGCAGCCACGAACAGGTCATGCCGATTGCGGCAAGGCCGAAGCCTGCCCACCAGCCGACCGAATCGGCAAGGATCGGACAGAAGAACTGCGAGATCAGCGAACCCAGGTTGATGCCCATGTAGAAGATGGTGAAGCCGGCATCGCGCCGACGGTCGCCATCGGCATAGAGCGAGCCGACGATGGTGGAGATGTTGGGCTTGAAAAAGCCGTTGCCGATGGTGACCGTGGCCAGGCCGATAAGCATGATGGCGACGAACAGCGGCGAACGCTCGGCATCGGATTCGAACTTGCCGGCTTCGATCTTTCGGACTTCCTGGCCGTCGGCGCCAAGCAGCGAAACCGATTTGTCGTCGTTGCCCTTGATGACCAGCTTCTGCCCATCGACCTGGATCGAGCGGACCTTGTCGGACCCCACCTTTTCAATGGTGACTTCGTACTTCTGGCCCTCGATCGTGGCGTTCGGCTTGGCCGCCTCGCCGCCGAAGCACAGGGTGAAATAGCCGATCGCCATAAGGATCGCCCCGAATTTCACCGACCGTTTGGAGCCTAGCTGACGGTCGGCGATGAGCCCGCCGATCAGCGGTGTGAGATAGACCAACGCCGTGAAGCCGCCGTAGATGGCGGTGCTGGTCGTATCTTCGAACATGAAATGGTTGACGAGGTAGAGCGTCAGGATCGCCCGCATGCCGTAATAACCGAAGCGTTCCCACATTTCCGTGGTGAACAGGCGTTTCAGCTGCGGCGGGTGGCCGAACCAGCCACTGTTCCCTGAAGTTGCAGCGACAATATCCCCCGGGATCGCGCCGGGTTCAGCCGCGGCGTCGTCAAACTGATTGCTCATCCAGTCCTCACTCAATGATAGGGGCGCCCTGCAAGCCCTGACGCTCCCCGTGTTCTTCCCGGGCACCCTAGCGGGAATTCGGGCTTTTGGAAGAAACTAATTGCCAAAGAAACCACTTTTCTGCGGGACTCCGCCTTGCCTGAAGCGCTGTATTATGGCACTGAGGCAGTGATGAGCCAGAACAGCCAGCCAGTCTATCTCAAGCTCCGCGACCTGATCGCGGCTTCGATTATCGACGGGACCTATCCCGAAGGTGCGATGCTGCCATCGGTGCGGGCCTTCGCCGCCGATCAGGGTGCCAACCCGCTTACCGTGGCGAAAGCCTATCAGCTGTTCCAGCTGGAAGGGCTGGTCGAAGTGCAGCGCGGCGTCGGCATGTACGTGGCCAAGGGCGCAGCCGATCAGCTCCGCCGCAAGGAGCGCGAGCAGTTCGTCACGCAGGAGTGGCCGGCCATCGTCAACCGCATGCGCATGCTCGGCCTGGAACCGGCAGAGCTGCTTGAAAAGGCGTGATTGCCGGTTGCCGGAAACCGCAATGAAGCAATTGCGCTACGGTCCGGTTTCTGGCAGAGTATAACTACGTTTTTCAGGTCCCTCGGTCGCGGGGGGTCGCGACCTGGAACTGGATAATGCCGCGCGAGGCGGCAATGGGAGTGACCATGATCCGTTCCGAGCTGCTGCTGGCTCTTGCCCGCGAGAACCCCGAACTTCGCGCCGAAGAAGTCGAGCGCGTTGTCGACATCTTCTTTGATGAGATCAGCGAACGGCTGGCCAAGGGCGGACGCGTGGAACTGCGCGGCTTCGGCGCCTTTTCCACCCGCGAACGCGAAGCCCGCACCGGCCGCAACCCGCGCACCGGCGAATCGGTCAGCGTTCCGGGCAAGAAGGTCCCCTATTTCAAACCGGGCAAGGAAATGCGCGCACGTCTCAACGTGCGCTGATTCGCCGTCCCCACCGTTTGCCCTCCACGCCCCTGTTCGCAGGGCTGGAAAGCCTGCGCCGCGCAGCCTATGGAGGCCGCCGTGCGCGGACGTGGCGGAATGGTAGACGCCGGGGACTTAAAATCCCCTGATCCTTGATCGTGTGGGTTCGAGTCCCACCGTCCGCACCACATCCGGCGTCGGCGTTGCGGCGCCAGTACCTAATGGCCGCTTAAGCATGTTCGGCAGGCAAG
>JBJTLW010000179.1:0-14439 GCA_046063225.1 Novosphingobium sp. | reverse complement strand
TGTTGGACAGCGTGCCATCGGCGGCGATGTCCAGTTCCAGCCCGAAGGTGCCGGGGTTCATGGCGCGAATGGTATTGCCGGACCCGCCCGCGTTGACATTGGTCAGCCGGATGCCGCCGCTGAGGATGCCGAGATCCCCGGTAAAGCTGTTGGTGCCGCTCAGCGTGCCGATCCCCGGCCCGTTGTGGACCACCTGTCCGGTGCCGCTGATATCGTTGGCAACCGCGAAATCGCTGAAGAACAGCAGGCTATTGTTGATGATGCCGGCCGTGCCCAGCGCATTGCTGCTTCCCAGGATGGTGCGGTTGAAATCGATGACATAGGTGCCAGAAAATCCCGAACTGTTGCCGGCCAGGATATTCACCCCGTCCAGCTGCCGGATCGTTCCCGTGCCGGAAAAGCTCTGGTTGAACGTGCTGATACCGTTGATGTTCAGTTCCAGCGAGGCGCCCTGCGCAACCAGCACGGTGCTGTTCGTCTGGCCAAGGGCGGCAAGGTTCGTGACGTTGACGGTGCCGCTATCCACATGAAGCTGCGAAACGTCGCCATGCGAGCCGTTCAGGATGCGCAGCCCACCCGCGCCCGGATCAAGCACCAGCGTTTCAAGGTTGATCGAGTTGTAATTTGACGTCCCCGATCCAAGGATGGTCATCGTGTCGTTGTCAGCACCGCCGTTGAACACGATGTTGTTCGACGTGCCGCCGCTGATGAAGGCGCCGTCTTCGATCAGGAAGCTATCATCCCCCGCGCCGCCGTCGATCGCCCGGCCATCGGCCTGCACGCCCAGCGTGCTGCCGGTGCGCAGTTCGAAGCTCTGGTTGCCGGTGGTCCCGCGCACAAGATAGGCCGATCCCGCCACACTCGCGCCGTACAGCTGCCCGGCGAGGCCGAAGGTGCTGGTCGAACCCGCCGGCCCGGACAGCGCGATGCTGCCCTGATTGGCCGAGGTAATGGCCCCGGCATTGATGCGGAACGCCGAATCCGCGCCGCTGACGTTTACCGTGACGAAGGAGTTCACCGTATCGACGAACTGGACGCTCGCATTCGTGCCGGTGGCTGAGAAACTGGTGTTGCTCGTGGTCGCCGACTGGCGAACCTCGATGGTGTCATTGGTGCCGTTGACGGTGACCGTGCTGTTGTTCAGCTGCGTGCCGAAAAGCCGCACTGAAACCAGCACGTTGTTGGCGTTGGCGGTGATCGTCGCGCCGCTCGTCACGCCGGAACAATCGACCTGCGAATTGTTGGTCGTGATCCCGTTCAGCGGCTGCGAGGGGGTGGCCGAACAGGCCGCCTGCGCCGCTCCCGCCATCAACATCGACATGAGCGAGGCGGAGGCCATGAGGCCAAGGCCACGGACAAGCTTGCGGGTTTTGCGAAGACGAACGGCAGACATGACAGGCCCTTTCTGGTCCAGATTGACCGGGCCTCAGTCTCACCCGTGGCGGTGCGATCCTATCCCCCCAGAGGAGGGGGTCGGCGGCAAGCCTTTACGCAAAATCAGAAATTCAGCGCCATGGGCGGCGCAGGAATCAGGGGCGGTCGACGCGGATCAGCTTCGCCTGGATCGCTTCGAACACCGCCTCGCCGCGCGAGCGAACCTGCAGCTTGCGGTAAATGCCCTGAACATATTCGGCCACCGTATAGGGGGACAGGTTCATGATCCGCGCGGCTTCCTTGCGGCTTAGGCCGCGCGCCAGATATTCCAGCAGTTCGCGTTCACGCGGGGAGAGGTGCGGCGCATCGGGGCTGACGGGTTCTTCCGCCACGGGCTCGTCCCGCACGAGGGTGAGAAGGTGGCTGGCGGCGCGGGCGCTGATCGGCGTTTCCCCGGCCAGCGTGGCGCGAACGTGGGCCAGAAGCATGTCAGCCGTGGTATCCTTGAGGATATAGCCATCGGCCCCCGCCTTCAGCGTGCCAAGCACGCTCGCCTTGTCCTCAAACACGGTAAAGACCAGCACCTTGCAGGCCGGCACTGTGGCGCGGATCGCCTCGATCAGGCTGGCGCCGCTGCCATCGGGCAGGCCCAGATCCAGCAAGGCGATGTCGGGCATCAGGTCAACCAGCGGCAGGGCATCGGCAAGGTTCGCGGCATCGCCGACCACCTCGATATCGGGAGCGGCGGCGAAGACATCGGCGGCATAGCGACGCAGGCGATCATCGTCTTCCACCACGATGGCGCGCGCCGGGTGCTGCGGCTTCACTTCGGGCTGCTGGGGTTCCGCTTCGCTCATCACGTCCACACTACCCGTCACGTCCAACATCTTCCACCCCACCTTCTGCATCAGTCGCCGCCACAGGTCAGCCAAGCGATGCCAGCCCTTTTCGCGCTTCGTTGATGTTGTCGGACAGGTGATCGGCATTGGCGCCGACACGGATCGCCGCCTCGTAATTCTCCAGCGCCGCGCGGTAATCCTTCTCAAGGTGATAGCAGACTCCGACCTGCTCCAGCGCAAGGGCAAGCTCGCCGGGATGGTCGCGCGAGATTGAAAGCCAGGCTTCACGGCCAAGCGCCGTTTCTCCGTTCACCACCAGCTTGATGGCGGCCTTCTGGCGCGCGTCGCAGCTGCAATTGGCGGCGTCCTTGCCCATGGCTGTTTCGAACAGCCGGTTCATCTGCCCGGCCTTTTCCGCCGCGCGTTCGGCGTCCTGCCGCGCTCGCGCCTCTGCCTTTGCAGCCGCTTTCGCCGCCTTTTCCTCAGGCGAGCCACCGCCGAACACCGTGCTGAACCAACCCATGCCCGTTACCTTTCCTGTCTCTCAGATGAACAGACCACGGCAGCGCCCCGGTTTCATCCCCGCCAGATGGGGGGATAAGGGGCGCTCAATCCTCAGGCGAATCTGCCCAGCGATCGGGCACGTCCTCACCGAAAATCTCGATCATCGCCGGGTGGGCTGATCCGCAGCGCAGCGCGAATTCATGCAGGAACAGCGCAAAGTCCTCTTCCCCCAGATCATAGTGGTTGAGGCTCATCAGCCCGAACAGGCGGGCCAGCGTGGCATCATCGGGATGATCCTCCCGCAGCCGCGAAATGTGCTGGGCGGCGTGGGCATTATGGCCGCCAAGGATCAGCCCCTCGATATCGTTCAACCGCTCGGCCACATCGTCGCGCGGCTGGAGGGCGTGGCGCAGCAGGATGCGCAGCGCGCTCCAGAAACCGACAGGCTTGATGGCAGGCCGGGCTTCGAAGCGCTGGCGTGAAAATTCCGGCGCGGCCATCCAGCGCCGCCGTTCCGGCCGCACTTCGACGGCGCCCAGCGCCGGACGCAGCGCGTGATCCTCGGCCAATGGCAACCAGGTGCGACCCTGCCCGTCAACGTGCGGTGGCTTGCGATCCTTGGCCATGGCCCGGCGAACCAGCACGATCGCGCGCCGCGCCCAACCCCTCGATCTGGGGGGATAGTCCACGTGCCGCCGGGGCCGCAAGCTGCGCGCAACCTGCCAAGAGGAAGCCTGCCATGCGCCGTCACCTGATCCTTCCGCTTTCTGCCCTTGTCGCCGGTTTCGGCCTGGCGACCATGGTCAGCGCCAACCCGCTGGAGCGGCTGCAACGCGCACGCGGCGCCCTGCCCATTCCGGCGCGGCCATCCACTACGCCGGCTGGGACAACCACGACGAAGGCCGGCGGCGGCGCCCAGATCGCCGATCAGGGCGTGCACAACGCCGTCCACGCCGCGCATCAGAACCAGATCGTCTTCACCCGCAGCGACACGACCATCGGCGCGATCACCGAAGGCGATATCGCCAGCGACTTCACGCTGGGCCAGCCCATGTACTTCCGCGTGTTCACCCAGCGATCCGCCGTCAACGCCATTGCCGCCGCGAACGGCATGGCGGCGGGGCAGGTCTATGCCGATGGCGTGCACTACACCGCGCGCTTCACCATCGCCGGGCAGAGCTTCGACACGACGATTTTCCCCTGGGGCAACCGCCGCGATCACGAGACATGGACCACCTGGCGCGGCCAGTTCATCAACCCCGGCAACGCGCAGCGCACGCCGGGATCGGACGCCTTCCTCGAAATGCTGTCGCGTGCGACCTCGGCCGGGCTGCTGGCGCCGGGCAGGCATGTCGTGAAGATGGAACTGGTCGCCAAGACCAACACCGAAAAGAACGGGCCGATCTCTGCCGGGGTCGTCGCCAGCGGCACCTTCAACCTCACCGTGCCGGCGGGCATCTTCAAGGCCGGCAACCCCGGCGTCTGCGGCCCCGGACGCGGCGCGGCGAGCAGCCCCGCGCTGGAAGCCCGCGCACTGGCCCACGCCAGGCAATTCTGGGACTGGCCCGACATGACGCCGGTAAAGGCCACCGGAGTCAGCGGCGAATTCAAGATCGAGCGCAACGAACTGACCGGCATTCCCATCGAACGCTCATCGGACATGGTGATTTATGCCCGCGGGCCAAAGTTCTGCTCGGCCAACCGCCACAGCTTCAACGAAAAATACGCCGGCGGCGGAACCTGGGCACCCGGCGGCATCTCGGTGAACTTCACACCCGGCTATGTTCCCTGCGGCTGCCTGAGCTGAACCGCGACCCGGCACGGGGCCGCAGGGATACCGCCGGCTCGAAAACGACAGCCTGCCGGTGATCGGCCTCAGCGCAGGATGACCTGCCCTGCCGGTCCGGGCGCGGCGGCGCCAATCACGGCGGCTTCGGCAAAGCCGTGGGCGGCAAAGCAGGCCAAGACCGCCTCCACCGCCTCGGGCGCGCAGGATACCAGCAGACCGCCCGAGGTCTGCGGGTCGGTGAGCAGGGCACGGTCGGAATCGGCGAAGCCCGGCGGCAGGTGGACCGCATCGCCATAACTCGCCCAGTTGCGGCCCGATGCGCCGGTGACCATGCCTTGTTCGGCCAGATGGCGCGCCGCGCCGAGCAGCGGCACCTCTGCCCAGTCAATGGCGATGGCGCAGCCACTGCCCCACGCCATTTCCAGCGCGTGACCGGCGAGGCCGAAGCCGGTGACGTCGGTCATGGCATGAACCCCGGCGATGGCTGCAAGGTCCGGCCCCGGCGTGTTGAGCCGCGTGGTGCAGTCCAGCATCGCCTGATAGCCGCCTGCGTCCAGCGCGCCCTTTTTCAGCGCGGCGGAATAGACGCCGACGCCAATCGGCTTGCCCAGGACCAGCACGTCTCCCGCCTGCGCCCCGCGATTGGTGCGCACGCGATCCGGGTGAACCACGCCCAGAGCGACAAGCCCGTAGATTGCCTCGACCGAATCGATGGAATGGCCGCCCGCGATGGGAATGCCGGCGTCCCTCGCCGCCGCCGCGCCGCCTTCCAGAATCCGGCCGATGGTTGCCGGCGACAGCACGTTGATCGGCATGCCGACCAGCGCCAGCGCCATGATAGGCCGGGCGCCCATGGCATAGACATCGCTGATCGCATTGGTGGCGGCGATGCGCCCGAAATCGTGCGGATCATCGACGATGGGCATGAAGAAATCGGTGGTCGCCACCAGGGCAAGATCGTCCGAAAGCCTGTAAACCGCGGCATCGTCGCTCGTCTCGATACCCACGAGCAATTCGGGCGGCACCGGCAGGCCCGCCGTGCCCTTGAGCATTTCCGACAGAACGCCCGGCGCGATCTTGCAACCACAACCGCCGCCGTGGCTGAGCGTCGTCAGGCGCGGTTCCTCGGACATTACACCGTCTCCAGTTGGGCGATGAAGCCCGCTTCGTCTTCAAGGCAGCGCAGATCGAGCAGCAGCGCGCCATCGTGAATGCGGCCGATGACCGGCACCGGCAGGCCACGCAGCCGCTCGGCGAGGGCGCCAAGCGCCTTGCCGGAAGCGGAACGCGGGTGCAGCGCCACCGCGCAGGACGGGATCGCCTGATCGGGCAGCGATCCGCTGCCGGCCTGCGCCGCACTGGGGACGACCGCAACCTCCCATAGGTCTCCCAGCCAGCGCGCGATCGGCGGCGCGATCCGCGCACCCAGCGCGTTCAACTCGTCCAGCGGACGCAGCAAGTGGCGCAGGGTTGGCAGGTCTCGCGCCAGAAGATCGGGCTTGCGATAGGCAAGCAGCGTGGCCTCAAGCGCGGCGAGGGTCAACTTGGACACACGCAGGGCGCGCTTCAGCGGATGCTTGCGTATCCGGGCGATCAGATCCTTGCGCCCGACGATCAGCCCGGCCTGCGGCCCGCCCAGCAGCTTGTCGCCGCTGAAGGTGACGACATCAACGCCAGCGGCAATGCAATCGCGCACCACCGGCTCTTTCGGCAGGCCAAGCGCCGCCATGTCGATCAGGCTGCCCGCGCCAAGGTCTTCGATAAAGGGCAGGCCCGCGTCCTTCGCGATCCGCGCCAGTTCCGCCTGCGCCACTTCGGCGGTGAAGCCGGTGATGCGGTAATTGCTGGCGTGAACCTTCATCACGGCCGCCGTCTTCGGCCCGATGGCGCCCACATAGTCGCGCGCGTGGGTGCGGTTGGTGGTGCCAACCTCCACCAGCTTCGCGTTCGCCGCGCGCATCACGTCGGGCACGCGGAAAGCGCCGCCGATTTCCACCAGTTCGCCCCGGCTGACGATAACTTCTCGCCGCGCCGCCAGCGCCGCCAGCACCAGCAGAACGGCGGCTGCGTTGTTGTTCACCACAGTTGCCGCTTCCGCCCCAGTCAGCTCGCACAACAAAGCCTCGACAACGGTGTCGCGATCCCCCCGGCCACCGCTGGCAAGATCGAATTCGAGCGCGCAGGGGTGGCGCATGGCCTGCGCCGCAGCGGCGACAGCCTGCTCCGACAGGACTGCGCGGCCCAGATTGGTGTGCAGCACCGTGCCGGTGAGGTTGAACACGCGCCGCATGGCCGAAGCCGCCTGCTCATCAAGCCGCGCCCGGACCAATGCGGAAATGTTTTCCATGTCCGGAATGGCTGCGGCCGAGCGGTTTTCGCGCAAACGCGCCAGCACCGCGCGCACCGCATCGGTCACCGCCACGGCGCCATGCTCCACCTGCGCCGCAGCAAGCGGAGCGGCGCGCAACACGGCATCGACCGATGGCAGGCGGGTTGTCGGAGCAGTCATCTGGCGCATTCCCTGCGGGTGAAGCCTGTCTTCGGGCAAAGCGGCGGAACAAATCAAGCCGGTTCGGCGATATCGCTGCCTCGAAGGGCTCAGATCAACGCGATCGACGCATCCCCTTCGCGCCAAGGGGCATGGCGCTGCATGATCCGCCCGAAAAGGTCGGAGTCCAAATGATCGGCCAGCCACGCTTTCAGGTGCGGCAGGTCCAGCCCGGCGAACCAGTCCGCATCGACTGCGGCGAACTGGCGCACGAAGGGCATGATCGCCGCATCCGTCATGCTCCGCTGCGGCCCGCAAAGCTGGGCGGATCGGGCCAGGCGGGCGTCGAGTTCGCGCAGGAATTCAAGGCCTGACGCGCGGTGGTGCAAGGGATCGCTGCCATGCCGGTCTGGGTATTTGTACCGATCGAGATCCTGCTTGAACGGGCCATCATTGCGAGCGATCAGCGCCGCGTCCTCACCGCCAAGCCAGTGTTCCGGATCGGACCGGGCCAGCGCCCAGCGCATGATATCCAGGCTTTCGTCGATTACCGTGCCGTCCGGCAGCACCAGCACCGGCACCGTCCCCTTGGGCGAGGCGTCCAGCATGGCCTGCGGCTTGGCCGAAAGCTTCACTTCGCGCAGCGTGCAGCGCGTGCCGCTGACCACCAGCGCCAGCCGCGCCCGCATGGCATAGGGGCAGCGGCGGAAGGAATAGAGGATCGGCGCCATCGCCCCGTCCTGCCCCGGTTTGACCGACCTGTGAAGGGCTTGGCCAGTCGATTACCAAACCTCTGGAAAAGCGCGCCGCCCGCTTTGCCCGAATCTCGCAGGCCATCTAGGCCCGAGCCGTGAGTGCACCAATCCAAATCGGCGTCGACCAACACGACAAGCCGGTCACCATTGACGTAGAGGAGCTTCTGGCCACCCGCTTGCTGGTCCAGGGGAACAGCGGCTCGGGCAAATCACACCTGCTGCGGCGCATCCTGGAAGAGAGCGCGTCGATCGTCCAACAGGTGGTGATCGACCCGGAAGGCGATTTCGTGACCATGGCCGACGTGTTCGGCCACATCGTTGTCGATGGCGCAGCATATTCCTCGGCGGAGCTGGTGCGGCTTGCCGCGCGCATTCGCGAACACAGGGCCTCGGTGGTCCTGTCGCTCGAAGGGCTCGAGATCGAAGCGCAGATGCGCTGCGCGGCGCAGTTCATTTCCGCCCTGTTCGATGCCCCGCGCGAACACTGGTTCCCGGCGCTGGTCGTGGTCGATGAAGCGCAGCTGTTCGCCCCGGCCGTGGCGGGCGAAGTCAGCGACGAGGCGCGGCGGCTCAGCCTTGCGGCCATGACCAACCTGATGTGCCGGGGGCGCAAGCGCGGGCTGGCCGGTATCGTCGCCACACAGCGGCTGGCCAAGCTGGCCAAGAACGTGGCGGCCGAAGCCTCAAACTTCCTGATGGGCCGCACCTTCCTTGATATCGACATGGCCCGCGCGGCGGACCTGCTTGGCATGGAGCGCCGGCAAGCCGAACAGATCCGCGATCTGGCGCGCGGCGAGTTCCTTGGACTGGGTCCGGCGATCAGCCGCCGCCCGGTTGCCGTGCGGATCGGCGAGGTGCGCACCGGGGTGCGCAACGCGGTGCAGAAACTCGCGCCGCCGCCGCAGGCCTCACCCGACGCGCTGCACGCCCTGCTCCATGCGGACCTGCACGTCGAGGACGCGCCCGTGTTCCGCCCCGCGCCGCCGCCGCCCACTCCCGATGCCGAGGAACTGATCGAGCGGATTGCCGCTGCCCCGACCGTGGAGGAAGAGCCGGTAGAGCAGCCCGCCCTGTTCGGTCCCTCGCAGGCCGAGATCGACGCCGCGGTCGACGAAATCCTTATCGATATGGCGGCGGAAGAGGGCTGCACCTATCAGCCGCCGGCCAAGCTGTTCCAGGATTTCTCGGTGCGATGCCGGATGCAGCGACTGACCGCCGGCCATGTCGACATGGCGCAGTTCCGCCGGCGGTTTGCCATGGCGGTCGCCGGTGTGACCGGAGCCACCAGCCCCGAATGGGGGGACATCCTGCGCGTGGCAGAGGGGCTGTCGGACGATCTGCTCGCCCCCTTCCTCGCCATTGCCCGCGCGGCGCAGGTTGGCGATCCCTGCCCGGACGACGATGAACTGGCGCGCATCTATGGCACCAGTTCGCCGGGTCGCATCCGCCGCCTGATCGAACACTACGAACGCAGCGGCCTGATCGTGGTGCGCACCGATTTCAGCGGTCGCCGGTCGGTCGCGATCCCAGACCTCGGCCTGGCGACCGAACCACTCGAAGCCTAGCGCCGCGCCGCCCTAAGCGGCCTTGGGGCGCAGACGGTCGGCCAGGGCCTGCAGCATCCAGACGCGGGCCGGGCCGGGCCGGCAATCCTTGCGCCATTGCGCGTTGAAGCCATAGGCCATGTCGGGTGCTTCCGGAATGGTCAGCCGCACCAGCCGCCCCACCGCAAGATCATCGGCAATGGCGTGGCGCGGCATGTTGCCCCAGCCAATCCCTTCCAGCAGCAGGGCGTGCTTGGCGCCCAGATCGGCCAGCCGCCAGGTGCGCGGGCTGAGGACCGAAAAGTCGCGCCCCTCGGTCAGGGGGGAGCGGTCGGTCAGAACCAGCTGGCGGTATTTGCGGCTGACGCCCGGCGCGATGGAATCCATGCGCGCCAGCGCGTGCGACGGCGCGGCCACGGGCACGAGGTCTACCGCGCCGATGGCCATGCGTTCCAGCGCCGGATCCTCGACGATCACCGGCCCGCCAATCCCCAGCGTTGCGCGCCCGTCCAGCACCAGCGCCGCGATGGCGCCCAGCGCCTCGACGTGAAGCCGCAGTTCGACTGTCGGGAAGATTTGCTCGAATTCGCGCAGGATGCCGGCAATGTCCGCCGTGGGGTACATGACGTCCACCGCCAGCGTCAGTTCCGGTTCAAGCCCCTGGTTGTAGCTGCGCACCCCGGCGACCAGCGCATCGACCTCGTCCGCCACGGCGCGCGCGTTGGCGAGCAAGGCCTTACCCGCATCGGTCAGCACCGGGCGGCGCGACCCTTCGCGATCGAACAGGGCAACGCCAAGCTGGGCTTCCATGCTGGCGATCGCATAGCTGACCACGGAAATTGCGCGCCCCAGTCGCCGCGCCGCGCCGTTGAAGCTGCCTTCATCGACCACGGCAAGGAACACGCGGATCTGATCGAGCGTCGGCTGGCCTACGTCCATTATTCAACTTTTCCGAACATCATGATGCGTTTTATCGGAATTTTCTGATCACATCGCAAGCCCTAGATGCCTGTCCAACGCAACACTGACCGACAGGAACAGCCATGATCGAACTTCGTCCTTTCGCCAGCCTTGGTGCCGCGCATCACGGATGGCTTGATGCCCGGCATCACTTCTCCTTCGCCGATTATCATGATCCGGCCCGCACCACCTGGGGCAGCCTGCGCGTGTGGAACGACGACACCATCGCGCCGCAGACCGGCTTTGCGCCGCATCCGCACCGCGACATGGAAATCGTCACCTATGTCCGCAAGGGCGCGATCACGCACCGCGACAACCTTGGCAATGCCGGACGCACGGAAGCCAGCGATGTTCAGGTGATGTCGGCCGGCACCGGCATCCAGCATTCGGAATACAATTACGAAGTGGAAGACACGCAGCTCTTCCAGATCTGGATTCTGCCCAATGCCCGCGGCCATGCGCCAAGCTGGGGAACCCGCCCCTTCCCGCAGACCGACCGCGCCGGCCGCTTTGTCGCCCTTGCCTCGGGCTTTGCCGAAGATGGCGATGCCCTGCCGATCCACGCCGATGCCCGCGTGCTGGGCGCGGTCATCAAGGCCGGGGAAACGATCCGCCATGACCTGGCCCGCGATCGCCACGCCTATCTGGTGCCGGCAACCGGCCGCATCCGGGTTGGCGAAGTGGAAGCCGCCGCACGCGACGGCCTCGCCATTACCGACGTCGAAACGCTGACGATTACGGCGCTTGAGGACAGCGAGCTCGTCCTCGTCGAAACCAACTGACCAACTTTCAAAGAATAAAGGAAACCTGCCATGACCACGACCACCTCTGCCACCGCCACCGCAACCGATTCCCGCGGCTTGCTCGCCCTGTCGGGCCGCGTCATGCTCGCGGCGATCTTCGTCCTCAGCGCCATCAGCAAGGTCAGCGATCCTGCCTCGGCGCTGGGCTATATCCGCAGCGTCGGGCTGCCCCTGCCCCAGCTCGCCCTGGCCGGAGCCATCGCGGTCGAAGGGCTCGGCGGACTTGCGCTGATCTTCGGCTACCGCACCCGCCTCGTCGCCGTGGCGCTCGCCATGTTCAGCCTTGTCACCGCCGCCGTCTTCCATTCGGCGCTGGGCGACCAGAACCAGTTCATTCACTTCTTCAAGAACATCGCCATGGCTGGTGGCCTGTTGCAAGTCGCGGCCTTTGGCGCCGGACGCCTTGCCATCGACCGGAACTAATCCTGTTCAACCCGGTTCTCGGGGGTAAGAATGGCAACGCTCTTGCCCCCCACAGCCCGAACTCAGAAGGACAAACCCATGGAAACCCGCACCGCCGATCCGCGCGTCCTGCCGCTCATTGTTGAACGCTGGTCGCCGCGCGCCTTTGATGGCACGGCCATGCCGCAAGAGGATCTAGACGTCATCCTTGAGGCTGCCACCCTTGCGCCCTCGGCCTTCAACTACCAGCCGTGGCGCTTCCTCTATGCGCATCGCGACGATGCCAACTGGGAACGGTTCCTGTCGCTGCTGATCCCGTTCAACGCCAGCTGGGCCAAGGAAGCTGGCGTGCTGCTGTTCATCCTCTCCGACACGCTGATGCAGCAGGGTGACGAAGCCAAGCCGCTGCACAGCCACAGCTTCGATGCCGGCGCGGCCTGGGCGCAGATGGCGCTGCAGGCCACCGCGATGGGCTATCACGCCCACGGCATGACCGGCATCGACTTTGACCGCATCCGGTCCGAACTGGCCGTGCCCGAACGCTTCCGCGTGGAAGCCGCGGTCGCCATTGGCCGGCGCGCATCGCCCGAAGTCCTGCCCGAAGGCCTGCGCGAGCGCGAAGTGCCGAGCGGCCGCAAGCCGATCTCGGATGTCTCTGCCGCCGGTTCGTTCGACGCCATCGGACGCGGCGACCAAGGCTGACGCACCACACCCCGCCGTGCGGTACGTCATCGCCGGGCCTGCCAAGTCGGCAGGCCCGGCTGCTTAGGCGGCGCGTTTGGGTTCCAGCCGTTCCCAGATTTCGACGAGCGCGCTGGTGAGTTCGCGCATCATGTCCCGGGTGTGCGACGGGCCGGGGGTGAAGCGCAGGCGTTCGGTGCCGCGCGGCACGGCGGGGAAGTTGATCGGCTGCACATAGACGCCGTATTCGGCGAGCAGGATGTCGCTGATCTGCTTGGCGCGCACCGGATCGCCCACCATCAGCGGCACGATGTGCGTGGTCGATGGCATCACCGGCAGTCCGGCTTCGGCAAAGCTGGTCTTGAGGAACTGGGCGGCGGCCTGCTGGCCCTCGCGCTCCACGCTCGAGCTCTTCAGGTGCTTGACCGAGGCCAGCACGCCCGCGACCAGCACCGGGCTAAGCGAGGTGGTGAAGATGAAGCCCGGCGCGTCCGTGTCCCCCAGGCGCGACCTGTCCGCCATCGTCCTGATTGCTATCTGATTGCTAGCAGGCCCGTCCACGCCCTACAAGCTCGACGGCTTTGCGCTAAGTATCTGAGACCGTGGTGAGCCCTGCTGGGTTCGAACCAACGACCTACTGAGTAAAAGTCAGTTGCTCTACCGACTGAGCTAAGGGCCCTTACCACGCGGGTCGCCCTAGGGGAGTGGACGGGGTCGGGTCAAGCGGCAGTAAAGGTGTCTGAGCGACAAACCGGTGATCGGGTCACGCCAGTGGGGGGCGACGTGGCGGGCTGGGCCGAGGACGAAGGTGCGGTCGCGGAAGTGGACGTGGGGCACGGTCAGGCCCGGGACGCTGTAGGCACCGCCGCTCCACAGCACGATATCGAGGTCCAGCACCCGCGCCCGCCAGGGCTGGCCTTGGCGCTTTCGGCCGAATAGCGCCTCGACTGCCTGCAGCCGCGCCAGCATCTGCGGCGGGTCGAGCCGCGATTCCACCAGCGCGGCCGCATTGGCGTAGCGGCGCTGCGAGGGACCGACCGGCGCGCTTGGCACGATCGGCGAGGCGGCAACACGGGTGATGCCCTGAACATCGAGCGCGACCAGCGCGGCATCGAGCACGCGGCGCGGATCGCCAAGCCGGGGATGGCGCTGGTTCGAACCCAGCGCGATCAGATAGCGATGGGCCACGCGGCCGGGCTCAGACGTCCTGCGCGATGCGGCCGTAAAGCTGCGGCCGGCGATCGCGGAAAAAGCCCATGCCGGCGCGGTGCCGGGCGGCGCGGTCGAGATCGAGCGTCTGGACGAGCACGCCGCTTTCCCCGGCGCCGAATTCCTGCACCAGATCGCCCCATTCGTCGCTGATGAACGAATGGCCGTAGAACGCCTGACCGTCTTCGCTGCCGATGCGGTTGGCGGCGACCACCGGCATGCAGTTCGACACCGCGTGGCCCTGCATGGCGCGCCGCCACATGCGGCTGGTATCAAGATCGGCGTCATAGGGTTCGGAACCGATCGCCGTGGGATAGAACAGCACTTCGGCGCCCATCAGCGCCATGACCCGCGCGCATTCCGGGTACCACTGGTCCCAGCAGATGCCGACGCCGATCTTCGCGCCGAACAGGTCCCACACCTTGAAGCCATCATTGCCGGGGCGGAAATAGTACTTTTCCTCATACCCCGGGCCATCGGGAATGTGGCTCTTGCGATAGGTGCCCAGGATCACGCCATCGGCACCAATCATGGCAAGCGTGTTGTAATAGTGGTGGCCGTCGCGCTCAAAGAAGCTGGAGGGATCGCTACCTTCAGCTTTGCGGCGAGCGCCTGCATCGCCAGCACCGATGGGTGCTCGGCCACCGGGCGGGCCAGCGCAAACAGGGCCTCGTCCTCGACCTTGCAGAAATAGGGACCGGAAAACAGTTCGGGCGGCAGGATCACCTGGGCCCCGGCCTTGGCCGCCTGTTCGACCAGCGCGCTTACAGCGGCGATATTCTCTGCCTCGATGGCAGAGCCGAGCGGCAATTGCAGGGCGGCGACGGTCAGCTTGGTCATGCCAAGCGGCTTATTGCGCACGGCGCGCGAAGTCCACCATTGCCGTATCGCCGCCGCACCCTATCTTTGCCTGCACTGTCCAAGGAGGAATTGAACCATGGCCGAGGCCATTTTCGCAGGCGGCTGTTTCTGGTGCACCGAAGCCGTGTTCCGCCAGCTTGCCGGGGTAAGCGCGGCCGTCAGCGGCTATATCGGCGGCCATGTCGAACACCCGACCTACAAGCAGGTCTGCACCGACACCACCGGCCATG
>JBJTLW010000178.1:0-9002 GCA_046063225.1 Novosphingobium sp. | reverse complement strand
GATCTCCGATCGTGAAGCCGCCCGTTATTTCGGTGCGCGCGAAGCCGCTGCCGCCGAACCGCGCCGCGAAATCAGCGTCGATTACGAAATCGGCGATTCGGTCAAGGTGCTCGACGGTCCCTTCGCCTCGTTCAACGGCGTCGTGGAAGAGCTCGATTTCGACAAGAACCGCGTCAAGGTTTCGGTGTCGATCTTCGGCCGTGCCACGCCGGTGGAACTGGACTTCGAACAGGTCGAACTGGTCAAGTAAGTCTTTCGGCCGACCCAGGTTTCATACCTAGGTATTTTTACCAGAGGTTAGCCAAGTTCGATTAGGTCTGGCCCTATGGAACGGGGCCGGCTGACAGGACTGGATGGTTTGCGCGGCGTGGCGGCGCTCGCGGTGCTTTTGCACCACGTTTTCATCTTGCCCACCGGCAAGGGCTACCTTGCGGTCGATTTCTTCTTCATGCTCAGCGGCTATGTCATGGCGCGCACTTTTGAGGCGCGCATGGCAGAGCCGGACGGTTGCGCGCGCTTCATGCGCGATCGCGTGGCGCGGCTCTACCCGGTCATCTTCGTTGCCAGCCTGTTCTGCATGCCCTGGGTGTTCTGGCATGCGGGCGACAATGCCTGGTGGATCATTGCGCTCAATCTGCTGCTGATTCCCACGCCGGCGCTAGGCCAGATCTATATGCTGAACCCGCCGGCATGGTCGATCCTGCTCGAACTGTTCGCCAACCTTGTCCATGGGCTTGGCCTGCATCGGCTGGGCAAGCGCGCAATCGCCATTTGCCTTGGACTTGCCGTCCCGGTGCTCGCCTGGCTGAATTTCGCTGGCATGGCGACGACCCGGAATCTGCAAGAACTCCTGCTGGCCGGGCCGGTGCGCGTACTTGTGCCCTATGGCATCGGCATCCTGCTTTATCGCCTTTGGCGTGACAGGCCTCCGATCGCAGTTCCAGCGGTGGTCACCTGGGGGGCAATGCCGCTCTATTTCGTGCTGGGATCGCTGGCGCCGTGGGACCTGTGGTGGGCAAACGTGCTGTTCGTCGTCGGGGTATGCCCGCTTCTGATCGCTGGCGGGCTGCGCCACGGCAACGGATCGCGTCTGCTGGCCTTGCTCGGCGAAATGTCATTCCCGCTCTATGCCATCCATGCCGCCGTTGTCCTGCCGTTGAAAGATTTGAAGGCCGGATGGGCCGCGGAATTGGCCGGCTCGCTGCTTGCCGGACTGCTGTTCACATGGGCGCTGCGGGCCTGCAACCGCTGGCAGCGCGCACGCCGCAACAATGCGTCAGGGCTGATCGGAGCAAAGGTCGTCCCGGCGGCCTGAGGCGCGCGCAAATCCGGGCTTTCCTTTTCAGTCCACTTCGCCTAAGGGCGCCGCTTCCCATCGACTCCGTCGGTGGGTTCCGTGCGGGAGGCGATTCTCCGTGATCGCTGCTTGACCGCTCAATCTGAGGGTTTCGGCTGGAACAATGCCGCAATCCAACAGGACGAAAGGAGGCCATCGTGGCCAAGAAAATTGAAGGCTATATCAAGCTGCAGGTGCCTGCGGGCTCTGCCACTCCCTCGCCGCCGATCGGCCCGGCTCTGGGTCAGCGCGGCGTGAACATCATGGAATTCTGCAAGGCGTTCAACGCCGCCACGCAGGACCTTGAAAAGTCGATGCCGATCCCGACCATCATCACGGTCTATGCGGATCGCAGCTTCACCTTCGTCACCAAGACGCCGCCGGCTTCGTTCCTCATCAAGAAGGCCGCCAACCTGAAGTCGGGCTCGAAGGAGCCGGGCAAGGTTTCGGCCGGAACCATCAAGCGTTCGGCTCTCGCCGAAATCGCTCAGACCAAGATGAAGGATCTGAACGCGAACGACATCGAACAGGCTACCAAGATCATCGAAGGCTCCGCGCGTTCGATGGGCCTGCAGGTTGTGGAGGGCTAAGGACATGGCAAAGCTGACGAAGAAGGCAAAGGGCCTGGCCGAAAAGCTGGGTGACAACCAGAAGCTCTATGGCGTTGACGAAGCGATCCAGCTTCTCAAGGACCTGAAGACCACCAAGTTCGACGAAACGCTGGAAGTTGCGCTGAACCTTGGCGTCGATCCGCGTCACGCCGACCAGATGGTCCGTGGCATGGTCACCCTGCCGTCGGGCACGGGCAAGGACGTGAAGGTTGCCGTGTTCGCCCGTGGCGACAAGGCGGAAGCCGCTCTCGCCGCCGGTGCCGACAAGGTTGGTGCCGAAGACCTGCTGGAAGACATGCAGAACGGCAATCTCGACTATGGCCGCGTGATCGCGACGCCCGACATGATGGGCATCGTCGGCCGCCTCGGCAAGGTGCTGGGTCCCAAGGGCCTGATGCCGAACCCGAAGCTCGGCACCGTCACGCCGAACGTGGAAGAAGCGGTGAAGGCAGCCAAGGGCGGCCAGATCGAATTCCGCGTCGAAAAGGCCGGCATCATTCACGGCGGTCTCGGCAAGCTCTCGTTCTCGAACGACGCGCTCAAGGCGAACTTCGACGCGTTCGTCGATGCCATCGTCAAGGCGAAGCCGGCTGGCGCCAAGGGCAAGTACGTCCAGAAGGTTGCCCTGTCCTCGTCGATGGGCCCGGGCATCAAGATCGACGTGGCCCAGGTGCACGGCGCCTGATCCGCTGAAAAGCCGATCCAAGTTTGAAAGGCCGGGAGGGGAAACCTTCCCGGCCTTTTCTTTTGCGCGGCGCGGCGGCGCCGAAGCCTTCGCGAAAAAATGCATGGTCGTTTGAACCGTCTGGCCGGACCATCCGACCTGATGCTGACCGCCGGCCAATCCATGGAACGGTTCTTTTGCGAAGGCTTCCAGCCTTCCCGAACGCCAGCCACGGCAGTTTCCCCCTGCCGTGGCTGGTCTGCCACCTCGCTCTCGATCATCGGGTAGAGGCTTGACAGACTCGCCAAGGTTTGCTGAACACATGTTCAACATGCGCGCATTCAGGCGCGCCATAACCTGTCGGGAGAATGCTGGTGGCTATTCGCTTTGAAGATATCAAGCCGAAGATCGGCAGCCGGATCGTCTGGGACAACCGCGAAGACCTGTTCACGCAGGAGGCCGCCGATGCCATCCGCGCCAAGGTGGAAGAGCGCACCGTGGTGGTCTTTCCCCAGGTCAACCTGTCGGACGAGGAGCAGCTGCGCATTACCGACCTGATGGGCGGGCGCATCCGCATCACCGGGCGCAACAATGTGCAGGAAGTCGAAAACGACGACGTCTATCAGGTGACGCTCGACGCGAAGATCAACCCGCAGCCCGAATATGTGCTCGGCACCTTCTTCTGGCACATGGACGGCATCACCATCGATACGCCGCCGCCCTTCGCCACGCTGCTTTCGTGCCGCCGCAAGGCGCCCAAGGGCGGGCAGACCGAATTCGCCAGCACCTATGCGGCCTATGAAGGCCTGCCCGAAGCTGAAAAGCAGGAGCTTGAAGGCCTGCGCGCCGTCCATTCGGTGAAGGCCAGCCTGCGCCACATCGAAGACGCGATTCCTGAACGGGTGCGCGACGCGGTGATCGGCATTGGCCTCATCAAGGACCATCCGATTGTCTGGACCCACGAATCGGGCCGCAAGTCGATGATCATCGGCACCACGGCCGATCACGTGGCCGACATGCCGATCCCGCAGGGCCGCGCTCTGCTCGTCCGCCTGCAGGAATGGGCGGCCCAGCCCGACTATTCCTATCGCCACGAATGGGAAGAGGGCGATTTCGCCGTCTGGGACAACACCGGCGCCATGCACCGCGTGATCCCCTATGACGAGCGTTCGGGTCGCATGATGCACCGCACGACGATTGCCGGCACGGAAACCATCGCCGCCTAGTTCGCGGGCGTCGCCGCCAGGTTCGCCGGCGTATAGCATTCCACGACATAGGCGAGCGGCCGCCCATCGGGCAGGCGCAGCCGCGCCGTGTGCGTGCTCACCGTATCGGCAGGGCAATTGTCGGCCGGGCCAGCCACGGTCTCGATCGCCTCGCGCCGGAACTTCAGCGGCGCGGCAACCCTGCCGAAGGGCGTGCTGGTGGTGGCGAGGGCTTCGTTCATCGCCGGCGTCAGGCGCGATGGCACGTACCAGTTCCACGCGATCGACAGCGTCTTGCCGCCGCAGTTCAGGTGAACATGGCGCATGGCAAAGCGCTCGCCGCTGGCGATATCGAGCAGGCGGCGCATCTTTGCGGGCGGATCGTTCGAGGTGCCCTGCGTGCGGTCGGAGGCGGTGATCGTTCCCGGCACGGCCAGCCCGCGCGCTTCGCACCATTCGCCCAGCGCCACGGTCGCGCTGTCGTGCCGGGCAAGCTGCGCCTCGAATTCGGCAAGGCTTGCCGGCGCGTTCGCCAGCAGCAGGAATGCGGCGCTAAATGCCACCGGCCACCGCCGGGCGGCCCATCGCGTCAAGGCCATCGGACAGGGCGCGGCAGCAGGCGGCAAGATCATCGGCGTCAACTGAACGGATGACGAAATTCGCCCCCGTCTTGCCGTCGCGCCAGAACGGGTAGGAGCCGATCTGGCAGTTCTCGTGCGCCTTTTCCGTCAGGCGCAGCAGGTCCGCCACTTCGCTTTCCTGCACCCAGCAGCCCACCGTTTCGCACAGCAGCGGCGCGCCGCCTTCCAGCGTGCCGGACAGCGCATCGAGCATCCCGCTGGTGATCTGCGGCACCCCGGCCATGATGAACACGTTGTCCACCCGGATGCCCGGTGCGCCGGTATAGCGGTTGGGGATCAGGCTGGCCCCTTCGGGAACGCGGGCCATGCGCAGGCGCGCCTCGGTCAGGCCGCCGCGCGTTTCGTAATAGCCTTCAAGGATGGTGCGCGCTTCGGGATGGACGATCACCGCCACGCCCAGCGCTGCGGCAATGGCATCGACGGTGATGTCATCGTGCGTCGGGCCGATGCCGCCGGTGGTGAACAGGTAATCGTTGCGGGTGCGCAGGGCGTTCACCGCCTCGCCAATAGCGGCCATATCGTCGGCGACGACGCGCACCTCCTTCAGCCGGATGCCCTGCACCTGCAGCCACGCGGCGATCTGCGCGATGTTCTTGTCGTGCGTGCGGCCCGAAAGGATCTCGTCGCCGATAACAATCAGCGCGGCGGTGTAGATGCGGGAATCAGCCATGAGCGCTGGTTAGGTCAGCACAGAGGCTTCGACAAGGTCAGGCCGCCGCCTTCGCCCCGGCGCGCGACACTTTCAGCCAGCCATCGTCGATTGGCGCGCCGTCCATCTCCTTCTTGTCCTCGCGGTAGAACATGTGGATCCGCCAGGGCGCGGTCGTGGCGCTTTTCGGGATCACGTTCTTGCCGCGCTGGAGATAGCCGGACGAGAACATGTCGAACGGCTGCCAGGCTTCCAGCCCATGGTCATCGGGCAGGGCGGGATCGGCCACGGTCATGCCCCATTTGTCCATGTGGCGCAGCAGGCGAGTGATCCAGTCGGTGACGATATCCACCCGCAGCGTCCAGCCGGCGTTGAGATAGCCGAACATCAGGAACAGGTTCGGCACGTTTGACAGCATGCAATCGCGGTACCAGAAGTGCTGCGCGGCATCGATCGGCTGGCCTTCCACGCTGACCTTGACCTTGCCGAAGGTCGCCAGCCGCAGGCCCGTGGCGGTGACGATGACATCGGCGTCGATCTTGCGCCCGTCTTCCAGCTCGATGCCGTCCTTCACCACCTTGCGGATGTGCCCGGTGATAACCGAGGCATCGCCGCGCCGGATGGCCTTGAACATGTCGCCATCGGGCACCAGGCACAGGCGCTGCTCCCACGGGTTGTAGGGCGGGGTGTAATCGGGCGCGTTCCACGCCGGGCCCAGTTCCTTCTTCAGGATGCCGTGCAGGAAGCGGCCGACGCCTTCGGGCTCCTCGCGGCACTTCTTGAACCGGTATTCGTGCATGAACTGCGCTTTTTCGCGGTTGATCGTCCAGGCCAGCTTTTCCGGAAGGAAGCGGCGCAGGCGGTTCGCCCACTTGTCGCGCCAGGGCCGGATGCCGTACCAGGTGGGCGTGCGCTGCAGCATGGTGACGTGGGCGGCCTTGTCGGTCATGGCCGGGACGATCGACACCGCCGTCGCGCCCGATCCGATGATCACCACCTTCTTGCCGGTGTAATCGAAGTCCTGCGGCCAGAACTGCGGGTGGATCACCGTGCCCTTGAAGGCGGAAATGCCGGGAATGTCGGCATCGTGCGGCTTGTCATAATCGTAATAGCCGGTGCCCATGTAGAGGTAGTTCGCGGCCCAGGTTTTCACCGATCCGTCGGCCTGCCGCGCGGTGACGGTCCACAGCCCGGTGGCGCCGTTCCAGTCGGCGCTTTCGACGTGCTGGCCAAAGCGCATGTTCGGGGCAATGCCATGGTCGGCCACGACCCGGCCCAGATAGTCGCGGATCTGTTCGGCCGAGGCAAAGGTCACATCCTCACGCCAGGGGGCGAACTTGAAGGCGAAGGTGTTCATGTTGCTGTCCGACCGGATGCCCGGATAACGGAACAGGTCCCAGGTGCCGCCCATCTGTTCGCGCCGGTCCAGCAGGACATAGCTCTTGCCGGGGCATTCCATCGCCAGCTTGGCAGCCATGCCGATGCCGGAAATGCCGGCGCCTACAATGATCATGTCGTGGACTTCGCTGGCCGTCATCGTTCTCTCCGCTGTTGACAGCAATGTAAGCAGATTCTTCGCGCATTGCCAGTGGGCGCTTCTCTTGCAAGAACGCGCACCATGCCGATTATCGCTTCACGCCGCTATACCCGGGGAAAATCCAGCGTTCACGCGCTGCCGATCGATGGCCTGCCGCGCAAGGGCTTGCGTCGCGGCCAGTTCGACTGGATCGGCGTGGCCGAACCCGACGCCGACGAAATGGCGCTGATCGCCGCGCAGTTTGGCCTGCACCCGCTGGCGGTGGAAGACGCGCTCAACCCGCAGCAATTGCCCAAGGTGGAGGTCTATGCCCGCCACCTGTTCATCGTCGCGCGCACGGCGGCGATGGATGAGGGGGAGGCGATCTCTTACGGCCAGACGGCGCTGTTCATCGGCAAGGATTTCCTCATCACCGTGCGCTTCGGATCGAGCCGCGCGCACAACCAGCTGCGCCAGCGGCTGGAAGCGGATTCCGAGCGTCTGGAAGAGGGCGCGGACTGTGTCGCCCACGCCATCCTCGATTTCATCGTCGATGGCTATCAGCCGCTGATCGACCGGCTTGAGGAAGCGGTGCAGACGATGGAGGACCGGGCGATCCATTCGTTCCCCGAACAGTCCACTATCCGCCGCATCTTCCGCCTGCGCCGCCAGCTGCGCCGGTTCGAGCGGATCGTCGGCCCGATGGAGGAGGTCTGCGAGCGGCTGGCCGTGACTGACCTGCCGCATATCGATGAAGCGAGCCACGTGTGGTTCCGCGACGTACTCGACCATATGCGCCGCACGCTGGTGCGGATGCGGGGCCTCAAGGAAACGCTGGCCAGTATCGTCGAAACCGCTAGCCTGCTCGAAGCCCACCGGCAGGGCGAAATGACCCGCAAGCTGGCGGCCTGGGCGGCGATCCTGGCCGTGCCGACGGCGATTGCGGGAATCTATGGGATGAACTTCGAATTCATGCCCGAACTGCGCTGGCAATATGGCTATCCGCTGGTGCTGGGCGTGATCGGTACGATCTGCGGCGGGCTGTGGATCCGGTTCCGGCGGATCGGGTGGCTCTGATCAGCCGCACTGGCCCCGGTGCAGCAGCTTGTGATCGGCCAGCACCAGCGCCATCATCGCCTCTACCACCGGCACGCCGCGGATGCCGACGCAAGGGTCGTGGCGGCCCTTGGTGAACATCTCGGTCGCCTCGCCATCGCGGTTGATCGTCTGCTGCGGGGTGAGGATCGAGCTGGTCGGCTTAAAGGCCACGCGCACGCGCACCGGCTGGCCAGTGGAGATACCGCCCGCGATGCCGCCCGCGTGGTTGGCGAGGAATTCCGGTGCACCTTCGCCCGGCCGCATGGGATCGGCATTGCCTTCACCGGTCAGCCGAGCAGCGGCGAATCCGTCGCCGATTTCCACGCCCTTGACCGCGTTGATGCCCATCATCGCGGCGGCCAGATCCGCGTCGAGCTTGCCATAGAGCGGCGCGCCCCAGCCAGCGGGGACGCCGGTGGCTTCGCATTCGACCACCGCGCCGACAGACGACCCGGCCTTGCGCGCTTCGTCGACCAGCACTTCCCAGCGCTTGGCCGCTTCGGCATCCGGGCAGAAGAAGGGGTTGTTGCCGATTTCTGCCGCGTCGAAATTGTCCATGACGATGCTATCGCCGCCGATTTCGGACACCCAGGCGCGCACAGTGACTTCGGGGATCACCAGCCTGGCGACCGCGCCCGCCGCCACCCGCGCCGCGGTTTCGCGCGCCGAGGAGCGCCCGCCGCCGCGATAGTCGCGGAAGCCGTATTTGGCGTCATAGGCATAGTCGGCGTGGCCGGGGCGATAGGCCTTGGCGACCTCCGAATAGTCCTTCGAACGCTGGTCGACATTCTCGATCATCCGCTCGGCATCGGCTTCGTAGGCGGCCTCGTCGAAGCCGGCGCGCTTGCGGTTGCGGAACACGGTGATGAACATGGCGGCGCGGCGCTCCCTCTCCGCCACAGGCTCTAACCGGCAAAGTGGACAAATCAATCATTCTCGGCAAAAGCGGCGCGCATGAGCGTGAACACATTCGGCCGTCTGCTGCGTTTCACCACCTGGGGCGAAAGCCACGGGCCGGCGCTGGGCGCCGTGGTTGACGGGTGCCCTCCGGGCCTGCCGCTCGACGAGGGCGCAATCCAGCCGTTCCTCGACGCGCGGCGTCCGGGGCAGTCAAAGTTCACCACGCAGCGGCAGGAACCGGACGCGGTGCGCATCCTCTCGGGCGTGTTCGAGGGGAAGACGACCGGTACGCCGATCAGCCTGATGATCGAGAATGTCGACCAGCGTTCGAAGGACTATTCGGAGGTCGCCAAGGCCTATCGCCCCGGCCACGCCGACTATG
>JBJTLW010000177.1:0-20301 GCA_046063225.1 Novosphingobium sp. | reverse complement strand
CTTTCCCTCGGCTTCCCCGCAAGCGGGTCGCCGGGCGGGCGTTACCCGCCATCCTCGTTTCGTGGAGCCCGGACTTTCCTCGGCGCTAGCAAGCTAACGACGCGGCTGCCCGGCCCCCTGGCGGGGCGGATGTAGGGGATGCAGTAGTCTAGGACAAGTCGTGCACATTGAACTATGCTGAATGCCAGCTTCAGTGGATCATCACCATGACGCAAAAAGACCGCATGAACTCAGCGACGAACGAGTGGGAAGCGGATCCTTGGGACGCTTCCGATGAAGTGGCCGATGCTCAGCTGACCGGTTTCAGGCTAAGAGCGCTTGAACCCATTAAATGGTGTGCGATCAGAAACTCTGACGTCCCAGTCTTCGGAATCGATTTGCAAAAGCTGCTGAGCGCCGATGTCGAATTTCATGCGAGTCATGAAGGCGAGGCGTTGCTGCTTATGCGGTCTCCGTGGCACGGGTTCCCCGATCCGCCGGAATGGCGGCTAGCAAGCAAGTCTCTCAGCTTTGCGGAGGCAGAATGGACCTCATGGGGCTATTTTGCCGATCTGCCGGATGCCTGGGAAATGCCCCAGTCTAGCGCGCCTTAAGATTATGCAAGCTGTTGTCCGGGCCCCCTTGGGAGCCGGACTTGCACCCGACCTAACGCGCCGATCCTACTCCGCGGCGGCCGAACCTGCTGCCGCCGGAAGCGCCGCTGCGGCGGCCTTGGTAAAGCCGCACTGCTTCTGTTCCATGGCGATCTGCTTGGTGATGCGGTTGGCGTTTTCCTTGTAGGCTTCGGTCACCGATCCGCTGTTCACCGTCTTGCCGCGCAGGACGGAGACGTTGTCGCACAGGTGGAAGACGTGTTCGGTATCGGCCTTTTCGCCCGCCTTTTCCGACGCGATCCAGTACACCTTGTCGAGCCCGTTCGGGTTGGCATCGCTCTTGGTCGCTTCGGCCACGGCCTTGGAATCGCGGGCGATGGCCTGGGCCTGTTCGGCGACTTCGGGCGAGCAGGCGGTGGTCGCCTGACCCGATTTGATCTGGCTGGCGCAGAGGTTCATGTCTTCGGTGTACTGTTCAACCGAAGGCGGCTTGAAATCGATGCCGATGGTGGTGGCGAGCAGCGCCAGCACCACGCCCACGGCCCCGGCGATCTTCTTGTTCTTCGGGTCCATGTCCTTGTCGAGGAAGATCAGGACGAGCAGCGGCAGGAAGGCGATCAGCGTGATGATCGCGCCCAGTTGGTTCTGCACGAAGAAGCGGAAACCATCGGCCTTGCTCGCCGGATCGTGGCGGTTGGCCTTCTTCCACATCAGGTTGCCGCCGATGGCAAAGGCGGCGATCACGACCAGGAGGCCGATCAGCAGTGCCATGTTACCCGACTGGAACTTGCCCTGCTTGAGCATGACAATCGCGCCGATTTCCGTGCCGATCGCCACCACCCAGCACAGCGCAGCATAGATGCGCAGCTTCTTCGCCGAATCCTTCTGCCCCTGCGAGGCCGCCCAGGCCTTGGTGACGTCCACTTCGTCAGTCGGTTTTTCATCTGCCATTTTGTGACCCTTCCCCTTGCGGCTCCCGAAGGAGCAAACCCGGTGGTTACTATGTCTTTGATGCGGCAGGTTCGCAATCCCTTTGGGGTGGGGCCTCGCTCCCGCGCGCAAACACCCTACCGCGCCTTCCCCGCATCCCGCTGCAGCAGCAGTTCGAACAGCAGCGCGGAAATCTCGCCATCGATTTCGCCGGTGATCCGCTCGGGCCGCCAGCGCCGTTCGAAGGCGCGCACGGCGGCCGGTCCGTCGGTGATGTCATAGCCGAACCGCTCGAGCGCGAGGAAAAAGGCGCCGTCGTTGTCGAAGACCAGCGGCATGGTGATGCGCGGGGCGGGGATGGCGAGCTTGTGGCGGGCCAGCCGCTCCCACGGGAACAGTTCGCCCGGATCGGTCTTGCGCGCCGGGGCGACGTCCGAATGGCCGACCACGTTGGAGCGCGAAACGCCGTGGCGCTTCTTGATGTCGGAGAGCAGCGGCAGCAGCGCCTCGATCTGGTTTTCCGGAAAATCGCGGTAGCCAAACTCGTGCCCCGGATTGACCAGTTCGATGCCGACACTCGCCGAATTGACGTCGGTGATCCCGCGCCAATAGCTTTTCCCCGCGTGCCAAGCGCGGTTTTCCTCGGCCACCATCTGGGTCACCGTGCCGTCTTCATCGATCAGGTAATGCGCGGAAACGCCGGCTTCCTCGCTGCACAGCCGCTCCAGCGCCTCGTCCGCGCTTTGCATGCCGGTATAATGCAGCACGATCATCGTGACGGGCAGAAGACGCGCGTTGAAATTGGGCGAAGGCACCTGCCGGTGAACCAGCCAGTCGCGCATCGAGCCCAAGCGATCAGGCCCCCGGCAGCACGGCGCCGAGAACCAGCGCCTCGTCGCTCAGGACATATTGCACGCCGCCGCCCAGCTCCTTGGCCAGCGCCTGGACCAGCGCGGCGGGCGCGGTCCGGCTGGACAGCTGCTCTTCGGGCAGGGTGCCGTCGAGCGCCTTGCCCACCGTCTCGTCAAAGGCGATGCGCGGGCCGGTGGCGCGGATGACGATCTCGCTGGCACCCTCGTTCAATTCCGCGCCCACTTCCAGCGTGCCGCCGCGCACCAGCGCTTCCATACCGAACAGCGAAAGGTTGAGCAGCACCTTGACCGCCGCCTTGGGCATTTCGATGGCCGAAACGTTCCACGCCAGCGTGATCCGGTCGTTGTTGCTGACCAGCCCTTCGACCAGCGCCCGCGGTTCCGCCGTGGGCACCATTTCGCCAAAGCCGCCAGCGGCGCCGAAGGCGAGGCGGAAGAACTTGAGCTTGTCGGCGCTGGTCTTGGCGCTCTGTTCGAGCAGCTCGACGATCCGCTTGCGCATTTCGCCGTCGCGCTCCTCGGCCAGCAGTTCAAGACCGTTGGACAGCGCGCCCACCGGGCTCAGCATGTCGTGGCACAGGCGCGAACAGAGCATGGAAGCAAGATCGGTGGCGGAAATGGTCATGGATGGTCCCTGTTTGCGTGCGCGACTGGACGTTCACCCCACCCCGCTCGTCCTGAGCCTGTCGAAGGACGTCGCGCAACGTCCGACTTTCGCGCCGCACCCTTCGACAGGCTCAGGGTGAGCGGGCTCTGGAGCGGCATAGGTGAACTGGCCAAGTCGCTTCAATCCCTCCCTTACATCTCCGCGAGTCGCGAGGGAAGCGCCTCGAAGCCCTGTTTTCCGTCGCGCCAGAATGTAACCTGCCCGCCGGCGGCAATCGCCCAGATCCGGCCGTCGCCGCTGGCGTGGCGGCAATCGGTCGCGGAGGGCATCGGATGGCCTTCGGGGTGCGAATGCCAGTAGCCGATCAGACGCTCGCCCCCGGCGCGCTCAGCCCGGTGCGCGGCGATCAGCGCGGCGGGATCGATCTCGAACTGGCGCAGCGGATCGGCGGCGACATTGGCGCAGGGCACCGCGCGTTCGATCACATCGTCTTGGCCAAGCAGCAGGCCGCAAGCCTCGCGCGGATGCTCGCGCGCCGCAAAATCAAGAACTGTGGCAATTGCGCCACTTGTCACCAAGACCACGGTCCCCATCTGCACAGACATGGGGGACGTCGAGACAATCCTGCAAGGCATTTTCGCGAGCGGCGGCGAGCGGCTCGACAAGGCGCTCAGCCACGCCACGGGCCTGTCGCGCGAACGCGTCAAGGTGCTGATGGGCGAAGGCCGGGTGGACGTGGGAGGGAAACCGGCGGGTCAGGGCTCGCTCAAGGTTGCCGAAGGCCAGGCCTGGACCGTGCGCGTGCCCGCCACAGCCCCTGCCGAAGCGCAGGCGCAGGACATTCCGCTCAACATCGTCTTCGAGGACGAACACCTGATCGTGATCGACAAGCCGGCGGGCCTCGTCGTCCATCCGGCCGCCGGCAACCTGGACGGCACGCTGGTCAACGCCCTGCTGCACCACTGCGAGGGGCAGCTTTCCGGCATCGGCGGCGTCGCGCGCCCCGGCATCGTTCACCGCATCGACAAGGATACCTCGGGCCTTCTGGTGGTCGCCAAGAGCGATGCCGCGCATGAAGGGCTGGCCCGCCAGTTTGCCGACCATTCGATCGAGCGCGCCTATCTGGCCATCGTCGGCGGGCTGCCCAAGCCGCTCGAAGGCACGATTCGCACCCACCTTGGCCGTTCGGCGCATGACCGCAAGAAAATGGCCGTGCTCCATGAAAAGGACCAGCGCGGGAAGCACGCGGTTACCCATTACAAGACTCTGGAAAAGCTCAACCATTCCGCGCTGGTCGAATGCCGCCTGGAAACCGGGAGAACCCACCAGGTGCGCGTTCACATGGCGTCCATTGGCCATGCGCTATTGGGGGATCCGGTTTATGGCAGGAACCCCGCCCCCTTGCGTGCGTTGATCGACGGTATCGGCTTTCGTCGCCAGGCGCTGCATGCGGCCGTGCTGGGCTTCGAACACCCGGTTACGGGCCAGGACGTGCGGTTTTCCAGCCTGTTGCCTGCCGATATGGAGGCGCTGTTGGTCGATTTGAGATGATTTTTTCGCGTCGATTTGCTAAGAATCACCCCGTGGCTGCCGCGGGGGGATGCCTCGGAAGGGTCCCCTATGGGTATGCCGACACAGAAAGGACGATTGAAGACGATGTCCGATTTTGACAGCACCTCGCAAGGCAACTTGCCGGCTGCGCCCAACGCCATGCCTACGCTGGGTGGCGAAGCGAGCCTCAACAGGTACCTCAGCGAAATCAAGAAGTTCCCGATGCTGACCGCAGAGCAGGAATACATGCTCGCGAAGCGTTAGGCCGAACATCAGGACCCTGACGCTGCCAAGCAGCTCGTGACCAGCCATCTGCGTCTCGTGGCGAAGATCGCCATGGGCTATCGCGGCTATGGCCTGCCCGTGTCCGAACTGATTTCGGAAGGCAACATCGGCCTGATGCAGGGCGTCAAGAAATTCGAACCCGATCGCGGTTTCCGCCTCGCGACCTACGCGATGTGGTGGATCAAGGCCTCGATCCAGGAGTTCATCCTGCGTTCGTGGAGCCTCGTGAAAATGGGCACCACCGCCGCGCAGAAGAAGCTGTTCTTCAACCTGCGCCGGATGAAAAAGAACCTCGACGCTTACGAGGATTCCGATCTGCACCCCGAACAGGTGAAGCTGATCGCGACCAAGCTGGGCGTGTCCGAGACCGAAGTGGTCAACATGAACCGCCGCATGATGATGGGCGGCGATGCCTCGCTCAACGTGAGCCTCAACGAGGAAGGCGAAGGTCAGTGGCAGGACGTGCTGGCCGATGAAGGCCCGCTGCAGGACGAGGCCGTTGCCGACGCGCAGGAGGCGGGTTTCCGCCACGCGCTGCTGCTCGAAGCGATGAACAGCCTCAACGACCGCGAAAAGCATATTCTGACGGAGCGCCGCCTGATCGACGATCCCAAGACGCTGGAAGAGCTGTCGCAGACCTACAACGTCAGCCACGAACGCGTGCGCCAGATCGAGGTGCGCGCCTTTGAAAAGCTGCAGAAGGCCATGCTGCGCATCGCCGGTGAAAAGCACCTGATCGCCGCCTGATCTTCGGCAGGCAGACAACAAAAAACCCGCGCGGAAGCTGAATTCCGCGCGGGTTTTTCTATGTGGCCGTCAGACGCTCTTGTAGCAGATCTGCACGCCGAGATAATAATAGCACTTGATCCCGTGGCCGACCGACTGCGCGCCTTCGCGGGCATTGGCGGCCGGTGCGAGCGAGCCGAGGCCGGCGACGAGGAAAGCCGCCGCAGCGGCGCCGGTGGTGATCTTCTTGAACATCCGAAGGTCCTTTTTTCTGGTGTGCAGGTCGATCGCCGACAGCAATCTCTCCCCCTGTCACGCTGCGATAACGAAACGGGCGATGGGTTATTCCGCGCGCCGACGAGATTATTTCGCCAACAAGCGTTCTCGGCCAGCACGCGCGCCGTATTGCCAGCCGGGCCTTCGCCGCTCTAGGATTGCCGGCGATGCCACGCCTGTCCCGCTTTCGCCTGCCCAGCCTGCCACGCCCCGGCGCCAATCGCGGCTGGCTTTACCGTTCGGCCTGGTGGGTGGCGCGGGCCTTCATCTGGTTCGTGATGGTCAGCCTGGGACTGGTGATCCTGTTCAAATGGGTGCCGGTGCCGGTTACGGCGACGATGGTGATGGACCCGAACGGCATCGAAAAAGACTGGACGCCGCTTTCGCGCATCGATCGCAACATGGTGGCGGCGGTAATTGCCGGAGAGGATGCCAAGTTCTGCCTGCACAACGGCTTTGACACCGAGGCCATGCAGAAGGCGTTCGAACGCAACCAGCGCAGCAAGCGCGTGCGCGGCGGATCGACCATCAGCCAGCAGACCGCCAAGAACGTCTTTCTGTGGCAGGGCGGCGGCTATTTCCGCAAAGGGCTGGAAGCCTGGTTCACCGTGCTGATCGAGAATATCTGGGGCAAGCGGCGGATCATGGAGGTCTACCTCAACGTCGCGGAAACCGGGATCGGCACCTATGGCGTGGAGGCAGGCGCCCAGCGCTATTACAAGCATTCCGCCGCAAGGCTCAGCCGGATCGAGGCGGCACGCATTGCCGCCGCGCTGCCCAGCCCAAAGAAGCGTGACGTGATCGATCCGGGCGGCTTCACCCGCCGCCACGGCAACACCATCGCCGCTCGATCGGGCGTGGTGAAGGCGTCGGACTACGACGAGTGCGTGTATAACTAGGCAGTGAGCCGCGCCGTGATGAAGGCGCAGGTGGCCGCGAATGCTTCCGCCGCGCCAGTGCCCGCCCGGTCGCGGGTGACGGCCACATGTTCCATGCCATCAAGCACCATCAGGCTTGCCTTGGCGCCCAGCCGCGCCGCGAAAGCGCGGGCATCGTCAAGCAGCACCTCTCCCCCGCCAACGGTCAAAAGGCTCGTGGGAAAGGTTGCGGCATCGGCCAACAGGGGGGAGGCGAGCGGATCGTTCGGATCGGCGCCTTGCAGGTAGAGGTCGGCAGCCTGACGGGCCGACAGTTTCGAGAACAGCCCATCGGTCTGCGCGTTGGCCTCGTAGCTCGGCGCCTCGACACGCAGGTCCAGCCAGGGCGAATGCAGCACCAGGCCGGCAAGACTTTCGCCGCGACAGGCGGCCAGCGCAGCCGCCACCCCGCCGCCCGCCGATGCGCCCGATGCGATAACCGGCACGTCGCCGGGCAAGGCATCGAACACGCCCAGGGCATCGTTCACCGCCGCCGGAAAGGGATGCTCAGGAGCGAGGCGATAGCGCACCAGCAACACCTCCACCCCGCAGGCATCAGCCAGCGCCTCGGCAAGGGGCGCATCCATTTCAGGCGTGCCGATGCGGTATCCGCCGCCGTGGAAATGCAGCACCTGCCCGCGCGCTGCCCCGCTTGGCGCAACGCGCAAAACTTCGCAGCCGCCCAGCAGCAGGCGCTCGACCGGACGCGTGGTCGGCCAGCGGCCTGCCTTGGCCGCTGCCGCCGCACCGGCGCGCAGGGCCGCGATGTCGCCAGGCGCCGTATGGCCCGGCCGTTCGGGCAGGCGATCGTTCACTTTGCCGCCTGGATCGACGCCTCGAGGCTTCGCGCCATGCGGGCGGCCCCCGCCTTCTTCAATTCGGGGATCACGTAATCGCCCAACAGCGTGATCGATTCCATCACCGCCTCGTGCGTCAGGTGGCCGAAGTTGACGTAGCACAACACCTGATCGACCCCGGCTTCCTCATAACGCAGGAACTTGGCAAGGCATTCCTCGGGCGTGCCGACGATGACCATGTCTTCCTTGTCGAACTGGGTGATATCGAAATCCCCGTCGGCCTGCTTTTTCAGCAACGGAAAGGCCTTGTCCTGCGCTTCGGGCGGCAGCAGGTTCAGTTCCCATTTCAGCAGGAAGGCGGCGACGGTGGTGTACCACCACCACATCGATTCCCACAGCTTGTTGCGTTCGAAATCGGCGCGGCTCTTCGCGCAGTGGACCAGCGTATATGTGCCGACCTTGTTGGTATGCACGCCGGTAAGCGGCTTCGCGCGGCTTTGCCCTTCCTTGTAGACGGCAAGGATTTCCGCCAGCTTGTCGAGCGGGGTCATGATCGAGAAGCACAGCAGGCCAAGGCCGTTCTCCCCGGCGAAGCGGGCGCTTTCATGGCTTGATGCGGCAAGCCAGACCGGCGGGTGCGGATCCTGCCACGGCTTGGGCGTGACCATGCGGGGCGGGAATTTCAGGAATTCGGAATCCTCCGAATAGTATTCCTGTTCCCACATGCCGACGACCGTCTTCGTCGCCGCCAGCATCTTTTCCTTGGAGCGCGGAATGTCGACGCCAAAGGCGGTCTGCTCCATCGGCGTCGAGCGGCCGATGCCCCATTCGACCCGGCCTTTCGACAGCACGTCCACTGTCGCCACCTTTTCCGCAACGCGCGCCGGGTGGATGAATTCGTGCGGCATCAGGGTGACGCCAAATCCCAGGCGGATGTCCCTGGTGATCTGGCTCAGCGCGCCCAGCACGGCTTCGGAACAGGGCATGTGGCTGCGCCCTTCGCGGAAGTGGTGTTCAACGCACCACACGGTCGAAAAGCCTTTCTGGTCGGCGCGCACGATCTGTTCGATGGCGTTGGCATAGCCTTTGCGCTCGGCCATGCGCTGCCCCCAGGGATGCGGCTGATCCCAGGGTTGAGGCGCTTCGAATTCGTAGAGCAGTCCCAGTTCCATCAACAAACCTCCGTCACCCCGGCGATAAGATCACCGTGCCTCTCCAACCTGTTTGCGGGTCTTGCGCGTGCCCGCGCAGAATTTCGTCGAGAGCGACCGGTCGACCACGATCGTCTGGCCTGAAATGCCGTTCGCCAGGTCCGACAGCAGGAAGAGGATGGTGTTCGCCAGTTCGTCGGGCAGGGTGAAGATCACCGACCCGTCATCGACCACGTTCGCCGCCTTGCGCCGGTTGGCAACGCGGGTGGTCATCACGCCGCCCGGCGATACCGTGTTCGCCCGGATGCCGAATTCGTGCCATTCGTTCGCCATGGTGCGCGTGAGCGCCGAGATGGCCGCCTTGCCCGCGCCATAGGGGCCGTGCCAGGGCGCGGCGGCGATGGCCGATACCGAGCCGACGTTCACCAGCGATCCGCCGGTTTCTGCCGCGATCATGGCGCGCGCGGCATCGCGGCAGATCATGAACACATAGTCGATGTTGATCGCCAGGGTCTGGCGATAGGAGGCTGTCGGCGTTTCATCGAGCGGGATCCATTCCTCTTCCCGCGTTCCGCCGGCAACGTTGGCCACCCCGTCGATCCGGCCGAACCGGCTCATCACCTTGCCCACCACCGCTTCGCACTGCGCCTCGTCCGCGAGATCGACCAGCGCGGTTTCGATTGTGCCGCCCAGCGCTTCCACATCCTCGCGCACTTCATCGAGCAGCGCCTGTTCGCGGTCGATGGCGAACACCGTGCCGCCCGCGCGGGCAACCGCACGCGCCGTGGCGCCGCTGATCCCGCCGCGGCCGGCGCCGCAGATCAGGATCACCTTGCCGGTCAGATCGATCGCAATGGACATGCCTTCTCCCATGCATTTTATTTGCAATGTCGAATTTTTATTCGTAATGAAGATGGTGATCCGATTCCCGCCCTGAGTCAACCACGAAGGAATGCCGTGGCTCGCCCCGCCCTGTCCGCCACGCGCGGCCTTGATATCGTCGATTTTCTGGCCGCGTTTCCGACGCGCGATTTCACCCTGTCGGAGATCGTCCGGGCCTGCGCGATCAACCCGGCGTCGTGCCACGCGGTGGTGAACGCCCTGGTTGATCGCGGCTATGTCGCGCGAGTGCCGGGTCAAAAGACCTTTCGGCTCGGTCCGGTGCTGATTGCCGCGGGCGACGCCGCGCTGCGCGCCCAGCCGCTGGTTGCGCTGGCGCGCGAGCAAGCCGCGCTGCTGGCCGCCGAACTCAGCACTCCGGTGATGATGAGCGCGGCGGTGGGCGACGACATCGTCGGCATCATCGCCCAGCCAGACCCGCAAGGCCGGATGCCGAGCCTGCGCACCGGCGAGCGCCGGCCGCTCGTGCCGCCGCTGGGCGCGCCCTTTGTCGCCTGGAGCGACGAGGCCGCGATCGCGGCCTGGCTCGAACGGGCAGGCGAAGGCTGGGACGTGCAGCGCCGAAACCTCTCGCTGATCCGGGAGCGCGGCTTTCAGGTGGCCTTGCGCAGCCCCGATGCCGCGCGTCTCGCCCCCGAAATCGGCGACATGGCACGCGGGCGCGAAGCACCGCGCTATCGCGACCACATGGTCGGCGTGATCGCCGGACTGGGCGAAATTCCCATGCCCGAAACCATCGAGGCGGAAACTCTCTACGACGTGGTGCTGATTGCCGCCCCGCTGTTCGACCGGGCGGGGTCCTGCGCTTTCAACCTCTGCCTGACAGACTTTCCCGCCCCTCTGCCGGGCAAGGCCATTCTGGCACGGGCCGAGCGGCTGCTCGCCTCCTGCCTGGCGATCATGCAGGCCGATCGCGCCTAGGTCAGCACGCCGGACAGATCGCCAAAGCCGACACGGACGAAGCTGGCGCCCTCCTCCTCAGTCCGCAGGCTGTAGGTGGTATCGCGCGCGACATAGATTACGTCGCCGAAGCCCAGCTTCTCGCGCCCATGGAACAGGGTGCCGGACAGGACGAACAGCACTTCGTCTTCCGGGTGGCTGTGCGGCGGTTCGTGGTGATGCGGCATATATTCGGTGCGCTGGACGTTGGGCATGCCCGCACCGTGGCTGATCAGCCGCTTGAACCGCAGGCCGCGGTCTCCATCGGCGTATTTGGCTTGCCAGCTTGGGCTCACCTGTTCCCACTCGGTTGCCGCATCGTGCGCGACGATAACCTTGGCCATGGCCCATTCTCCCGCAACTGCCTTTGCGCCAAGTCTGGCAGGGCGCGGCGCGCCTTGCCAAGAACCTTCCGCTTTGCAGCGCGTCCAGCCGCCCGGCCTAACGGCGCGCCAGCAGCACCAGTTCCGCCGCGGCCAAAGCCTGCGGAGTATCGACGTCAAGCAGGTCCTCGGCCCGGCAATCGATCAGCGTGAGGCCCGGCAGGCCGCGCAGCACCGCGCCGGCGCCCTGATCGCCCGTCAGGTTCGACAGCCTGCCGAACATCTCGGGCGGAAACAGCGCGGGCACGCCGGGATGGCCTTGCGGATAGCGACAGGCAGCGGGATAGGCACCAGCACCGATCAGCTGGATCAGCACGCCGCAAGTCATCGTCGGCATATCCGCCAGCAGGATGAGCAGGCCGGACGCTTCGCGCGCCTGCGCGGCCCGTGCGGCACAGGCGACCGAGGTGGCAAGGCCGCGTTCCGCATCGGGATTGCGGATAACCTCGCAGTCCACGAAATCGGGCACCTGTGCGCCGGCGATCCAGACGACGGGCCGGTCGGTTCCCAACGCCGCCTCCAGCGCCCAGCGGCCAAGCGGCTTACCTGCGCAGGGCTGCGACAGCTTGTCCGCGCCAAACCGGCTGGCGCGTCCTGCTCCGAGCAGGGCAATCATGATATCGGCGGGGCGGCTCATGGCTGGCGCAGAATTGCGCTAGGCTTGGCCAAACAGCAAGTCGGAGAGGCACGTGAACCGCATTGATGGTCTGATCGAACGGGCAAAACAGGCGGCAGGCAGCGATCATTTCGGCGCGGTTGGCTGGCAGGAAGGACTGGAACGGCTCGTCCATTCCGCTGAACACGAGGCACACCACACCCAGATGGGCGCAGCGGTGTTCGATGGCATGGTGGTCGATCTGCTCAAGCAGCGGCTGGAAGTGGAAAGCTGGTTCGCCCGCCATCCCGAAATCGATGACGAACAGATTGTCGCCCCGCTGATCGGGCTTGGCCTGCCGCGCACCGGATCGACCGCCTTTTCCTGCATGCTGGGCGAAGATCCGCACGTACGCACCCTGCGCACCTGGGAGCCGATGCAGCTGTGCCCGCCGCCCGAGAAGGCGAGCTACGAGACCGATCCGCGCATTCAACTGGCCGAAGCCTCGATGAAAGTGCGCGACGAACGCTTTCCCCGCGCCAAGCAGATGCTGCCCAGCACGGCGACTTCGCCCACCGAATGCCAGCTGATCATGGGCATGGATTTCAAGGCGCAGATCTTTCAGGCCATGCATCAGGTCAAAAGCTATGTGCAGTGGCTGCATTTCGAGGCTGACCTCAAGAGCACCTATCACTGGGTCAAGCGCGTGCTGAAGCTGCTGCAATGGCGCTGCCCGTCAGACCTTGGCCCGCACACCCATTGGCGGCTGAAGAACCCCAGCCACATCCTGTGGATCGACGATCTGAACGCGGTGTTCCCCGATGCGCGCTTCTGGATGACCCACCGCGACCCGGCCGACGTGGTGACGTCGGTTGCCGACCTCTATTTCGAATATACCAAGCCCTTTGCCGACACGGTCGACAAGGCCTGGCTGGGCGCGGTCAACATCGAGTTCTGCGAACTGGGCATGAACCGGGTGATCGCCTTTCGCGACAAGGGCCATGACAGCCGCTTTTTCGACGTGAAATTCGCCGAATTCCAGGCCGATCCCTGGCCGGGTATCGAGGCACTCTACGGCTGGCTGGGCGAGGAACTGACGCCGGAAGCGCGCGCGGGCATGACGCGCTGGCGGGCCGAAACGCCGCGTGACAAGCACGGATCGCGCAGCATCGATCCGGCGGATTACGGGCTGGGAAAGGACGCCCTGCGTGCGCGCTTTGCCTTTTACCGCAACCGGTTCGGCATCTGAGGGCGCAGGAACAGCCTCACCAGCGCGAAGTTCACCACGAACGAAAGTCCGGCGGCAATCACCAGCACAGCAAGGTGCTTGTCCGGAAGCAGGCGGGACAGCAGCCACACGCTCGCCAGACGGACCACGAAGGCCCCTTGCGCGGCGACATAAGCCTTGCCCAGCCGCAGCCAGGACAGGTGGTGCGTGGCAAAGACCCAGTATTCGAACAGGACGTAATTCACCGCCACGCCCGTCAGAAAGCCCATCGCCGCGCAGAGAACCAGCGGCAGGCCGAAGCCGTGGCTGAGCACCCAGGCGAGGCCGACATCGACGCCAAGGCCCAGCGCCACGACGACGAAATAGCGCAGCGCCTCCTTCAGCATGGCGCCAGCAGATAGCGATCATCGGCGCCGGCGAATGCCGGGTTCATGCCGGGCAGCGCGTCGAACAGATCGTAGATATTGTCGATCTTGCCGCCCATCACCGAATAGAAATCCGGGCCGGCGTGATGGCGATGAAGCAGGATCGGGCGGCCATCGTCGCGCTCGTTATGGGTCAGCACAGTTTTGACGTCGAACAGCGAATCCGCATAGGACACGCCAGCCGCGCAGGGCAGATAGCGGCGCGCGTCCATCATCATGTGGCGCCAGCGGCTGAGCCTTGGCAGGCTATCGGCCACGGCATAGGCGCCGGGCGAACCGGCGGCATCGCGCCAGCTCATATGCGGCGTGTAGCGCACATGGGTGAAGGAATAGAGCCCCTGCGCCGGGTAGGGCATCATCGAAAAGAACGGTCCGTCCATCACCGTCACGCCGCGCCCTTCCAGCTCGCGCGGGGGGCACACGAGCGCAACCTCCGCCAGTTCGTGCTTGATCGGCAGGGGTTCGAACCCGCTGGCGAACGGCAGACGGTTTAGCCCGGCGTAGGTGACATTGAACAGCGCGCGACCGGCGAAGGTCTTGCCCGAGGCGCATTCGACCCGCGCCAGATCCGGCTCCATCACCGCCCGGATCGCGGTTTCGCCGTGCAGCACGGTGACCCCGGCCTGACGCAAGCGGTCTTGCAGGCGCGCCTGCAGCACCGTCCAGTCGAAGGCAAATTCGGCGCAGTTGAACACGCCTTCGATCAGCTGCGGATCGAACAATGCGGCGTCGCTGTCATCCGCCGGCTCGAACTGCGCGCCCATATCGCGAAACATCGCCTGGAAGCGCCCGGTCGATACCTTGCTGCGGCGGCGCGCAATGGCATAGAGCATGCGGAAATCGTCGACCACGGCCTCGCTGAAATCGGCGGCGAAGCGCGCGGAAAGCTGGCGTGACCGCAACGCGGTGACGAAGCTGCGCGGATAGTGAAAACCGGTGTGGACACGCGCCTGGTTCACCCGGCTGGCCCGCGTCAGAAGCGCGTCCTGCTCCTCGATCACCAGGACGCTTTCGGACAGGGAGCGCAGGTAAAGCGCCAGGCAGCAGCCATAAAAGCCGCCCCCGACAATGACGAAATCGTAGGGTGTTGGTGCAGCCATCATGCTGCCCGGCGCGGCGGCGCATAGGCGCCGGTGGCCGCCTTCAGCATTACCGCCATCAGGTTCCACAGGGCAGACAGGCCGCTGATCTTGGTCGGCACCGGTTCGCCTTCGGGATAGACGCGGCTGGTCGGCAGTTCCTTGACGCGGAAGCCGATCTGGCCGGCGCGCACGGTGAGATAGGCGAGCAGTTCATAGCCCGTGAACACCGCACGGAACGGCTGCACGCGCAGATCAAGCAGATAGCGCGCGGAATAGGCGCGGTAGCCTTGCGTCGTATCGGTCAGCCAGCGCCGAGCGGCCAGGCTGAGCACCGGGGCATGAATCAGCCGGATCGCCAGCCAGCGCGACAGCGGCGTGTTGCGCGCCTCTCCCCCGGCAAGGAAGCGCGAGGCCTGAACATAGTCGAAGCCTTCATCCAGCGCCTCGGCAAAGCGCGGCAGGGTATCAACTCCGTCCTTGCCGTTGCCGTCGATGGTGATCACCCCGTCGTAACCTTCGAGCAGCGCCCAGGCGTAGCCGCATCGCAATTGCGCAGAGAGCTTGCCCGGCCCGGTCTTGGTGATCACCGCGCGCACGCGTGTGGCTTGCAGCAGCTCATCGCCCAGCGAACCGTCGGTCGATCCGCCATCGACGATCACCGTGTCGATCGCCTGCGGAATGCCGAGCGCGGCCATGGCGCGCAGCTGGCGGCCGATCCGTTCGCCTTCGTTGATCACCGGAATGACGATGCAATAGCGGCTGCGCTTTTCGTGAAGCGCGTGCAGGCCGAACGGCGGAACCTGCCAGCCGCGTTCGGCCAGCGCCTGCCCGACCGTGCCGGGATAGTCAGCCATCGGCCCTGGCATCGCTTTCAGCCAGTTCGACATTGCGCGCGGAAATCTTGTCGAAGAAGCTGGTGTTGGCGATCTCGTCGACGATGACGCGGTCATCACCGCTGTGCTGCAATTCGTAGATCGCGATCATCGCCACGGCCAGCAGCGACATCCCGCCGGCAATGAAAGCGGTCGAACCGGCCTGGACGATGGCGGTGGAAAACCAGCCTTCCTGCACATGATCGCGCAGCAGCAGGATCATCACGGCATAGATGCCATAGGTGACGGCGCCGATCATCACGCCGAACCCCGCAGCGGCATAGGCGGTAAGATAGCGCGGCACGCCGCTCAGCAGGATTTCGAGGAACAGCTCCGCCCGGCTTGCCGCCCCGCGCCCGCCCGATCCGCCCTTGCTCGTCACCCCGTCGATGTCGAAATGGCGATAGCGCGACAGCGCGTTGCGCGGTTCGAACCGCAGGTCGAGCGCCGCGCTGCGCCGCGACACGACCGACTGGATCAGTTCGCGCGGCAGGATGATCGTCCGCGCCGTCTGCGCCGAGATCAGGTTGCGCGACAGCAGCGACAGCAGGCCATAGCTGAGGCTCATCGACCGGCGGCTGGGGCGCCAGCCGATCAGCACTTCGTTGCGGCTGTGCGCCTCGGCAATCTGGCGGCACAGGAGGTCTATCGACAGTTCGTCGAGATCAAGCACGGCGACGACATCGCCAATCGCCTCCAGCGCGCCGATCAGCCGGCGGCGATAGAAACGCGTGCCATCGCTGGCAAAGATGATACGCAGGTTGGGCAGCTGCGCCAGCTGTTCGGACAGCGGTTCGATCTCTGCCTTGGCGCTTTCGGCAAGGACGTAGAGCAGCTCGAAATAGACGAACTGCCCGGCTAGGCCCCGCGCCAGTTCCGCCAGCCGTGGGACGGTGGCGGCTGGTCCCTGTTCGTCGACGACGGCGATGGAGACAAGGATGTCGCTACGCATGGCCGCTTCCTTTCATCGCTTCCGAAAACGCAGCACTCGCGCTTGCGAGGCTGCGTTTCAGCTGATCGAGCGCGCCTGTTGGCGGTGCGCGCATCTCTATCGAATACCAACCGGCATAGCCGCGCTGCTCAAGGCTTGCGACGATACTGGCAAGGCCTTGGCTGTCCGCAGGCGCGGCGGCAAGCCCGGGCTCACTGATATGCACGTGTGAAACGCGCGCCCCGGCCTGATCGTAAAGCGCGCCCGCCTGCGGCACTTCGCCATTGGTTATGAGCGCGCCGATATCGTAGTTGAGCGTGATGCCATCGTGCCCCAGCGCCGCAACGAAGCGCGCCGCATCGTCAACCGTGGTCAGGAAGTTGGTGCCATAGACCGCCGGATTGGGTTCTATGGCAAGGCGCGTTCCCGCGGCCCGCGCCCGGTCGCCAAGGCGGCGGAACACATGGGCAGCGGCATCAAGCGCCTCGCCTTCCGTCATGCTGCCCGGATAGGCGCGGTTGCCAGGTGAGCCGAATACAAGGTTCGGCAGTTCCAGCCGCTCGGCCAGATCGATGGCGCGGTACAGCCCCTGCTCCAGCCGTTCGCGCTCTTCGGCCGAGCCGAACAGCTGCGCGCCGCTCACCCCGAACAGCAGCGATTGCATCGAAACCAGTGCCAGCCCGAAGTGGTCGAGCCGCTGCTTCAGCGCGGCAATTGCACCCGCCGATGGGCGCAGCCGATCGTCCTGGTCCGCAAAAGCGAGGCCGGGTGCGATCTCCAGCCCGGTGGCACCATGCGCCGCCAGCAGCGCGCAGGCAGCCTCGGCCTCGTCCGGAGCCCAGGCGATGTTTGATACGGCGAGCTTCACCGCCCCGCTCATGCCCGCACCGCGCCTTTTGCCGCTTCGGCAGAATAAAACGCCCTGAGATCGGCCAGCACCGCTTCGCCGCCGATCAGATAGGGTCCATCCGCACCGAACACCCGGGCGTGATCGCTGCGCATATCCTCCCGCGTGATGGGCGGTGCGGCATTGCTGAATGCCTCGCCAGTCAGCGCAAGGGCGATCGCATGGGCCTCAAGGGGCTGCGAACAGACGTTGAGAACGTCGATCCCTGCCTCTACCGCGCGGTCGATATCGGCCGCGAGCCGGTCCATGTTGTAATACTGAAAGCGGCTGGCGCTGTTGGTGAAATTGCGCGCCGCGAAACCGATTTCCGCGAAGGCCCGGGTAAGGCGCTCGCGGTCCGCCGATTGCGCCAGTCCTGCGCGGTCGAGCGCCAGCATGCCAAGCGCCGGATCGCGCCGGTACCAGCGCTGCAAGGCACCGCGATCGGATGCGCCGAACCCTTCCTCAAGTTCGGCAAAACGATCCGGCTTGATGAACGAAGGCAGCGGATTGAGCAGGTCGAAAAGGAAGTTCTTTTTCAGCCCCGGACCGAACAGCGCGGGCAGGCGCAGCACGTGGCAGTGGTCAAACTGGCCGAGCATCCGTTCTTCCAGTTCGCGGCGGTGGCGGCCATAGGCCTTTTCGGTTTCGAACCGCGCCGTGCTTTCGGTGTAGCCGGCGCCCGCGTCATCCAGCACGGCGATGGTCGATATCAGCACGAGCCGGCGCGCCCGTACCTGCGCGAGATGGCCGGCCAGGGCATCAAGGTTCGCCTTGTCGGCCGCAGGGTCCTGATTGGCGGCCCACATCGTCGCCGGGGCGGCGGCGCAGATGACAAGGTCAAAGTCCTGACCGGCAATCTCGCCAATGTTGCGCGAATGGAACAGGCCGTCGAAACGCATCTGCCGCTGCAGGCTGCTGCCGACGAACCCCGTGCACCCCACCAGAGCCTTGCGGGCCATGTGCGACCTTCCACTTGCTGCCCAGTGCATGGCTTGATTGCCGTGTCCTGCGGTCCTGGCCGTTATGGGCACGCGCCGAATCCTGTCAACGCCCGCGATGCGGCATTTGCCCATGGTTTGCGGCCCTTGTGCGCCCGGGGCAATCGCTTTACCCCGGCAGCCGATGAAGCTGGGGCAGCGCGGCGCTGCGCGAAAGCGAAGGGTCGACGGGGGGCACGGTCTTGGCAGAACAGCGCGCGATCGCCGGAACGGATCAGGCCGCCACGCCGCCGCCTTCGCTGCTGGCGCGGATCTTCGCGCCGATGGTGGTCCTGTCGGCCATGCTTGTCCTCGCGCGGATCGCGCTGTTCGATTGGCAGACGCTGAAGTTCTCGCCCGATAGCTGGGCCTATTACGAACTGGCAAAGTCGCTGCGCGAAGGCGACTATGCGCTGAACCACCTGCGTTCGTTCCAGGCCGCCGGCCGCTATTCGGCTGCCTTCCCACCGGGTTTTCCGGCGCTTTGGGCGCTGGTCGACATAATAAGCGGGGCGGGCGCCCGATCCGGGCTTGTCATCAACCTGTTCGTCATGGCGGCAATTGGCTGGCTGTGCGAACGCCTGACGCGGCAGATGACCGGCCTGCGCTGGGCAGGCCTTGCCCTTGCCGTCCTGCTCTTCCAGTTCCCCGGCTTCTATGACGAGATAGTCGCCGGACGGTCCATCCCGCTGACCGTGGCGCTGATCCTCGCCGCCTTTGCGCTGATCGTCGGGCGCGAAGCGCCCCGGCCCGCCCATGCCGCACTGGCCGGCATCGCAATCGGCCTGACGCTTTTGCTGCGGTTCGATATGCTGCCTTTTGCGCTGTGCATCCTGGCCTGGATTGTCCTCGCCTTCGCCAGCCGGCGCAACGCCGTCGCCCTGGCCTTTGCGACAGGCCTTCTGGCGGTCTGGCTGCCGTGGATAGCCCTGTCGCTCAAGCTCTATGGCCGCCCTTTCGCCAGCGACAGCAGCTGGGTGGCAATGACCGCCGATGCCAGCGCCTTCGTCACCGACTGGTATCCGGCCGGCGCTCTCCCCCTCACCGCGCGCGAAGCGCCGGCGCTGTTCATGGGAAAGGTCTGGGGCAACCTGATGCAATTGCCGGGCGCCCTGATCGGCGCGCCGGGCGCGATCGTATTTGCGCTCGTCCTGTTCCTGCTCGCGGTCCATGTCCTTGCGCGCAAGCAGCTCTACTCCACGCCGCGCCTGCCGACGCTGTGGGCCGCCCGCGCTGCGCCCCCGCTGGCCGCCGCCGCCTTCACCCTTGCCGCGCTGTCGCTCATTCCCGCCAATGTGCTGACCGGCTATCTCGACACGCGGTATTTCTCGTTCCTGTGGTTGTGTCTGCTCGGCTGGCTGGTCCTGCCGGCCCTGCGCCTCAGCACGGTTCGCGCACCCGTACTCTGGGGACTTGCGCTGGCGAGCCTTGGCAATGGCGCCATCGGCCTGTTCCTGGCGCGACTGCAACTTGGGGCCATGGCCGATGCCGAATTGACCGCCAGTCCCGTCGCCACGCCCCGTCAGATCGCCGCCTGCCAGAAGCTGCTGCCGGCGAACCGCAACCGCGCTCTGGTGCTCGACGATACGCGCGCCGCCGCGCTCGCCGCCGAACAGGGCCTGAAGACCAGCATGGTGCCGATGAATTTCCGGCAGGACCGGCTTGCCTGGCGCGACAAGGTGGCGTTTCTCGACAGCTACGGCATCGGCCTGATCGTGGACAGCCCGTTGACCCAGGCGCCGGACATCATGCCCGCCGAATGGCTGCAACCGGCACCGTCCGTCTGTGGGCCGCAAACCTACGTGCGCAGGCAGAAACCGCGCCCCTGACGATCCGCGCCACGCCGCGCAACCCAGGCACGGCAAAGCCGCGTCCGGGTGGGACGACGGATTGCATATCTGTTTGAAAACTGGAGCGGGCGAAGGGATTCGAACCCTCGACCCCAACCTTGGCAAGGTTGTGCTCTACCCCTGAGCTACGCCCGCTCTGGCGCCATGGGACGGGGCAGGCCCGTCTGGGTGAGGCGGGCGGTTAGCATCGGGTTTGGCGCTTGCCAAGGGGAAAATCGCGAAGGCGCAAATTGTCCGCATTGACCCTTGGCAAATGCGCCCAAAAGCCCGATTTGGGATGAAACTTCCCGATCCCCGCACGAATGGAGCCTCCCTTGGCAAGCATGGGCCTTTCCCTCGACGAACAAAAGGCGGTCGACCGCTTTCGCAAGACCATTGTCGAACCTTCGATGTGGGGGTCGTAAGTCTTGACGTGATCCATCAGTGCGTGATGGGTCACCCAGAAGCGTCCGATCACGAGAAAACTAAGTATAAAGGCAAAGAAGCTGGGGAACAGATGGACAAGTTCCTCAAGGAAAGGCCCGG
>JBJTLW010000021.1:0-16363 GCA_046063225.1 Novosphingobium sp. | reverse complement strand
CCAGTTCTTCGCGCAGCGCCTTGCGATCGAGCTTGCCGATCATGGTCTTGGGCAGGCTTTGGCGCACGATCACGCTGTCGACCCGCTCGTGCTTGCCGACGCGCGCGTTGAGCCAGTCGCGCAACGCCTCGCCGGTCGCGCTTCCGCCTTCGTTGAGGGTGGCGTAGGCGCGCGGCATTTCGCCGAGGCGCGCATCGGGCACGCCGATCACCAGCACTTCCTTGATTGCCGGATGCTGCAGCAACACAGCCTCGACCTGGCTCGGGAAGACCTTGAACCCGCCCACGGCGATCATGTCCTTGATCCGGTCGACGATGCGCAGGTAGCCCTGAGCGTCGATCGTGGCGACATCGCCGGTGCGCAGCCAGCGTCCGTCGGGGCGTTCGGCAAAGGCGGAAGCCGCGGCTTCGGGACGCTGCCAGTATCCCTGCATGACTTGCGGGCCCTGGATCGCGAGTTCACCGGCTTCGCCCGCCGGCGCGTCCTGTGATGCGTCTTCGCGGTCGAGCAGCCGGACCCGCGTTGCCGGGAGCACCTGTCCGATCGTCCCGACGCGCTCCTCGCCTTCGTAGGGATTGGTCGAGACCACGCCCGAACTTTCGGTCAGCCCGTAACCTTCGACCACCCGCGCGCCCGAGGCCTGTTCGAACCGGGCCTTGAGCGGCAGCGGCAGCGGCGCCCCGCCCGAGATGCAGACGCGCAGCGAAGTGAAGTCGGTGCGCGCCAGCTGCGGATGGTCAAGCAGCGCCTGGAACATCGTCGGCACCCCGGGCATCGCGGTGGCCTTGACCCGCTGCAGCGTTCGCAGCGTCTGCTTGGCTTCGAACCGAGGCAGCATGGCGATGCACCCGCCGTTCGCCACGGTGCGATTGAGCACGCAGACGTTGGCGAAGACATGGAACAGCGGCAGCACCCCCATGATCATGTCGTGCTGGCCCGCCTGCGGATCGATTGCCGCGACCTGGCGGGCATTGGCGGAAATGTTCTGATGGGTCAGCATTGCGCCTTTGGGCGTTCCGGTAGTCCCGCCGGTGTATTGCAGCAGGGCCAGATCCTCCAGCGGATCGAGCGGCACCGGAACGGGATTGCGATCCTGCGCGATGGCACGGCGCCATTCGATGACGCCCGGTTCCTGCGGCACCGGCGTCAACTGCTTGCGGGCGAACAGGCGCATGGCCGTGCCCTTGAGCCACGACAGCTGATCGGCCAGCCGCGCGACCACGAGCGTTTCCAGCGGCGAGGCGCGCAGCACCTTGAGCGCCGTGGGCAAAAGGGCCGGCACGTCGACCGTGACGAGAAGGCGCGTGCCCGAATCGGCAACCTGCACTTCCAGTTCGGCGGCGGAATAGAGCGGCGAGAAATTCACCACGGTGGCCCCGGCGATCATCGCGCCGAAATAGGCGGGGATGTAGGCGGGGACATTTGGCAGGAACAGGCCGACCCGGTCGCCCTTGCCAATGCCCATCTTCTGCAGGCCCGATGCAAAGCACAGCGCCTGCGCGTGCAGTTCGCGGTAGGAATAGATCCGCCCCATGAAGTCCACCAACGGCGCATCGCCGTACTTTTGCACGGCATCGGCAAACATCTGGGGCAGCGACATGGGCGGCAGATCGATGTCCCACGCGCAGGGGTGGCTGTAACGCTTCAACCAGGGCGAGGCGAGTTTACTGACATCCATGTAAGCTAGATTGCCCTAAACGTAAGCTTTGGGCAAGCACGATAAGGGCCGAAACCGCGCGATTCCGCGCAGTTCCGGCCCCGATTATCGCAAGGATCCGCCGTGCCGTAGCGGCAGGCGGATCAAATTTTTATCAGTCGGCTTCGCCTGCCGCTTCAGCCGCGCGCTTGGCTTCGAGCCAGGCCTGGGCTTCGGCTTCCTGAGCGGCTTCGCTGGCAGCCTTCGACTGGGCTTCGCGTTCGGCGCGCAGCTCTTCGATCAGCGCCTCGCGGTCGCTGCCCAGGCGCTCGTCGGCACCGGCATCGACAATTCCGGCCTTCTTGGCGGCCTTGGCAACCAGGGCATCGAGTTCGCGCTGCGAACACAGGCCCAGAGTCACCGGATCCTTCGGCTGGATGTTCTGGATGTTCCAGTGGCTGCGCTCGCGAATCGCGGTGATCGTGTTGCGCGTGGTGCCGATCAGCTTGCCGATGGCGGCATCCGAGATTTCCGGATGGTTGCGCAGGATCCAGGCGATGCCGTCCGGCTTGTCCTGACGCTTGGACACCGGCGTGTAGCGCGGGCCCTTGGTGCGGCTGACGGTGACGGGCGCCTTCTGCATCTTCAGCGAATAGTTGGCGTCGTTCTGGCCACTTTCGATTTCAGCCATGGTCAGTTCGCCGGCGCGCACCGGATCGCGCCCGGTGTACTTCGAGCTGGCGAGATCGTCGGCCATGGCCTGAACTTCGAGGATGTGCAGACCGCAGAATTCCGCGATCTGTTCGAACGAAAGCGCCGTGTTGTCGACCAGCCACGAGGCGGTCGCATGCGGCATGAGCGGGGTGGGTTGGGTCACGGCCAAAACTCCGGCTTGGGAGACACGCGTCTCCGGCAAAAACAGATAGGGCCGCCCCTTGCGGAGCGGCCGTTCGCCGGTTCCTCTAAGCTAGTCGGGCGGCTTGGGCAAGGCAAAGAGTCGTGCCTGCGGCGCTCAGCCCATGGCGATGAAGCCGGGAAGCGCCGTGATTCGCGCGATCCATCGGGTGATCGCGGGCCGGCCGGCAAGGTCGAAGCCACCCTCTTCGGCAACATGGGTGTAGGCGAACAGGGCTATGTCGGCGAGCGTGGCCTGCGCGCCGACCATGAAGGGCCGGGTGGCGAGGTGGTCCTCCATCAGGTCGAGCGCGGCATCGCCGGCGGCGCGCCTGGCATCGATTTGCCCGCGCTGCGCTTCGGCAAGGTTGTCTGCACCGATGATCGACAACCAGAACCGCAGCGTGGCGACGTTGGGTTCGTGGTTGTACTGTTCGAAGAACATCCAGCGCAGCATGTCGGCCCGGTCCCAGGCGGTATCGGGAATGAGCGACGTGCCTTCAGCAAGGAACCAGCAGGCGGCGTTCGATTCGGGCAGGAATCGATCGCCCACCTGCAGCACCGGGATGCGGCCATTGGCGTTGACCTCGGCGAGAAACGCCGGGGTGCGCGTTTCGCCCCTGGTGATGTCATAGGCCTTGCGGGCGATCGGCTTGCCGACAAGCGCGGCGGTCAGCGCGATCTTGTAGCAATTGCCCGAGCGGGAATCTTCGTGAAGGGTCAGCCGGTCCATCGCGCGATGATCGCCTGCGCCTCGCCAAGGGTCAATCGCGCGCATCCATCGAATGTGCGCGGCTTATCATAAGCCATACTTATACATCACGCGGAAAGGACGATCTTCCCGATATGCGCCCCCGCCTCCATGCGGGAATGGGCAGCGGCGGCATCGGCCAGCGGGAAGACCTGATCCATCACCGGGCGCAGCGCGCCATCGCCGACCAGCGGCCAGGCCTGTTCGCGCACTTCGGCGACGAGCGCCGCCTTGAACGCGTTGGAGCGCGGCCGCAGGGTCGACCCGGTAAGGGTCAGGCGGCGGGTCATCACCATGGCCATGTTGATTTCCGCCCGCACCCCGCCCTGCACCGCGATGGTCACGTGGCGGCCATCTTCGGCGAGGCACTTCAGGTTGCGCGCCACATAATCTCCGGCGACCATGTCAAGCACGAGGTCGACCCCCTTGCCGCCGGTCAGCCGGGCCACTTCCTCGACAAAGTCGCTCGCCTTGTAATCAATCGCATGGGCCGCGCCGATGGCGAGTGCGGCGGCGCATTTTTCCGGACCGCCGCAGGTGACGATCACCGTCACGCCGAACAGCTTGCCGAGCAGGCAAGCCATCGAGCCGATGCCGCTGGTGCCGCCGTGAACCAGAATCGTTTCGCCATCACGGGCAAATCCGCGCTCGAACACGTTGTGCCACACGGTCAGCAGAGTTTCCGGCAGGGCCGCCGCCTGATCCATCGGCAGGCCCGGGGGAACTGGCAGGCAGTGACCAGCCTCGGCCAGGCAATATTCGGCATAGCCGCCACCCGAAACCAGCGCGCAGACCTTGCGGCCGAACAGGTCGGTCGAAGCGCCCTCGCCCAGCGCGACGACCTCGCCGGAAATCTCCAGACCGGGAATCGGAGAGGCGCCCGGCGGCGGCGGATAGAAACCCTGGCGCTGGACAACGTCAGGCCGGTTAACCCCTGCAAAGGCGACCTTGACCAGCACCTGTCCAGGCCCTGGTTGTGGCACCGGAACGGTCTGCGGCTTCAGGACGTCGGGCCCACCGGGCGCATCGAAGCCGATTGCGGTCATCATCTGGGGCAGGTCTGCCATGGATTGTACCCTGTCTGGACGCCTGTCTGTGGCAAGGGAGTCGCACCCCGGCGGTGACGTCAAGGCGTCCCTTAGCTTGGAGTTGACAGAATTGGCAACGCATTGGATTCTCTCACCCATGGACGAAGACGACCGCCCGATCCGGCGCGGAGATGCCGCCAGCCTCCTGTCGAAGGAGGTGCTCGACAGCTACTCGCGCGAAGAGCTGGACGAACGGGTCCATCTGCTCGAAGCGGAGATTGCCCGGGTCAAGGCCCACCGCGACAAGGCGGAGGCGCACCGGCTGGCCGCCGAAGCTTTTTTCAAGCCAAAGAGCTGAAAATGGCGTGCCGGGCCTTCCCTTCCCTTGGCGGCCCGGTTTACCGTTCCTATTCATGGGGTGGCGATAGATTCCGCGCCACACCCGCCGTTCTTCCTTTCCGCCCGTCCGGGCCATCCGAAAGCCGCTGACATGCCCAGTTTCGCCCAGAGCCTAGAAAAGACGCTGCACAACGCTCTCGCGAACGCGGCGGAACGGGCGCACGAATATGCCACGCTGGAACATCTGCTGCTGGCGCTGATCGAGGATCCGGACGCGGCGCAGGTCATGTCGGCCTGCGGGGTGGACCTGTCGGAACTGGCCGAAGTGGTGAAGCAGTACCTCGATCAGGAATACCAGTCGCTCAAGACCAGCGACAAGGGCGATCCCGCCCCGACTGCCGGCTTCCAGCGGGTGATCCAGCGCGCCATCCTGCACGTGCAGTCCTCGGGCAAGGACACGGTGACCGGCGCCAACGTGCTGGTAGCGTTGTTTTCCGAGCGCGATTCCTATGCCGTCTATTTCCTGCAGCAGCAGGACATGAGCCGTCTCGATGCGGTGAGCTTCATCAGCCACGGTATCGGCAAGGGCGGCAAGCGCATTGAAGACCGTTCGCCCAGCGGGTCGGACGAAACGCCCGAGCAGCCCGCGCAGGAAGAAAAGGCCACCGCAACCAAGGCCGACAAGAAGGATTCCGCGCTCGACCAGTTCTGCGTCAACCTCAACGACAAGGCGATGTCCGGCAAGATCGATCCGCTGATCGGCCGCGGCCCGGAAGTGGACCGCACGATCCAGATCCTGTGCCGCCGCAGCAAGAACAACCCGCTCTATGTCGGCGATCCCGGTGTCGGCAAGACGGCGATTGCCGAAGGCCTGGCGCGCAAGATCATCGAGGGCGATGTGCCCGAAGTGCTTGAAGACGCGGTGATCTACAGCCTCGACATGGGGTCGCTGCTGGCCGGCACGCGCTATCGCGGCGATTTCGAGGAGCGGCTGAAGCAGGTTGTCTCGGAACTCGAAAAGATGCCCGAAGCGATCCTGTTCATCGATGAAATCCACACGGTGATCGGCGCCGGCGCCACATCGGGCGGGGCGATGGACGCGTCGAACCTGCTGAAGCCCGCGCTGTCTTCCGGCGCGATCCGCTGCATCGGTTCGACCACCTACAAGGAATTCCGCAACCACTTCGAAAAGGACCGCGCCCTGCTGCGCCGGTTCCAGAAAATCGACGTGAACGAGCCGACCATCGAAGACACGATCAAGATCCTGAAGGGTCTGCGCTCGGTTTTCGAAGAGCATCACCGCGTGCGCTATACGCCCGAGGCGATCAAGACCGCGGTCGAGCTTTCGGCCCGGTACATCAACGACCGCAAGCTGCCCGACAAGGCCATCGACGTGATTGACGAGGTTGGCGCCATGCAGATGCTGCTGCCGCCCAGCCGCCGCAAGAAAACCATCACCGCGCGCGAGATCGAGGCCGTGATCGCAACGATGGCGCGCATTCCGCCCAAGTCGGTGTCCTCGGATGACAAGAAGGTGCTCGAACACCTCGACCGCGATCTGAAGCGCGTCGTTTTCGGGTGGACAACGCCATTTCGGTGCTGTCCACCGCCATGAAGCTCAGCCGCGCCGGCCTGCGCGATCCGGACAAGCCGATCGGCTCGTTCCTGTTTTCCGGCCCTACCGGCGTCGGCAAGACCGAAGTGGCGCGCCAGCTTTCCGACATCATGGGCATACCGCTCGTGCGCTTCGACATGTCGGAATACATGGAACGCCATTCGGTGAGCCGCCTGATCGGCGCGCCTCCGGGCTATGTCGGCTTCGATCAGGGCGGCCTGCTCACCGATGCGATCGACCAGCAACCGCATTGCGTGCTGCTGCTCGACGAAATCGAAAAGGCGCACCCGGACCTGTTCAACATCCTGCTGCAGGTCATGGATAACGGCCGCCTGACCGACCACCACGGCAAGACGGTCGATTTCCGCAATGTCGTGCTGATCATGACAACCAATGCCGGTGCCAGCGACATGGCGCGCCAGGGCATCGGCTTCGGTGACGTGTCAAAGGCCGATGCCGGGGACGAGGCGGTGAAGAAGATGTTCTCGCCCGAATTCCGCAACCGTCTCGATGCCATTGTCCCGTTTGCCTATCTCGGCGGCGAAGTCATTGCCCGCGTGGTCGACAAGTTCATCCTGCAGCTGGAGCTGCAGCTGGCCGACCAGAACGTGCACATCCAGTTCGATGGCGATGCGCGTGGCTGGCTGGGCAAGCGCGGTTATGACCGGCTGTACGGTGCGCGCCCCATGGCCCGCCTGATCCAGGAAAAGGTCAAGCAGCCGCTCGCCGAAGAGCTGCTGTTCGGCAAGCTGGCGCATGGCGGCGAGGTGCACGTTTCCGTCAAGGACGATGGCCTGGCCTTCGAACTGACGCCCTCCCCGCCCAAGCTTGACCGCAAGGCCAAAGCCAAGGCGCAAGCCGAAGAGACCGCACCGCCTGCCAAGGCAAAGCCCAAGGCGAAAAAGCCGGCAGCTCGTGGCGGAAAGTCGAAGGCGAAAAGCACTGACGGCACCGATTGACGCGAATCAAATCTTTGCCGGACCAGCCGCGCTAGGCGGAAGAGGTATTCTTTCGCCTTTTCGCCGGAGGCCCTTTCATGACTGCTGACGTTTCTTCCCCTCTCGAAGACAAGCCGCGCCCGACCACGCCTTACGAAAGGCTGGGCGGACTGCCGGTACTCGAAAGGATTTCCAACCGCTTCTATGACCTGATGGACAGCGAGCCCGAATTTGCCGAGCTGCGCGCCATGCACGCGCCCAGCCTTGAGCACATGCGCGGCGCGCTCGCCCAGTTCCTCATGGGCTGGTCGGGCGGCCCGCGGGACTGGTTCGAAGCCAATGAAGGCCGGTGCATGATGTCGGTGCACAAGCCCTTTGCCATCTCCACCGCCGTCGCGGGGCAATGGGCCGATGCGATGAACCGCGCGGTGCACGACGTGCTGGGCGAAAGCGATCCGCCGCTCGCCAAGGAAATGGCCCGCGTGCTCGATCAGATGGCGCGAAGCATGGGGCGCTGATAGACCGTCCTGCATGAAGCAGTTTGACCGCCCCCGGCAGGCACTGGCAATCGGGCTTGCTGCCCTTGCGGGGTTTGTCGATGCCTTTGGCTTCCTTTCGGCGGATGGATTCTTCGTTTCGTTCATGTCGGGCAATACAACCCGGCTTGCGGTAAGCCTGTACACTGACCCCTGGTTTGCCGTGATCCCCGCCTTGCTTCTGTTCGGCTTTGTCGTTGGCGTGGCGATTGGCGCAGTTGCGGCGGAACGGGCGGGTGCGCGACGAAAGCTGGCGACGCTTTTGCTGGTTGGCGCCTTGTTGGCTGTGGCGGCGCTTTGCCGCATGGCCGGGTATGAAGCCGCGATGCTTGCCGCGCTGGTCCTCGCAATGGGGGCGCTCAACAACACGTTTCGGCGCAATGGCGAAGTCGCCATCGGACTGACCTACATGACCGGAGCACTCGTGCGACTTGGCCAGTCGATCGCGGCCCGCCTTATGGGCGAGCGCGGCGAAGGCGCTGGCGCGACTTTCCTGCTGTGGGCCGGACTTGCCCTGGGTGCGGTGATGGGCGCTGGCGCGTTCCACAGCGTTCCTGCCGCCGCGCCGTGGATCGCATCGGCTTGGGCTTTCGTCATGGCGGCCTTTTCCACCCGCCTGCCCAACTGAGCGCAGCTATTCGATCCGGAACATTTTCTCGCGCGAAGTTGCGCCGCGCAACAAGGCGATGCGCGATGGGGCGCGATCGAGCGCTTCGGCGAGCAGTTCGCGCACTGCTTCGTTGGCCTTGCCGTCCTCTGGCTTGGCCCGAACCTTGGCGAGCAGGCGGCCGCTCTCGATTTCGAGGCTTTCCGATTTCGCGCCCGGCGTCACGCGGATGGCAAGGCGGCCAGCCTCGTCAACCAGCGGAAGGATTGCTTCCGCCGGTGGCAGGTCAATCTTGCGCCGGGCCAAGTCCGGCCTCCGCCAGCCCCGCGATATGCGCCTTGGCGTTGAGGACATAGCCGTGCACGCCGCGCTGCATGTCAGCCAGCGCCGGATCGGCCAGATCGCGCATGAAGGTAGCCGGGCGGCCGCTCCACAACTGGCGCGAAGGGATGCGCTTGCCCGATGTCAGCATGGCCCCTGCGGCGAGCATGGCATCGCTTTCCAGATGACACCCGTCCATGGTGATCGCGCCGATGCCGACGAAGGACCGGTCTTCCAGAACCGTCCCGTGGACCATGGCCATGTGGCCGATCAGCACGTCATCACCAATGATCGTCGGGATGCCATCGGGGCGGCTCGGCTTGCGGCTTTCGCAATGGATCACGCTGCCGTCCTGGATGTTGCTGCGCGCGCCCACGACGATGCGGTTGGCATCGCCGCGCAGCACGCAGTTGTACCAGATCGATGCGTCCGGCCCGATCTCCACATCGCCGATGATCCGGCAGCCCGGTGCAATGAACGCCGAATCGTGAATGCGCGGCCAGATACCGTTGTACGGTGCGATCGTGGTGCCCGGGGGCGAAGTCATCATTGTGCGTATCCGATCAGGCTGGACCATTTGACGTAAGGCAGGATCGATGCGTGATCATCGGTCCAGGCGCGCTGCGAAGCGGGTACAAGAGCGCGCAACGGCTTGTCCGGAGCCGCAGCGGCCAAGGCTTTCAGCCTTTCGGGATCGCGCGTCAATATGACCCAAGAGCTAGGTGCCAGCTCGGAACCTTCGGGCGGATTGTCATCGCGGATCATCGCGTGAAGGCGGTTTTCGCGAGCGGCGGCGGCGATGACGCTTTCCAGTTCGATGAAGCGGTTGGAGATGTGGATCAGCAGGATGCCCTTGTCGCTGAGCGTGCGCAAATACACATCCATCGCCTCATCCGTCAGCAGGTGGAGCGGGATCGAGTCTGAAGAAAAGGCGTCGATCGCAAGCACGTCGAAGCTGGCCGCCTCGGCATGGGCAAGCTCCAGCCGCGCGTCGCCGATCACGACCCTTGTCTGCGGCGCGCAATCCCGGATGAACGTGAAAGTGCCGTTGCGCGAGAGGTGATCGACCACCGGATCGATCTCGTAATAGACCAGCGACTGGCCGGGCTTTGCGTAGCAGGCGAGCGATCCGGTGCCGAGCCCGACCACGCCCAGCCGCGCATTCGGCCCGAACAGCTTTTCCGCATTGGCGAAGGTCAGGCCTGCGCCCGAGCCTGCCCCGTAATAGGTCAGCGGCTGCTTCATCCGCGCCGCTTCGGTGAACTGTTCGCCGTGCAGCGTGGTGCCATGCGCCAAGGTGCGCAGGTGCCGGTCTTCATAGGTGCGCACGGTATAGATGCCGAAATAGGAGCGGCTGCGCAGGCCCTTTTGCGTATCGGACAGCGTTTGGAAGCCGCCCTGCGTGATCATCGTCGCAACGAGCAGCAGCAAGACCGGCCCGCGCAACTGGACAAGGAACACGCCGCAAAGCGCGATGACGCAGGACAGGCCCCAGCGCTTCCAGCTGAAGTCGCTGGCGATGGTCACTTGGTAGAGCAGCACCAGCAGCAGCGCCGCCAGGACAAGAGCGAAGATCATCGCGACGCGCGACTTGGTTTCATCCAGCCCTTCAAGCCGGCGCCAGTCGGGGATCGTGTCGAGCGGCAGCAGGGCAGCCGCGGCAAAGACCAGGATGGGATGCTCCCAGACCCAGTCGAAGACGACCGGCGCCACCAGCGCGGTAAAGGCCCCGCCAAGCGCACCGCCAGCCGACATCACGAGATAGAACTGGGTCAGGCGATCGGGCGAGGGACGCAGATCGTACATGCGGCCGTGCAGCGCCACGCAGACGAAGAACAGCAGGGCAAGGCTGGCGATCACCGGCATAAGGCCGACCGAAGCCTGCGACGCCATGGCGAATCCGCCCGCGACGAAGATCACCGGCCAGGCCAGCGCGCTGATCACCCGCGCCGGGCCGCGCGCGTCGGAGAAGGCGAAGACGAAGCTCAAGAGGTAGATGCCGAGCGGAATCACCCAAAGCAGCGGCATGGCGAAAAGGTCTGTCGTCAGGTGCGTCGTCGTCGACAGCATAAGACCCGAAGGCACGGCGGCGAGCATCATCCACAGGACGATGCGGCGGCGCGGCACCGGCGGCGAGGTCACGACTTCGGCTTCGGCGGCCTTGCCGGACACGGCCTTGCGCGATCGGGCGCAAAACAGAACCAGCACGAACAGCAGTCCATAGCCGACGGCCCAGCCGATCGTCTGCCAACGCACGGACAGCAGCGGTTCGGCCAGCAGCGGATAAGCAACGAGCCCGGCAAACGATCCAAGATTGGATGCGGAATAGAGCGCCCAGGGCGCACCGGCCGAGGGTTCGGACGCATACCAGCGCTGCATCAATGGCGCTTGGGCGGAAACCAGAAAGAACACCGGGCCGATGGTCATGGCAAGCAGGGCGGGAACCCACAGCACTTCCATGCCGGCACCGGGCGCGGGCAAGTCCGCCAGTGTCACCGGCAGGGTCAACGCGCCCAGCGCCAGCAGGACGAGGTGGATCTGCGCCTGCCGCGCCAGCGTCAGCTTGGACAGGCGATGGGCGTAGAAATAGCCGGCCAGAAGCAGCGCCTGATAGACCAGCATGGCGCTGTTCCACACCGCCGGCGCGCCGCCAAGCCGCGGCAGGGCCATGCGGGCGACCATCGGTTGCACCAGGAACAGCAGGAAGCTGCCGGTGAGAATAGTTGCTACGAAAATAGCGCGATTTCCACGCTTCTTGTCTTCAGACATGCCTGTTCTCCCACATCGCTCGCTCAAGGCGATAGGCGATGACCCTCCCATCCTCGGGGTTGGATTCGAAATCGATGAAGTCCATCTCCGGGTGCCGCTCCATACCCAGCCTTTGCATAAGCCCCCAGCTAGCTGTGTTGGCGGGCACGGTGAGCGCGATTACATGGGGCGCTCCAAGCTGCGTAAATGCGTGCTTCAGCGATGCCTGAGCGGCCTCTTTCGCATAGCCCATACCCCAGGCGTCTTCGCACAGTCTCCAGCCCACCTCGAAATCGCCTTGTGGCCCACCTGGCAGGTTTGCGAGCTTGATGCCGCAGAACCCGATGACGGCCGCACTATCTTTCAGAATTATCACCCAGAACGTGTGACCATGATCGCGCGCATAACTCTCTAGCCTGCCGCGTTGCCGAACTTGCCGGTCTTCGTTCATGACGCCGCCAAGCCAACGCATAACGGCAGGAGTATTGGTGCCTTCGAAAAAGGGCCGCCAATCTTCCTCGCGCCAGTCCCGCAGGACCAGCCGCTGCGTTTCGATCCGGAATTCAGCCATTCATCAGACGCGCGGCGTGGGCGGCGTGATAGGTCAGCACGCCCGAACAGCCCGCGCGCTTGAACGCGGTGAGCGTTTCGAGCACGAGGGCATCGCGATCGCCCGCGCCAGCGGCGACGGCCGCTTCGATCATCGCGTATTCGCCGCTCACCTGATAGGCGAAGACCGGCACCTCGAAGCGCTGCTTCACCCGCACGGCGATATCCAGATAGGGCAGGCCCGGCTTCACCATGACGCTGTCGGCGCCTTCGGCAAGGTCCATGGCCACTTCGCGCAGGGCTTCCTCGCCGTTGGCCGGGTCCATCTGGTAGGTCTTCTTGTCGCCCTTCAGCAGCCCGCGCGAACCCACGGCATCGCGGAACGGACCGTAAAAGGCCGAGGCGTATTTCGCGGCGTAGGACATGATCTGGATATTGCTGTGGCCCGCCGATTCGAGCGCCTGCCGGATCGTGCCGATGCGACCGTCCATCATGTCGGACGGGGCAATGATATCTGCCCCGGCGGCGGCCTGGTTGAGGCTCTGGCCGACCAGCACCTCGACCGTGGCGTCGTTGAGCACGTAACCGGCACCGTCGATCAGCCCGTCCTGCCCGTGGCTGGTGTAGGGATCGAGCGCAACGTCGGTCAGCACGCCGATGCTATCGCCACAGGCGTCGCGGATGGCGCGAATGGCGCGGCACATCAGGTTGTCGGGGTTCAGCGCCTCGCGCCCATCCTCGCTGCGTCGGTCGGCCTGGGTATTGGGGAACAGGGCAAGGCAGGGAATGCCAAGCGCGGCAGCCTCTTTGGCGCGGGCGACAATGCCATCAACCGACCAGCGCGATACCCCCGGCAGCGAGCCAATGGGATCTTCCACGCCCGACCCTTCGGTAACGAAAAGCGGCCAGATAAGGTCCGCCGGACTGAGCAGAATCTCGCGGTGCATGGCCCGGCTCCAGGCGGTGGATCGAGTGCGGCGCAGGCGCGTTGCAGGAAAGCTTGGTGTCATGACGCATTGTCCTGCCGCAAAGTCGCGATGGCTTCAATGCCGGGAAGGCATCAGCGCAGCGATACTGCCCCGGTGCGCGCCATGGCGACGGCGCCCATGCTGCCACCGGCGCGGATAGCCTTGAGCTGCGACATCCTGGCCTTGAACGCGGCCAGTTGCTTGGGATCGACCTTTTGCACCACGGTGGTCGTGGTCGCATAGGATGCGCCCAGCGGGTTCACCGTGCGGCCATTGCGGTACATCTCGTAATGCAGGTGCGGTCCGGTGGACAGGCCGGTCGACCCGACATAGCCGATGATCTGGCCGGCCTGCACGCGCGATCCCGCCCAGGCAACGATCGAGCTCATGTGACCGTAGCCGGTGCCAAGTCCGCCGCCATGATCGATGCGGACATAGTTGCCGTGGCCGCCGTGCCGCCCCGCATAGGAGACGACGCCGCTGGCCGTGGCGCGGATCGGCGATCCCCAGCTTGCGCCGAAATCGACGCCGGCATGAAGGCGGGCATAGCCCAGGATCGGGTGGCGACGCATGCCGAACAGCGAGGTGATCCGGCCACTGACCGGCGAAAGCAGGCCGGACGTTTCGGTTTCGATCACCGGGCGCGTCATGGCGTCGGCGGAATAGAAGGCGTTGTCGTTGCCCCAGCGCATCAGTTCAACCACAGGCTGGCTGCCCCGATCGAGCCCGGCAAACAGAACCTGCCCAACCTGGCCTTCAGCACCTTCGGCGCGCTTCCAGCTCATGACGATGTCAAAGGAATCGCCGGGCTGGATGTCGCCTTCCAGACTGATGTGCGAATCGAGCGCCTGCAGGTATTGCTGTATGGCGTCGGCAGGCACACCGGCGGCGCGTGCCGAACGATAGAGGCTCTGGCCAACCACGCCGCGGATGCGCAGCGGCGTGCTGTCGACCGGGATGGCACGCGTGGCAATCGCAAGATCATCGCCCGATCGCGAAACCGCCAGCGACAGATCCATGCGCGCGCGCATTTCCAGGCTGGCCAGCCGGCGCGGCTCTCCGGGGGACGGCCGCTCACCCAAGACGAGCGAAATTTTCGTGCCGGGAGCGATGCGGCCCAGCGGGACTTGCCCGGCAACCAGCTCGGTCGCGCGCGCGGCGTCATAATCCGACACACCGGCGCGTTGGAGCAGGCGGGTGAGCGTATCGCCCGAGCCGAGCACGGCGGCGAGCTCCACCCGATCGCGTTCCTCGACGCTGCTCACCGACGTGACCAGCGCGGTTGTGCCCATGCGCCGGCCGCTTTCGCCACCAAGCGCCAGTGGCATGATCATCTGGCTGCGGTATTCGTCGCGCACAGGCACGTCGCCATGCATCGAAGGTGCCGCCTCAAGTTCGAAGTTGGGCCACAAGGCCAGCGCGACGAGGCCCAGACCGGCAAAGGTTGCCGCGCCGCGCATCCAGCGGCGGCTGCCGATCGATTCGGCAAGGTCGGGCGCCCAGTCAATCTGTGACCAGTCCATCGTGCGCAGACGGTCGGCCAGGGCGCGCAGCTTGCCCGGTGCCGGCATGGCAGGGGATTCGGCAGGGGCAGGAACAGGTTCAAGCGTCACCGCTTGCGCAGCCCGGGAATCGATGCCCAGATCGCTGTAATCGTTCGGTTGGAACACCCCGGCCTCCTTGCCGGGCTTTCCTGCCTCAAGAACGGTTAATCTTTGCCTAATTTCCTGCGTATTAGCCCGGATCGACGGGACTTGGGGAAATTGTTCGGCGGCGCTTGCCGGGGGCGGGGGCGAGTGCCAAGTTCGGTTATTCAATGGTCGCCATCAAACCCGCATCACTCCGCAAGGATGACACCGGAAAGCTCGTTGCTGTGCTGGGGCCGACGAACACCGGCAAGACGCATCTGGCGATAGAGCGGCTGTGCGGCCACTCATCGGGCGCCATCGGCTTTCCGCTGCGTCTGCTTGCGCGCGAAGTCTATGAACGGGTCTGCGCGATCAAGGGCGCCAATCAGGTCGCCCTGATCACCGGCGAGGAACGGATCGAGCCGCGCGACGCGCGCTGGCTGCTGTGCACCGCCGAAGCCATGCCCAGTCGGCCGGACCTTGCTTTCGTGGCGCTGGACGAAGCCCAGCTGGGTGCCGACCGGGAACGTGGCCATATCTTCACCGACCGCCTGCTGCACGCGCGGGGCCGCGAGGAAACGATGATCCTGGGATCGTCGACGATCGAACCGCTGGTCCGCTCGCTGCTGCCCAAGGCCGAGATTATTGGACGACCGCGCTTTTCCACACTGCGCCACGCCGGTGCCAAGAAGCTGAGCCGCGTGCCGCCGCGCAGCGCGATCGTCGCCTTCAGCGCCGAGCAGGTCTATGCCGTGGCCGAATTGCTGCGCCGGTTCCGCGGCGGGGCGGCCGTGGTGATGGGGGCGCTCAGCCCGGAGACGCGCAACAAGCAGGTCGCCATGTTCCAGTCGGGCGAAGTGGATTACCTCGTCGCCACCGATGCCATCGGCATGGGCCTCAACCTCGATCTCGATCATGTGTCTTTTGCTGGGCTCTCAAAGTTCGACGGCCAGCGCCAGCGACGGCTGACAACGCCGGAAATGGCCCAGATCGCCGGGCGTGCCGGACGTCACCATCGCGACGGAACCTTCGGTACGCTGACCGGCACGCGCAGCCATGACGCCGAATTCACCAGCGAAGAGGTCTACGCGATCGAGGAGCATCGCTTCCCCCCGCTGACCCGCCTTTTCTGGCGCGAGGCTGATCCGCGCACGGACAGCCTTGCCAATCTGATCGACGATCTTTCCGCCCCGCCCTTGCAACCCGAACTGGCCCCTGCGCCCGAGGCCATGGACCTGGCTGTTATGCGCCGACTTGCCGAAGACCCGGAGGTTGCCGGCACGGTGCGCGGCCGCGCGCTGGTCGAACGGTTCCGCGAAGCCTGCATGCTGCCCGATTTTCGCCAGCAGGGCGCGGAAATGCATGCGCGCTTCGTCGCACGCCTGTGGCAGGACCTGCGCCACGGTTCACTGGCGACCGACTATGTCGCGGCGCGCATTGCCGAACTGGATATCGTCTCCGGCGATATCGACACGCTTCAGGGACGCATCGCGGCGATCCGGTCCTGGTCCTACATTGCGCAGCGGCCCGATTGGGTAATCGCGCGCGAGGAAATGGCGGCCCGGTCCCGCGCGGTCGAAGCGCGGCTGTCAGATGCCCTTCACGCACGGCTGACAGAACGGTTCGTCAACCGAAGGCTAACCATTCTTATGCGAGGGGCAGCTTCGGACGCGGCGCTATTGCCGGTTACGACACGGGGAGAGGAAGTCTTGGTCGACGGAGAACCTATCGGAAAGTTGGAAGGATTCAGGTTCAAGGTCGATCCATCAACCCATCACGCCGATCACAAGCTGCTGTTTGCTGCC
>JBJTLW010000176.1:0-29071 GCA_046063225.1 Novosphingobium sp. | reverse complement strand
CCGCCGGTCTGCAAGTTCCTCGATGTCGGCAAGTACCGGTACGAGGCGCAGAAGAAGGCCAATGCCGCGCGCAAGACCCAGAAGACGCAGGAGATCAAGGAGATCAAGATGCGTCCGAACATCGACGATCATGACTATGATACGAAGATGAAGGCGATCCACAAGTTCATCGGCGAAGGCGACAAGGTGAAGGTCACCCTGCGCTTCCGTGGCCGCGAACTGGCGCACCAGCAGCTGGGCATGAACCTGCTGCGCCGCGTGCAGGAAGACACCGCGGAAATCGCGAAGATCGAGGCCTATCCCCGCATGGAAGGCCGCCAGATGCTGATGGTGATTTCGCCCAAGTAAGGCGGAATTGCGAAGCTCAAGCTGCAAAAGGGCGCACCGCAAGGCGCGCCCTTTTCCATTTATGCGCGGGTCAGCGTTGCGCGCGCACGCCGCGCATCAGAACGCCCAGCACCACGGCGACCAGCAGCAAGGCGGGAACATCGCCCAGCAAGTGGCCGCGATGCATGGCATCGCCGCTCGCATGCACGGCCATGATCACCGCATGGACCACGCTTGACCACACGGTGAACCAGACCAGCGAGGCATTGGCCGCCGGGTTGCTTGCCCCGCGGATCAGAAACACCCCAAGCGTTGCATAGACCCCGACGATCATCATGAAATAGGGGTTCGATGCCGGGCTGCCTTCGTGCCAGGCCCAGCCGGACGGCCAGACCATGGCCAGGGGGTAAACAAGGCAGAAGATCGCACCGAACAGCATCATTGCCATTCCCAGAAGTCTTGTATCGGCCATGAGATTCTCCATCCAATGGAGGAATTGGCGGATCGTTTTGCCCGATTGGCAAAGTGCCCCTCGCCAAGCTGGACCATGTTGGTTACAATCGCAACCATCATGACAAAATCACCCACGATTGGTAATCGCCCGCTGAAGCCTTCCACCCTGATGATGGGCCTTGGCTATGATCCCTCGCTTTCGGAAGGTGCGCTGAAACCGCCGATCTTCCTGACCTCCACCTTTGCCTTTCCCAGTGCCGCGGAAGGCAAGCGCTTTTTCGAAGGCATCACCGGCAAGCGTCCGGGCGGGTCGGAAGGCCTCGTCTATTCGCGCTTCAACGGGCCGAACCAGGAAATCCTTGAAGATCGCCTGGCCGTCTGGGACGGCGCGGAAGACGCGCTGGTCTTTTCCAGCGGCATGTCGGCCATCGCCACCCTGCTTCTGGCCTTCTGCAACCAGGGCGACGTGATCGTCCATTCCGGGCCGCTTTACGCCGCGACCGAAGGCTTCATTGCCAAGACCCTGTCGCGCTTCGGCATTGGCTATGTCGATTTCCCCGCCGGTGCGGCGCGTGCCGAGATCGAGGCGGCGCTGGAAAAGGGCAAGGCGCTGGCGGAAAAGCAGGGCGGCAAGGTCGCCATGGTCTATCTGGAAAGCCCGGCCAACCCGACCAACGCGCTGGTTGATGTCGAAGCCGTTTCGGCCGCGCGCGACGCCGTGGTCAGCAGCGACGTGCCGATCGCCATCGACAACACCTTCCTCGGCCCCCTGTGGCAGCAGCCGCTCTATCGCGGGGCGGACATCGTCGTCTATTCGCTGACCAAATACGCCGGCGGCCATTCCGATCTTGTCGCGGGCGGCCTTTCCGGCGGCAAGCGGTGGATGGATCCGATCCGCATGCTGCGCAACACCATGGGGACGATCCTGGATCCCAACACGTCGTGGATGCTGCTGCGCAGCCTTGAGACGGTTGAACTGCGCATGACCCGCGCCGGCGAAAACGCGGCCAAGGTTTGCGCATTCCTGAAGGATCACCCGAAGGTTGAAGGCCTCGGCTATCTCGGCATGATCGACGATCCGGCGCAGGCGGATATCTATGCGCGCCACTGTTCGGGCGCGGGCAGCACCTTTTCCGTGTTCATCAAGGGCGGCGAAGCGGAATGCTTCCGCTTCCTTGATGCGCTGACCATCGCCAAGCTGGCTGTCAGCTTGGGCGGCACGGAAACGCTGGCCAGCCACCCGGCGAGCATGACGCACCTGTCCGTGCCTGACGAGCGCAAGGCGGCGCTAGGCATTACCGACAACCTCGTGCGCATTTCCGTGGGCATCGAGGACGCCGACGATCTGATCGCCGATTTCGAACAGGCGCTGGCGGCGGTCTGATCCGCCGCCAGACCATCAATGCACGCTAGGAAGCGCTGGCCAGTTTCATCGGCTGGCGCTTCCAGTATGTCAGCGATCGCCACAGCCATTCCATCGGCCCGAAGCGAAAACGCGCCAGCCACAGCGGGCTCCACACCAGTTCGACCAGCCAGATGGCGAAGACGACATAATAGAGTTCGTGCCGGTCAAAATAGCTGAACAGGCCAAAACCGAAGCCATAGAACAGCACGGTGCAGATGATCGTCTGGGCAATGTAGTTGCTTAGCGCCATTTGCCCGACGGCCGCCAGCGCGCGCTGCAACCCCTTGAACAGGCCGAGCCTGATAACCATCAGCGCCAGACCCAGGTGGCCAATGACCATGGCCAGCCGGCTGATCTGGTAGGTCTGCCCCGCCTTGGCATAGGCCAGCGACGAAAACTGCCCATCGAGGTAGATGCCAAGCTCGTAAAAGCCGAGCGACAGTCCGATGCCATAGCCCATCACCATCATCGCGGCGTAATGGCGCACCGGCAGCCCGCCGCCCAGGACCCGCCATTTCAGCAGGGCCATGCCGATCAGCATGAAGGGCACCATGTCGAACACCAGCCACTTGGGCAGTTCCACCCACTGGAATTCATAGCTCATGCCGAACTGGCCCTTGACCGCGTTCCACCATGATCCCGAATGCCAGCCGATCTGGGCGGCCTTGTCTTCCTCAGTGGGCCAGTGGTTGGAATCGATCTTTTCCCAGGTCTTGATCGCCTCTTCCTGCTCCTTGCTGAGCGCCCCGCACGAAGCCTTTACCTGCTGCGCCGCTGCGGCCGCATCGTGCTTCTCGATCGTCTGGCCAAGCTCCATGTTGCCGACCAGCGCCGCACCGACCAGCAGCACGCCGCCGATGATCGCCAGCGTGCACGCCGGCAGCTTGCGGAACGAAAACAGCAGCAGGCCGCAAATTGCGTAGTTGAACAGGATCTCTCCGTACCACAGCAGCAAGGCCCAATGTACGATGCCGAACAGCAGCATCCACAGCATGCGGCGAAAGTGGATTTCCGCAGCCATGATGCCCGCGCCGGCGCTTTCCATGCGCTCGGTCAACAGGACGATCCCCGCGCCGAACAGCAGCGAGAAAATGCCGCGCATGGTGCCTTCGAAACCGACGTTGATGATCTCGAAGGCCAGCAGATCGTTGCCGGTATAGCCACCATCGACCATGGGATTGCCATAGGCCTGGATGATCTGGCCAAAGGCGGTGATGTTCATCATCAGGATGCCCAGCAGCGATATGCCGCGTAGGACATCGAGCGACTGGACGCGTGCCGTCTTGGTGACGGGCGCAACGACGGTATCGGACATCGGAAATCTCTCCCCCCTGGGCGAGTGCCTTGGTTCCGACCCTGTTCGCATGCGGCCTGCCCCAGAGGCCGTGCGGTAGGGCAAAGGCTAGGCGCGCCGGTCTGGCTTGGCAAGGGCGGCGAAAGGCCGCGTGCTCGCGGCAAACCGCAGGGGCGATTGGCTTGCGGTTGACCGGCGCGGGCCAATGCCGGAGACAGGCGGCCACGGAAGGCAAATGTCGGCCGATTGGGAGAATTGGTCGCATGGCCTACACAAGCGAACTGCGCGATAACTGGCGCCCCCTGCTGGCTGCCACCATCGGCGTGGGAACCGGCATGTCGCTGGCGGGCACGGTCATCAGCACCATGGCCCCGTCGCTGATCAAGGCCAATGGCTGGTCGCCCGCCGATTTCGCCTATGTCGGCACGCTTGGCCTGTTTTCCTCGCTTGCCCTGCCATTTGTCGGCCGCCTTGCCGACGTGCTGGGCGTGCGCACCACGGCGCTGATCGGCATGGTCGCCATGCCGGTGATCTACCTGCTGCTCAGCCTGATGGACGGATCGATCCAGACCTACAGCGCGCTGTTCGTCGCCCAGGGCGTGATCGGCATGACGACGACGGCGACGGTCTATTGCCGTCTGGCCGTGCAATACATCAAAAAGTCGCGAGGCCTGGCGCTCGCCATCGTCGCATCGGGGCCAGCGGTGTTCGGTATGCTCGTCGGGCCGAAGCTCAACGCCATCGTGGAATCGCAGGGCTGGCGGTCGGGCTACCAGTCGCTCGCGATCTTTGCCGTGGTCATGGGCATCGTCACCTATCTGCTGATCCCGCCCGGTTCGAAGAGCCACGGCGTTGCCACCACCAAACGGCGCGCGCGTGACGACTATCCGATGATCTTCCGCAACCCGGCCTTCTGGATGCTCGGCGCCTCGATGCTGCTATGCAACCTGCCGCAGACCATTCCGCAGGCGCAGCTGAAGAACCTCATTCTCGAAAACGGCCTGACCGGCATGATGATGGGGCAGGCAACCATCGCGCTCATGCTTGGCCAGCTTTCCGGCCGCCTGATCGCCGGCTTCGCGATTGACCGGATGAACCCCTATTACGTCGCCTTCCTGACCATGGCCCTGCCCAGCATCGGCCTGTTCTTCATCGCCAGCGACATGAACGCGACCATGCTGATCCTGGCATCAGTCTATTTCATCGGCTTCACATTCGGCGCCGAAGGCGATGTCGTGGCCTATCTCGTCGCGCGGCGTTTCGGCGTGGATGTCTATTCCTCGGTGATGGGACTGATCACCGCGATCACCTCCGTATCGACATCGGTCGGCGCGGCATTCCTGGGTTATACGCTGGGCCGTACGGGCACCTTCACGATCTTCCTGATCGTTACCGGTGTGTCGGTGATTCTGGGTTCGCTGCTGCTGCTGCTGATGGGCCGCAGCGAAAAGCGCGGCGGGGAAATGCCAGAGCCGGCCTGACGCGGCCGGCCGTCAGCCCTTCCACTCGCGCCGTTCTTCGGCGGCGCGCAGCACTTCATAGGCAAGCTGGATGGCGTGAAAGGCCTTGGCGGCCACTTCGTCACCCGGCTTGACGTCGGGATGGACTTCCTTGGCCTTGGCGCGCCAGGCCTTTTTCACCGCGTCGAAATCGGCATCGGTATCAAGCCCCAGCACGTCGAGCGCGCGCAGTTCGTCGCGGCTGCGGCTGCCATCGCCCGATCCGCCCCAGCCATAGTGCGCGGCTTCCTTGTAGCCGGAATTGTCGCGCGTTTCGGTGGCTTCACGCTCTGCCGCCTCTTCCGCGTCGAGCCCGGCGAAATAGTCCCACCCGGCGTTGTATTCGGCTGCGTGCTTCTGGCAGAAATACCATCGTTCCGGGCTGTTCGGGCTTTTCGGCGCGGGGCAATCGCCCTTTTCGTTGCACCCGGCGCGGTCGCACAGGCGCACCGTCACCGTCTCGCGCGCGGCGCCATAGCCGCCCCAGCGCGGGAAGCCCCAGTTGTCGGATCGGCGGGAACGGCTCATGCCACAGCCTTAGTCGGCCCGGTCACCATTCGGCAAGGTCTTGAAAGCTAAACCGACGGTTCATATTTGCTCGTTAGATTGTGCGTTGCAACATCTGTTAGCAACAGCTATATTAACCTACGTTAGCAAATCGGATTGACGATCATGAGCACGAAACTGGCCCTTTCATCCGCACTTTCGGTGATGCTGATGGCCACTTTTGCAGTGTTCAGCGGCGCTTCGGTAAATACCCGCGCGCAGGATGCGGAGGAATCGATCCTCAGCAGCCAGGTGCAGATGCCCAGCGTGCCGAAGCTGCCGGACCTGCCGATCCTGCGCTAAGCCGCAAAAGCGATCAGTCGATCGTGATCGTCACGGCGCGGCGGTTCTTGGCCCAGGCCTCTTCGGTCGAACCGGTCGCCAGCGGACGTTCCTTGCCATAGGAAATGGTCGTCAGGCGCGTGGCATCGACGCCCAGGCTGACCAGATAGTTCTTCGCCGCATTGGCCCGCTTTTCGCCAAGCGCGAGGTTGTAATCGCGCGTGCCGCGTTCGTCGCAGTGCCCTTCGATGGTTGCGCGCTTGGCCGGATATTTCATCAGCCATTGCGCCTGCGTCTGCAGGGCCACGGTGTCCGCGCTGTCGATATTGAACTTGTCGGTATCGAAGAAGATCGTGTCGCGGCCCATCATGGTTGCGACGAAATCCGCCTGGCTGCCGGGCGTCGGCGCCCCCATGGTGCCTTCACCGGTGGTGGTGGATGTTGCCACGTTGCCCGGTTCGGGGGGCAGCTGCTTGGGCGGCTTGGGATAGCATCCGGCCAGCGCCGCAGTGCCTGCCACAAGCAGGATCAGGGTCTTGGTGTGCCGCGTCATTTCGATCTCCTATTCGCCCCCGAAAGCCTATACCTAACCGCCCGTTAAGGCAAAACCGGGCCCCAGGCCGGGTCCGATGCGTCAACCGGGGTCGGCAGGCGCCGTTCGTTCTTGCCGGTCAGGTCCACCTGCCACAGCGAGGAACGGCCCGAATTCTTTTCCGTCCGGAAGAACTGGATGACCCGGCCGTTCGGTGCCCAGGTCGGCGCTTCATCCTGCCAGCCGTTGGTCAGGCTGCGCATGCCGCCGCCGCTGGCGCTCATCACGCCGATATGGAAATCGCCGGCGATGTGGGTGAAGGCGATCTGATCGCCGCGCGGGCTCCATTCCGGTGTCGCGGCGCGCCCCCCGAAGAACGAGATGCGCTTCTGGTCAGAGCCATCGGCGTTCATCACGTAAAGCTGCTGGCTGCCCGATCGATCGCTTTCGAAAACGATCTTGCTGCCATCGGGCGAATAGGACCCGCCGACGTCGATCCCCGGACTGTCCGTCAGCTTGCGGCTTTCACCCCCTGCGGCGGAAATGCGGTAGATGTCGGTATTGCCGCCCACGGCCATCGAATAGAGAATCCATTTCCCGTCCGGCGACCAGCGCGGCGAAAAGGTGGGGTTGCGGCTCTGCGTGACCAGCCGCTGGGTGCCGCGTTCGGTATCGTAGATATAGATGCGCGGATTGCCGTTCAGATAGCTGAGATAGAGGATCTGCTTGTAATCCGGCGAATAGCGCGGGGTCAGGGCAATAGCCTGGCCGCTCGTCAGGAAGCGCGGGTTGGCGCCGTCCGAATCCATCACCGCCAGCTGCTTCTTGCGCCGATCTTTCGGCCCGGTTTCGGCGATGTAGGCGATGCGGCTGTCAAAGAACGGGCTTTCCCCCGACAGGCGCGAATAGACGAGATCCGCACACTTGTGCGCCGCACGCCGCCATTCGCCGGGGCCGACCACCCAGGCGCCCTTCACCAGCTGCTGGCTGAGCGCCACGTCGTAGAGGTAGCAGCCGATCGTCAGGTTGCCGTCACCATTGGCGCGGACGAAACCGTGCACGAGCATGTCGGTGCCCTTGCCCTTCCAGGTGCCGAAATCAGGTGCGGTAACTTGCGGCAGGCTGGGTGTGGGCAGGCTGGCCGGGCCGGTCGGCTTGAACAGGCCGTTGTTCTTCAGATCATCGGTGATCACCTGGGCCAGCGCACGGCCGGTTGCGCCGGTTCCGCCCGAGCTGGCCGCCGTCGGCACATCGGCATTGGTCGGAAAGGCGGGAATGGCGATGCCGAGATCGGCCCAGGCCGCATCGTCGGTCACGTCGATTGCCTCTTCGGCGGGTGCTGCCGGCGCGGCAGGAGCCGGTGTCTGTTGCGCTGCGGCTGGCACGGCAAGCAGCGCCAAGGCCAAGGTCCATCCCGATTTCACGATCAAATGCCCTTTCTGAAACGAAGCGGCGGCAATTTCTTCCAGCCCTCATAGGCTTCGGGCGGAAGACGGAAAGGCGCCGAAAGCTTTACCGCACGGATCGCCTCTTCGCCATGGCGGCGCGCCTGCGACCGGTTAGCGTCGTTGATCCCTTCCTGGCGCACGAGCACCGGCTCCCCGGCAATGCTGCCGTCGCGGTTGAGCTCCACCGAAATCACCGAGACCAGCTTTTCCACCTCAAGCCCCTGCGGCACGCGGCCCTGCCAGTTGGGGCGAACTTGCCGCAACACCGCCTGGGCAAAGGACATGCGCAATTCCGGCGTGATGGCGGGGCCGGGCGGCGTTGCCGCCTTGCCGCTGCCCGTCGATGCTCCGGGCAGGAAATTGTCACCAATGCGGCTGGCACCCGGGGGCCTGCGCTGTCCCGTCGGCGCGCCCTTTGGCAGCGCGGGAAGGAAGTTGTCACCAATGCGCGAGGTCCGCGCCGGCGCAGTGCGCGCGGGGGCTGCCGCCTTGGGCACCGGTGCGACCGGACGCGGCTGCGCACGCGGCGCGGGCTGAGATGCCGGAGCAGGCGCCTTGGGCTGCGGACGCGGCGGCGCCGGGCGAACCGGCTGCGGCACCGGGCGCGCCGCTTCGGGTTTGGGCGGTGTCGGCTTTGGCGGCGCAGGCTTCGGCGCCAGAGGCTGGGGCTGCGGCGCGGCGCGCGGCGGCTCAGGCACGGCGGGTTCGGCGGCCGCGAGCGGAGCAGGGTCTTCGCTCAACAAGGGCGCTGCGGCGGCAGCCGCCTCTTCGCGCGATGGCGAACCCGCTTCGGCCGAAACGGGCGCCTCAAGCGTTACGGTCACCGTTCTTGGCGGGGGCGGTGGCGGCGGTTCGCGGCGCAGCACCAGCCAGACCAGCAGCGCGATATGGGCAACCACCGCCAGGCCGATACCGGCAAGGTCTTCAGGACGGATCCGCGTGGCTGCCATGGCTTGGGGCTATGGCACCGAAACTGAACTGTCGGTGACCAGCGCGATCGACTGGACGCCCGCCCGGTTGATTTCCCCCATCACCGTCATGACATCGCCATAGGGCAGCGCCTTGTCCGCGCGCAGCGTCACCTGCGGCGGCTTGCCGGCGTTGGCGCTGACTTTCTGGGCCAGCTGATCGGGCAATTCGCCGGGCGCAAGCTCGGTCTGGTCAAGCCACATGCGGCCATCGGAGGTGAGCGTGATCGTTACCTGCTGCGCCGCTTGCGGCAGCGCTTCAGCGCGGCTTTCCGGCAGATCGACCTTGACCCCGGCCGCCAGCAGCGGTGCGGTGACCATGAAGATCGCCAGCAGCACCAGCATCACGTCAACCAGCGGCGTGACGTTGATTTCCGCCATTGGCGCGCGGCCACCGCGGCGCGATCGGCGCCGGCCCGAACCGGAAGAAAGCCCGCCCGCCATTATTTCGCGCCAATTTCGCGCGTCAGCGCCGCATGAACCTTGTCGGCAAAGCGCTGAAGGCGCGATTCAAAGCGGTTCACGCTCAGGCTCAGCCGGTTGTAGGCGATGACGGCAGGAATGGCGGCGAACAGACCGATGGCTGTCGCAAACAGCGCTTCCGACAGTTCCGGCGCGACCCGGGCCATGGTGAAGCTTTCCTCGGCATAGGCGCCCAGCGTGCGCATGATGCCCCAGACCGTGCCGAACAGGCCGATGAACGGCGCCGAAGTGCCGACCGTCGCCAGGATGTTGAGCCGCGCGGCCAGCTTGTCTGCCTCGGCTTCGACCGCGCCCGTCATGGTCATGCCCAGACGCTGGCGCAGGCCTTCGGGATCGGGGTTCTTGACCGCGAAAGAGCGGCGCAGCTCGTTGATCGCCGCCCCGGCAACGCGGGCAGAGGGCGTATCGGGCTTGCCGCTTTCGTTGTGATAGCCCTCGATGTCCTTGGCTTTCCAGAAGCCGGCCTCATAGGCTTCGTTGCGCTTTTCCGCTCCGCGCAGCCGCCAGACAAAGGCAATGACCGTCGCCCAGACCCAGATGCTGGCAAGGATCAGGCCGATCATCACCACCTGCACCACCAGATCGGCATTCAGGAACAGCCGCAGCGGATTTACCGGTCCGGCAAGCACGGGGGCGGCAAGGATTTTTGTAATGCTCATCAATCTTCCGTCAGGTTCACGACCAGTTTCGCAAGCGCATGGCGCCAGTCTTCGGGTTGGCGGCGCGGGCGGCCGTCTGGGCCGACAAAGCCGACGCGCAGCCGCGCTTCCGCCAGCAAGACGCCATCGCGCATGGCCCGTTGATGAATGCGGCACGAAGCGGCGCGCAAATCTTCGATAACGCTCTCGATAATCACCGTATCGTCGAGCCGAGCCGGGGCGGCATAGCGAATGGTCAGTTCGCTGACCGCATAGGCGCCTTCGCCCGCTTCGTGCGCAGAGCGCTGATCGATGCCGAGCAGGCGGAGGAAATCGGACCGCGCCCGTTCGAACCAGCGCAGATAATTGGCGTGGTAGACCACGCCCGACAGGTCCGTATCCTCGAAATAGGCCCGCACCGCGAAACGGTGCATGGGCCCGTCGAGCACGCCGCCGGGAAGTTCTGGGTACACAGCCATCGCGCAGCACTTAGCCGGGCCGGGACTCGCAGGGCAAGGGCGGAGTCCTTGTTATGTGCGCCTCACGCATCCGCGCGAGGCTTGCAACACCGGCCCTCTCCCGTGACCCGAGGTCGCAAAACGTCCGGGGGACGTTTTGTCGGGGCGCCCCAACCACCCAATGAGGATACCCTGTGGGTGGTCGGGCCGGGGGAGAGGGCTGGTGTTGCTCGGAAAGCCCGGACGGGCTTTCCGCCCGCCGCCAGGCGGAAAAAGACTCGCGCCGGCTATGCTTGCCATTCGTGGTTGCGCCAAGCGCGCGACCGATCACCGCATCAACGCACCACCATGCCATAAAACTGCTGCCCGCCCAGGATGTGGACGTGCAGGTGCGGCACTTCCTGGTGGCCGTGGCCGCCGATGTTGGCGAGCATGCGATAGCCCGGATCGACCAGCCCGGCATCGCGCGCCACCTGGCCGACGGCGCGGATGAACCCGGCGACCTCTTCCGCCGGCGCCTTTTCCGAAAAATCATCCCAACTGACATAGGCACCCTTGGGGATCACCAGCAGATGCACCGGCGCCTGCGGGTTGATATCGTGAAAGGCGAAGGCCCATTCGTCCTCGTAGACCTTGTCGCATGGAATTTCCCCGCGCAGGATCTTCGCGAACACGTTGTTGCTGTCATAGGGCGCACGGGGATCGATGGGCATCAGTCTGCGTTCCTGCTGGCTTTTTCGGCAATTCCGGACACACCCTCGCGTCGGTCAAGTTCGGCAAGGACGTCGCTGAGCGGCACGTCCCTTTCGCCAAGCAGGACAAGCAGGTGGAACAGCAGGTCTGCCGCTTCCCCCACCAGTTCAGCCCGATCGCCGCCAAGCGCGGCGATGACGGTTTCCACGCCTTCCTCGCCCAGTTTCTGCGCGATCTTGGGCAGCCCGCGCGCGTGCAGCTTTGCCACGTAGCTGGTGGAGGGATCGGCGCTGCGGCGCGCGGCGATGGTTGCTTCCAGGCGGGCCAGTGTGTCGCTCATGCCAATGCCATGCGGCGCGGCGCGGCACGGGTCAAGACGGCGGTGGTCCCGTTCCATGAAAAAGGGCGCCCGTGTCGGCTCGGGCGCCCCTCCCCCTCTATCGCTGGCTACCGGAAAAGGAGAAACCGGCCTGCCTGCGATACGACCAACTCAATCCCCGTCGCGGTCCTTGCGCTTCATCGCCATGCGGCGGCCGATCAGCAGACCGGTAATGCCGAAGGCGAACAGCGCGAAGTCCGTCGGTTCGGGAATGGCATTCGCCACGCGGCCGGTAGTCGTGCTGGCCAGCAGCACCACCGGGTAAGAGGCCATCAAGGCGAAAAACGTTCCCATGGAACCGGTTAACGCAAGCGCCATGCCACAATCGCGCGAAGGCCGGTTAGCCGCGCGAGTCAGTGGTTAACGGGCAAAACGGGATCGTGGTTAACGTAAAGGTAACCGACAGTTTCAGCCCCGCGCCGGCAATCCTGCGGCGCGCAGGGCGGCATGGGCCTGGGCTATCGAATAGGTGCCGAAGTGGAAGATCGAGGCGGCGAGCACAGCGCTGGCGTGGCCCTTCGTCACCCCTTCCACCAGGTGATCGAGCGTGCCGACCCCGCCGCTGGCGATCACCGGCACGGACACCGCATCGGCAATCGTACGCGTGAGATCCAGGTCGTAACCGGCCTTGGTGCCATCGCCGTCCATCGAGGTGACGAGCAGTTCGCCCGCCCCCAGCTGCGCCAGCCGCACCGCGTGCTCCACCGCGTCGATGCCGGTGGCCTTGCGGCCGCCGTGAGTGAAGATTTCCCAGCGACCGTCAGCCACCCGCCGCGCATCGACCGAGGCGACGATGCACTGGCTGCCCATCTTCTCGGCAATGTCGGAGACGACTTCGGGACGGGAGACAGCGGCGGAATTGACCGCCACCTTGTCAGCGCCCGCCAGCAGCAGCGCGCGGGCATCCTCCACCGTGCGCACCCCGCCGCCGACAGTGAGCGGCATGAAGCACACTTCCGCCGTCCGCCGGACGATATCGAGCAGGGTGCCGCGCGCCTCGTGGCTGGCGGTGATGTCGAGGAAGCAGAGCTCGTCCGCACCCGCCGCGTCATAGGCGCGCGCCTGCTCCACCGGATCGCCCGCGTCCTTCAGGTCGACGAAGTTCACGCCCTTGACCACCCGGCCATTGGCAACATCGAGACAGGGAATGACGCGGACGCGGACGGTCATGCCCTGTTCGCCATCGCAATCGCCGCCGCCAGATCAAGCCGCCCTTCATAAAGTGCCCGACCGGTGATGACGCCTTCGATGCCTTCATGGGCGTGGAGCGAGAGGACGTGGATATCGTCCAGCCCCTTGACCCCGCCCGAGGCGATCACAGGAATGTCCACCCGGCGCGCAAGGTCCACCGTGGCGTCGATGTTCACGCCCTTGAGCAGCCCGTCGCGGCCGATGTCGGTGAACAGCAGGCTGGCAACGCCCGCATCCTCGAACCGGCGCGCAAGATCGACCACCGAGACGTCGGACACATCGGCCCAGCCCTCGGTCGCGACCATGCCGTCACGCGCATCGACGGCAACGACAATGCCGCCTTCGTATTCGCGCGCCATGTCTTTCACGAATTCCGGGTCCTTCAGCGCCGCCGAACCCATGACGACGCGCGAAACGCCCAGATCGAACCAGCCCGCCACGGCTTCGCGTGTGCGGATGCCGCCGCCGAGCTGGACGTGGCCGGGGAAAGCCTCAAGAATGGCTTCCACCGCTTCACGGTTGCGCTGTTCGCCTGCGAAGGAGCCGTCGAGATCGACAACGTGGAGGAACTGCGATCCGGCCTCGGCAAAGAGCATGGCCTGCGCCGCCGGATTGTCACCATAGACCGTCGCGCGGTCCATATCGCCTTCGGACAGGCGCACGACCTGCCCCTGCTTGAGGTCGATGGCGGGGAAAACGATCATGCTCACGGGCGCCACTCCAGGAAACGGGCGAGGAGCGACAGCCCGTAGGCCTGGCTCTTTTCGGGATGGAACTGCACGCCGACCACGTTGTCCTTGGCCACGGCCGCAACCACGCCGCCGCCGTGATCGGTCATGGCGGCCACCGCGTGGCCGTCTTCCGGCACGAAGTGATAGGAATGGAGGAAATAGGCCTCGCCCGGCTCGATCAGGCCGCCCGCCGGGGGATGCGCCGGCAGGGCCACATCGTTCCAGCCCATGTGGGGCACCTTGATCGCGGGGTCGGTGCGCTCGATTCGGTGAACTTCACCGGCAATCCAGCCAAGCCCGTCGGTGACGCCGTGTTCGACGCCGCGGCTGGCAAGCAGTTGCATGCCCACGCATATGCCAAGGAACGGCGCCCCGCCAATGCGGACGCGTTCTTCCATCGCCTCGACCAGCCCCGGAATGCCGCGCAATCCTTCGGCGCAGGCCTTGAAACTGCCGACACCCGGCAGCACGATGCGGTCGGCCGCGCGCACGACCGATGGGTCGGCGGTAACGGATACGCCTTTCGCTCCGGCAGCCTTCAGCGCGTTTTCGACCGAGTGAAGATTCCCCGCGCCATAATCTATCAGCGCGAGGACTTCAGCCACCGAGCACACCCTTGGTCGAAGGAATCGCCCCGCCCTTGCGGGCGTCCAGCTCCACCGCCTGCCGCATGGCACGGGCGAAGCCCTTGAAGATGCCTTCGATGATGTGGTGGTTGTTCTCACCGTAGATCTGCTCGATGTGCAGCGTGATGCCCACGGCCTGCGCGATCGAGTGGAACCAGTGCTGGAACAGTTCGGTATCCATTTCGCCGAGGCGTTCCTGTGTGAACTTTGCGTTCCACACCAGCCAGGGGCGGCCCGAGATATCGACGACAACGCGGCTCAGCGCCTCGTCCATGGCCGAATGCGCCTCGCCATAGCGGCCGATTCCGGCCTTGTCGCCCAGCGCCTGAACGATGCACTGGCCAATGGCGCTGGCGCTGTCTTCGGTCGTGTGGTGCTGGTCAACGTGCAGGTCGCCCACGATCCTGCAAGTGATGTCGATCAGCGAATGGCGGCTGAACTGTTCGATCATGTGATCGAGGAAACCGATGCCGGTGGACACCTGATAGGCCCCCGTCCCGTCGAGGTTCACCTCAACGGCAATATCGGTTTCGTGCGTCTTTCGCGTGATGGATGCCGTGCGCATGGTGCAGATTCCTTGTGAGCGCGCCTATATACCTGCGAGAAATCGGCGCAAGTCGGGCAATGCGCTCTTGACCCTTCTGCCCCCTGCCGCCACTTGGTATCGCATATGACTGAAACGCCCGACAGCCTGATCCCCTATGACGAAATCGTGCAGGAGGCGCTGCGCGCCGTGGTGGGCCGCGTTCTTGGCCAGATTGAAAGCGGCGGCGGAACCCTGCCGGGCAACCACCACTTCTACATCACCTTCAAGACCGGCGCGCCGGGCGTGAGCATCCCCACGCACCTGAAAGAGCGCTTTCCCGACGAAATGACCATCGTCCTGCAGAACAAGTTCTGGGACCTCAACGTCGCCGATGATCGCTTCAGCGTTGGCCTGTCGTTCAATCAGGTGCCGGCGAAGCTGGACATTCCCTATTCCGCAATCACCGCCTTCGTCGATCCGGCGGTCGATTTCGGCCTGCAGTTCCAGGCGACGGTGGCCGATCTTGCCCCCGAACCGCACGAGGACGCGGAAAACGATTCCCCGGATGGCGGCGCGGCCCCGGCTGTAACCAGCGAGGATGGCTCGAACGTCGTGACCGTGGATTTCGGCCGCAAGAAGTAAGCGCCGGGGCATGGCTCGCAAGCCCGCCAAGGCACTCGAAAAGGTCGAGGAAACGCTCGAAGAGGGCGGCCTCAGCCCCAATCCCATGACCAACCTGATGATCACCGACCTGCTGCTGCGCGGCGGCGGACGGCTGCTCAAGAACGTCGTCGAAAAATCGGTGCTGGGCGCCAGCTTCACCCCGGCCAAGGCGAAGAAGATCGTCAAGGGGCGCTCGATGGCGCAAACGCTGGTCGGCACGGCGCTGGCCCGCATCGCCACGCGGTCGGTGCCGGGGGCCATCGTGGTTGGCGGCGGCATGCTCGCCAAGGCTCTGTACGAGCGCAAGAAGGGCACCAAGGCCGCCCGCGAAGGCGCGGTTGAAGCCTCGGAACAGGCTGAACGCGGCGAATCGTCTTGATTCATGCGCCCTTGCTGCGGCATGGGCGGCTATGGCTTCCGATACCCTCCAGCGCCGCGGACTGATGTTCATCCTTTCCTCGCCCTCGGGCGCGGGCAAGACCACCATCGCGCGCCGTCTGCTGGACGAGGACAGCGAGATCCGCCTGTCGGTTTCCGCCACCACCCGGCCCAAGCGCCCCGGTGAGGTGGACGGCAAGGACTATTACTTCGTCAGCCAGGCCGAATTTGACCGGATGGTGGAAGACGACGAGTTCTATGAATGGGCGCACGTCTTCGATCACTGCTACGGCACACCCAAGGCGCATATCCGCGCGGGGCTGAAGGCGGGTGAGGATTTCCTGTTCGATATCGACTGGCAGGGCACCCAGCAGCTTTACCAGAAGGACCAGCAGGACGTGGTCCGCGTGTTCCTGCTCCCCCCTTCGATCGAGGAGCTGAACCGCCGCCTGACGGGCCGGGGCACCGACAGCGCCGAGGTCATCCAGGCCCGCATGGACCGCGCCAAGGCGGAAATCAGCCACTGGGACGGGTACGATTATGTCGTAGTCAACGACGACATCGACCTGTGCTTCGAAAAGGTCCGCCAGATCCTGGAGGCCGAACGCATGCGCCGCCAGCGCCAGACCGGCCTGATCGGCTTCGTGCGCGGGTTGATGGGGTAGAGGTTACTCCCCCGCAGCCCCAACGAAATCCGCCGGCACCCAGGCGTTTACCCAGCCGCCATCGACGGTGAGCGTTTCGCCGACAACGTAGTCCCCGGCCCGGCTGGCGAGGTAGATCGCGGCGGCGGCCATGTCTTCATCCGCGCCGACGCGGCCGATGGGGATCTGCTTTGCCACCTTTTCCGGCGCGTGATCGGCGGCGCGGTTCATTTTGCTGGCGAACATGCCCGGTGCGATGCCGCTGACGATGATCTGTTCGCTCGCCAGCCGCGCCGCCATTCGCCGGGTGAGGTGGATGAGCGCCGCCTTGCTCGCCTGATAGGGGTAGGTCTCCCACGGATTGAGCCGCTGCCCGTCCACCGAGGCGATCATGATCACCTTGGCCGGGCGCGCCGCGCTGGCCCCGGTGCGCAGCAAGGCGTGGAGCTTTTGCGTCAGGTAGAACGGCGTCTTGACGTTAAGGTCCATGACCTTGTCCCAGCCGCTTTCGGGAAAGGCATCGAACGGCGCGCCCCAGGCAACGCCAGCGTTGTTGACCAGAATGTCGAGGTGATCCTCGCGCGCCGCCATCTCGGCTGCCAAAGCCTCGATCCCTGCCATCGTGCCGACATCGCCGGGCAGCGCGACGCAGCGTGTCCCAAGCTCCGCCGCAGTCGCCTGCACCTCGTCCGCCTTGCGCGCGGTGATGTAGACGCGCCGGGCGCCAGCCGCGAGGAAGCCTTCGGCAATCATCCGCCCGATGCCGCGCGAACCGCCGGTGATCAGCGCGGTGCGCCCTTCGAGCGAGAACAGTGTGCCGAAATCCATGCGCAGCTCCTTCCGCGCCGGTCTGAACCAAGCCCCGGCGGCTGGCAAGGTAGCCTAAAAGCGAGCCGACCAGCTCAGACCGACACCGTAATCGTCGGGCAGCTGCGAATAGTGCATCGGCTGGCTGCGCCAGAACGCGCTCGCCGTCAGGGCGCCGCCGCCGAGCCGGCCTTGCCAGGCCAGTTCGCGCATCAGTTCGCGCCCGCTTGGGGTGAGCGAAAGCTGCTGGATCGCACTCGTGGCAGCCAGCGTCGCGTAATCGTAGGCGACCGGCAAACGCAGCGCGAGCCCGCCCGATTCCACTCGCAGCGGCTGCGACAGGCGCAGCGACAGGCTGTCTCCCGGCTGGAACAGGTTCATGCAGGCAGCATCCACGGCCCAGCCGCTACTCGCCAACCGCGATCCCGAAACCAGCGTCCCGTTAAGGTGCGGCGAGGTCCAGCCGCGCCGCATGGCCGCGCCCAGACGCCAGTTTTCATTGGGCACCCAGGCCGCGCCGGCATCGAGAAACAGGCTGTCCGCCCCGCCCCGCCCGGCGAGCGAGGAATGGAGCCGTCCGCCCAGAACCGTGCGATCCTCGCGCAGCCAGCTGGCCGAAAGGTTCGTCTCGAACGCGCCAAAACGGCGGTCAAGCGCGGCGCCGATGCGGAAGAAGGGATCTGTCAGGCGCGGCGACAAAAGATTGTTGGCAAAGGTGATCGGCGATCCGGTCAGCACCTTGCCGTTTTCCGCCATGACGGTCAGGCCATTGGCGCCAAGCTGCTGGCGATAGGCCAGCGCGGTCATGCCCGTGCGGTAGAAACCGAAATCGCCAAAGGTGTCGTTGCTGACCAGAAAGGCCGGGCGCGCCTGCCCCTGCAACTGCGCGACCATGCCGTCCGCCCCTTGCGCATAGGCAAAGCCCATGGCGCTCTTGGGCGAAAGCCGCGCCACCACCCGCGCCGCCAGCACGCGCGCCGCTTCGGCATCGCGGGAAGACAGGCGGAGTTGACCGGACCAGCCCATCGGCCGACCGGAACGCAGCGGATCGACCACCGAGAAGGCCATGCTGAGCGGCCCGGCGGCATTATCGACCGAGCGGTTGCCGCCAAGCAGCGCCATGCCCAGCTTCGGGGCGGCCTGCGCGCCGCGCATCGTGGCGGAAAGGTTGACCTTGTAGGCGCGCTGGTAGGAATCGAGAACCACAGCCGAAAGCCCGGAATTGCCTCCGGCATCGCCCATTGCCGGCGATCCCGACAGGCTGGTTTCGCCCAGCGGCACCAGCGTGGAGGTGTTGTCCGCAAAGCTGGTCGCGCCCTGCGGGGCAAAGGCGGCGCCGATGTTCATAATGCCGCGGCCATAGATATCGTCAGTTCCGGCGGCACCGGCATCGCTGGCGGTGCGCAGCAGCAGGTCGACCGTCTGGGTGGCGGTCAGGTTGGGGAAATACTGGCGCAGCAGCGCCACCGCACCCGAAATCTGCGGCGCGGCAAAGCTGGTGCCGGACACAACGGTCACGAACTGCTGGCCGCTGGCATCGGTGGTGACCTTGATCTGGCCGTTTTCGTAAACGCAGCAGACCCGCTCGCCCATGCCCATCAGATACCATTGGGCTTCGGTGCCGGCGTGGTTGGAGAAGCTGGAGATCTGGCGGTTCTCGTCGACCGAACCGGCGATGATGACATTGCCGTTGCCCGCCTGACGCAAGCCGACGGCGAACGTATCGGGGTTGGTCGTGCTGGAAACGCCGTCATTGCCGGCGGAAACCACCACCACGATGCCCGCCGATGCGGCACGGGCAATTGCGGCCCGCAGCGACTGGTTCGGCGGCGATCCGCCAAGCGAGATGTTGATAACCTTCGCCCCGCCGCTGATCGCGCGATCGATGCCTGCGGTAATGGCCGAATCGAAGAAGGAACAGCCGCCGCTATCGCCCGTCTTTGGCGTGGCGCAGGATCCGGGAGAATCGGCACGCAGCGCCTGGATGGTCGCGCCATAGGCAATGCCGACGATCCCGGTGCCGTTGCGCGCCGCCGCGGCGGTGAGCGCAACCTGGGTGCCGTGGCTGGAATCGGCATTGTCCAGCCCGCGGCTGCCGGCAACGTCGGCCGAACTGGCGGAAATGCGCCCCGAAAATTCCGGATTGGTCGTGTCGATTCCCGAATCGATGATCGCCAGGGTGACGCCCGCACCCGTCGCGCCCAGCTGCCAGGCCGGGATGACGTTGTGGAACGATGGCCCGTCCGAACGGCGGTATTCCGCCGTGTCGAACACCGAAGCCGGGGTCGGCGTTGGTGTGGGAGTGGGCGTCGGGGTGGGTGCCGGAGCGGGCGGCGGCGTGCTGATCGGACCGCCACCGCCGCCACAAGCATTGAGCATGAAGGTGAACGCGATCGCTGCCGCAATCCGGCCAGATCGTGTGGAATCCCTGCGCCCGCGCGGCGCCCCTGAATTTGCGACCATGGCACTCCCTTACCGTCATTAGGATGACGCAATGGTGAACAATTGAACAGCCGGTTTGTGCCGGACTGCTTGCTACTCGCGGCGACTGGCTATAGGCGCGGCGCAAACCCGTTCGAGCAGGATGAGACTGATGACCGACCTTGCCGCCCAGATTGAAGCCGCCTTCGATGCGCGTGACAGCGTAACCCCCGCATCGGCCGATGTTCGCGCCATCGTCGATCAGGCGCTTGACCTGCTGGACAGCGGCGCGGCGCGCGTTGCCGAACCCGATGGCAATGGCGGCTGGGCGGTCAACCAGTGGCTGAAAAAGGCCGTGCTGCTGAGCTTCCGCCTGAATGACAACGGCGTCATGGCATATGGCGCGGCGGGCGCCCCGGCGTTCGACAAGGTTCCGCTGAAGTTCGAAGGCTGGGACGATGCGAAGTTCCGCAGCGCCGGCGTGCGCGTCGTCCCCGGCGCCGTGGTGCGCCGCAGCGCCTTCATCGCCAAGGGCGTGGTCCTGATGCCGAGCTTCGTGAACCTTGGCGCGCACGTTGGCGAAGGGACCATGATCGATACCTGGGCGACCGTCGGCTCCTGCGCGCAGATCGGCAGGAACGTGCACATTTCCGGCGGCGCGGGCATTGGCGGCGTGCTTGAACCGCTGCAGGCCGGCCCCGTGATCATCGAGGACAACTGCTTCATCGGCGCCCGTTCCGAAGTGGCCGAAGGCGTGGTCGTTGGCGAAGGCGCGGTGCTGTCGATGGGCGTGTTCATCGGCGCTTCGACCAAGATCGTCGACCGCAGCACGGGCGAAGTGCACATCGGCAAGGTTCCGCCCTACAGCGTCGTCGTCCCCGGATCGCTCCCGGGCAAGCCGCTGCCCGATGGCACGCCCGGCCCCTCGCTCTACTGCGCGGTGATCGTGAAGACGGTGGACGCCCAGACGCGATCGAAGACCGGGATCAACGAACTGCTGCGCGACTGATCGGGGAACCTCGCCACGGCTGGTTCGTTTCCTTGCCGATACCCAAGCAAGGATTTTTGAACATGGAACGCCAAGGCGAGGAAATTCACGTCACCCCGACGGAGGCCCGGGCCGGCAAGACCGGAACCCATTTGCGCAACATGCTGTTCATCAGCTTGTTTCTGGCCATCGTCATCATGAGCCTGCTGTGGATTTCGGGCGCTCTCAGCGCACCGCAGGACCACAACCGCGACGCGATCACCAACCAGGCTTCGCCCACGCCGACGCCGTAATCGCGCCTTGACGCTGGCATTGCCGCGCGCTTGCAGGCACAAGCGCGCGCATGTCGCAATTGCTGATCCAGTTCATTACTTCGTCGATCATGGTCGTGCTGTGCGTGGCCATTCACGGCATAGGGCTGTTCAGCCTGAGCCGCGCGATCCGCACCGAGGCTTCGATCGAGCGCTTGCGGCAGATCGATCCGCTGAGCCCGCGCGGCGCGCTGTTCACGCTGGTGGCGGTGGTAGCCATGCTGGCGCTGCACGGCGTGGAAATCTGGGCCTTCGCGATCGTCTATCTGATGACAGGCGCAGTCAGCGGCCTTGAAAACGCGCTCTATTTCTCGACCATATCCTATTCCACCGTGGGCTATAACGATGCCCATATCGGCGATAGCTGGCGCCTGCTGGGGGCGTTCGAATCCATCCTCGGCGTCTTCCTGCTCGGCTGGTCGACCGCGTTCTTCTTCCGCATGCTCGGCCGGATCGACGCGCACTAGAAGCTGGTGGCGTTCTCGATCGGCGGGTCGCCGCGGTGCGCGGCGGCGTAGGCTTCGGCCGCCTTCAGCACGCGCATGATGTTGCGGCTGGAGAGCTTTTCGAGATCAGCCTGGCTCCACCCGCGCCGCGCCAGTTCCACGAACAGCGCGGGATAGGTCGAAACGTCCTCCATCCCCTTCACTGTCGTTTCGATACCGTCGAGATCGCCGCCAAGGCCGACATGATCCGCGCCGATCAGCTTGGCGACGTAGTCGATCTGGTTGGCGACATCGATCAGGCTGCCGTTGGGCGCCGGATTGGCCTTGTCCCAAGCGGCAAGCTCCGCCTTGGCGCCGGCCGGATCGCCGATGTGCGAGGCATCGATGCGGGCCTTTTCGCCTGCCCGGCGCACGTTCCATGCGCGCTTGTCACCCACCACGTAGTCCGGATAGAAATTGATCATCAGCACCCCGCCATTGGCCTTGAGCGCCTGCAAGGCGGCGTCCGATACGTTGCGCGGATGGCTGTTGAGCGCGCGGGCGTTGGAGTGGCTGAAAATCACCGGCGCTTTGGCCACGCGCATGGCGTCCGCCATGGTCGCTTCGCTGACATGGCTGAGATCGACCAGCATCCCCAGCCGCTGCATTTCGCGCACCACGTCTTCGCCGAAGGGGGTCAGCCCGTCATGCTTGGGCTCGTCCGTGGCGGCATCGGCCCAAGCCGTGTTCTTGAAATGGGTGAGCGTCATGTAGCGCGCGCCCAGCGCGTGCATTTGGCGCAGCACGGCAAGGCTGCCGCCGATCGAATGCCCGCCCTCCATGCCGACGAGCGAGGCCACCTTGCCGGCCTTCTGCGCCGAGGCCACGCAGGCGCTGTCGACACAGTATTGCAGGTCCCTGGGATAGAGCGCGACCAGCCGTTTCACTGTATCGATCTGTTCCAATGTCGCCTGCACCGCCTGCTGATCGGTCAGGTTGGCAGAGACATAGACCGACCAGAACTGCGCGCCCAACCGCCCCTTGCGGATGCGGTTGAGGTCGGTCTGCATGGCGGCCACGCCCTTGGCCGCATCGGCGGTTCCCGTGGTGTCGTTGAAGTCAAACCCCGCAAGCAGGTTCTTGCGCCGGTCGCGCAGCTGTTCGGGCACGTCGTTGTGGCCATCCCAGACGGGCGCGGCGCGAAGCGCAGCCTCGGCCACCTGCTCGGGCGTGCTGGCCGCGGAAGCGCTGGCGAGAAAGACTAGCAGGCTCGCGCCGGCGGCCAGAACGTGACGCATGGGGTTCCTCTCAGGATTCGGAATTCGGGCGGGGTCAACCAAACGACACTTCGCCCGCCGCTTCAAGCAACTTCAGCAAGGCCGCGCCGCCGCATTGCTGCGAACGGGCCTTTGCGTTGAATTTCCCGTCGGCAACGAACTTGCCGCGGTCGTAATTGCTGGTGAAGCTCCACAGATAGGGCGTCGCCCGGCCCATGCGGCGATAGCCGAAGCCGTTGAACGCCTCGAGCCGGTAGAGCACGCGCGGCAGCGACCAGTCCTGCGCTCCGGCAAAGCCCATCAGGCGCAGCGCATCGCCGGCACTCGATTCCCAGTCGCTTGGCGGCAGCCAGCGCAGCGGCCGGCCGGCGGGCACCTGGCGGGTCCGCGCCGAGAGCGGGAAATCGCCGTTGTGCAGATGCGAGCGGAAGTTGAAGCTGGCCTCCATGCCGTGGACGATGGCCGTGAAGTACCAGGGCACCCCCGTGCTGGCCGTGACGCCCTGATAGCGTTCGCGCGACTTGCGGATCATCGCAAGGTGCCAGTCAAAGGTTGCCTGATGTTCGGGCCGCAGCTCCGCCGCCTTGTACAGCGCCACATATTCATCGGACAGGGCGTCAAATTTCAGCGAGCGATTGATGGCGATCGGCTCGGGCGCATCGTCCTTGCCCTCGCCGCTTTCGGCAACTGGCGACCCGAGCGATGGCAAGGCCAGCACCGGCGCGGTGACGGCCTGATCGGCCAGCGAAAGCGTGGATGATCCTTCCAGCGTGACGGGCGCGGGCCGGAAGAATTCGGGCACCTCGTGCTGGCTGCGATGCAGCATGGCCAGCAGATCGCCGGCCTTGTTGGCAAAGGGCAGGTTGCGGAATTCCGACCGGTCGATAAGCGCCACGGCGCGCGGCAGCGCCAGTTCGTACAGCCGATCCGGATCGAGCGGCAATTGCCCTTCGCCCCGGGTCAGGATCGAGGGCGGCAGGCGCAGCACCTTTGCCTCGGCCTCAAGCGCCATGAGCTTGCGAAGAAAGGTCGCGCCTTCGAACACCTCGTCGGGCAACAGCGCCGTCAGCTGGGTGGGCAGCTTTTTGCCCAGCAGCTTTTCCAGATCACTGGCGCTGGCGCGGATCTGCGCCGATGCGGCGGACGCAGAGGCAAGAGTGCCGAGCGAAGCGCCCAGTCCGGCAAGAAATCTGCGGCGGCCCTGAAGGGTCTCCACTTTCGTCGGCAACGGTTGGAATGGCAGCATCGACTCGCCCTCCGTGAAGGCGAGTCGTAGCATGCAATCAAGGACTTGTGGAATCAGCCCTCGGCTTCGCGCTCGAACGCGGCATCGCCGCCGATGCGGGCGGAAATCCGGCCAAGCACGGCCAGTACGACAATGGCGATCACCGTTGCGATGATGGCGTAGGAATAAAGCCCGGCAAGATCGTCACCCAGCCCGAGCTGGGCCAGCGTCGCCTTGATCGCTTCGTTCCAGGCAAGAGCGGCAACCAGGCCAAGCGAGGCGGAAGCCAGCGTGATCATGGTTTGCACCATGGCGCGCGGATCGGTCATCGGAATTTTCCCCTTTCTGTTGAATTAGCCGGACAATTCCTAGCCCGCCTGCCCCAACATGGCCAGAGCCGCCGCCAGCTCGTCCGGGTAGCGCCGCCGCGCCACGCTGGTGAGCGTGCGCCGCACCGCTGGCCCCGATTTTGCCGCAAGGGCAAGGACATGCGCCGTGCGCCGGGCATAGATCGCCTCGATACAGGCGCGTTCGTGCGCAGGCGTGCCACGTGGAGCGCGGGCATCGGCATCGGCCACCGCCGCTGCAAGGATGCGCGGCGCGCTGCCGTGCTGCACCGCCGTTGACCACACGGCATCGCGCACCGCGTCGGCACAGCGATCGAGATCAAGCCCGGTGGCCGAACGCACCGCGCTTATCGTCGGGCGATAGTGGGTCCGCTCGATAAAGGCGTGCTGCGCTTCGGCAAAGGCCTCCCCCTCGCGCGCGGCGATGGCTTTCCAGGCTTTCGAGAACGCCGCCGAGCCCGGACTGTCGCGCAGGTCGGCGGCCCAGGCGCGGCCTTCCGCGCCGAGAAAGGCGGCTACCGTGCCGGTGCGGCTGGCCAGTTGATAGAGACCATAGGACACGCCGCCGGGATCGCCCTGCCCGCCGGACACCGTGCCGGGGCCGCGCCCGCCGCTTTCGTATTTTTCCGAGAGAAGTCCCAGTCTCCGGGCCGGGGCTGCTGCGGCAAGCGATGATTGATCCATGGGCCTGTTTCCTGTGCTGTGGGGGATAAGCGGGAAAGGACGCAGTGTCCCACAAGTGCCGTCCTGTAGGACAGCGCAACTTGCGCGCCGGCGGGTTTCGTGCTTCGCGCTGCGGCCATGTCGCTGCTTGCCGATCCCTACACCCTCGCGCTCGCCTGTCTGGCCGTGGTCGTGATCGGCATGGCCAAGGGCGGGCTTTCCGGCATTGGTGCGCTGGGCACGCCGATCCTCGCCCTCTCGCTGCCGCCAGCGGTGGCGGCCGCCGTGCTGCTGCCGGTGATTATCGTGCAGGACGTGGTCAGCGTCTGGTCGTTCCGGCACGATTGGGACCGCTGGATCGTGGGATGGATGCTGCCGGGAACGATTGTCGGCATCGCGCTCGCCACCGGCTTTGCCGCCAGTGTCGATGAACGCTGGCTGCTGCTTCTGCTGGGCGTGATCACGCTCGGCTTCGGATTGCTGCGGCTGTGGGTGGAGCGCGGCGGGCGGATCGTCGCCGCGTCCAACTCGCCGGGTTGGGTCGGCACCCTGTTCGGCGTCGCGGCGGGCGTCACCAGCCAGATCGCGCACGCCGGGGGGCCGCCGTTCCAGATGTGGGTCACGCCGCGCCGCCTGGCACACATCACCTACATGGGCACCAACGCCGTGCTGTTCGCCATGATGAACTGGATCAAGGTGCCCGGCTACATCATGCTCGGCACGCTCAACTGGCACACGCTGATGGCAGCGGTGCTGCTGATGCCGCTGGCGGTGGTCAGCACGCTCATCACGCTGCGCATTTTGCGCAGGTTGGATTCGCATCGCTTCTACACCATCATCTATGCCTTGATGGTGCTGTTGGGGGCAAAGCTGATTTGGGACGGGCTGGCGTGAGCGAGGAACGCTTCGATTATATCATCGCCGGCGCCGGCAGCGCCGGTTGCGTGCTGGCCAATCGCCTGTCGGCCGATCCGGCGAAGCGGGTGCTGCTGCTCGAAGCGGGCGGCAAGGACAATTACGTCTGGGTGAAGGTGCCCGTCGGCTACCTGTACTGCATTGGCAATCCGCGCACCGACTGGTGCATGTCGACCGAAGCCGAAGCCGGGCTGAACGGCCGCAGCCTCAAATATCCGCGCGGCCGGGTCCTGGGCGGATGTTCGTCGATCAACGGCATGATCTACATGCGCGGGCAGGCGCGCGATTACGATCACTGGCGCCAGCTTGGCCTGAACGGCTGGGGATGGGACGATGTCCTGCCGCTGTTCAAGCAGGCGGAAGACCATTTTGACGGCGCCGGCCCATTCCATGGCGAAGGCGGCGAAATCCGCGTCGAGAAGCAGCGCCTGCGCTGGGACATCCTCGACGCCTTCCAGGACGCCGCCGAACAATGGGGCCTGCCGCGCACCGACGATTTCAACCGCGGAGACAACGAAGGGTCCAGCCTGTTTCAGGTCACCCAGCGCAGCGGCTGGCGGTGGAGCGCCTCGGACGCGTTTCTGAAGCCTGTCCGCAGCCGCGCCAACCTCAAGGTCGTGACCGGCGCGCTGGTGGACCGACTGGTGATCGAAGACGGTCGTGCCGTTGGCATCCGCTATCGCCTGGACAACACCGAATGCGTGGCACGGGTCGATGGAGAGGTGCTGCTTGCATCCGGAGCCATCGGCTCACCCGCCATTCTTGAGCGGTCCGGAATCGGCGATTCCGCCCGTTTGCGGGACATGGGCATCGATTTGGCGGTTCATCTGCCGGGTGTCGGGGGCAATTTGCAGGATCATCTGCAACTGCGCTGCGCGTGGAAGGTGTCGGGCGTATCGACGCTGAACCAGCGCGCCGGCAACCTCATCGGCAAGGCGCTCATCGGGTTGGAGTATGTCCTGCGGCGCAGCGGGCCGATGGCAATGGCGCCCAGCCAGCTCGGCCTGTTCCTGAAAAGCGACGAACGCCAGGCCAGTGCCAACCTGCAATACCACGTCCAACCGCTCAGCCTCGAAGCCTTCGGCGGCAACCTCGATCCCTGGCCGGCCTTCACCGCATCGGTGTGCAACCTGCGGCCGGAAAGCCGCGGTACCAGCCTGATCCGCAGCGCCGACCCGAACGATCACCCGGCGATCCGCCCCAACTATCTCTCGGCCGAAGCGGACCGGAACATCGCGGCCCGCGCCATCGCCATCACGCGAGAGATCGTTGCCCAGCAGGCCTTGGCGAAATACCATCCGGAGGAAATGCGCCCCGGCCCCGAATTTGCCACCGAAGACCAGCTGGTCGAAGCCGCCGGCAACATCGGAACCACGATTTTCCATCCGGCCGGCACGGCTGCCATGGGATCGGTCGTTGACGAAACGCTGCGGGTCAAGGGCATCGACCGGCTGCGCGTTGTCGATGCTTCGGTCATGCCGAACATTACCTCGGGCAACACCAATGCGCCGGTGATGATGATCGCGGAAAAGGCTGCGGCCCTGATCCGCGCTCAGGCAAAAGCATAACCTTTGCGATCCCGCGTCTGTTCATGACGCGCGGCATCGGCTAGCCATCTGGCATGGCAGAATTTTCCGACAGCTTGTCCGAAAGCCACATCGCCATGATCGGCCGACAGGCGATCTATTTCGTCGCCACGGCGGCGGGCGATGGGCGCATCAACCTCAGCCCAAAGGGGCTTGCCGACACTTTCCGGGTCCTGTCGCCGCACCGCGTCGCCTATCTCGATCTGGCGGGATCGGGCAATGAAACGCACGCCCACCTGCTGGCCGATGGCCGCATCACGGTGATGATGTGCAACTTCGAACAGCCTGCCCTGATCCTGCGGATCTATGGCCGGGGCCGCCCGGTCCTGCCCGCCGATGCCGATTGGGACGAACTGGCCAGCGCCTTCACCTTGCTTCCCGGAACGCGGCAGATCTTCGATATCGCGGTGGAAAGCGTGCAGACCAGCTGCGGCTGGGGCGTGCCGCTGATGTCGCACGAGGTGCATCGCGAAACGCTGGTGAAGTTCCATTCCGGCAAGGATCCGGACGAATGGACAGCAAAATATGGATCGCGGACCCGCAGCATCGATGGTCTGCCGGCCCGACCGACCGACCGTTACATTCCCGGCGAAGCGAACTGATCCGATCGGTGCGCATCAAGGTTGCCAGCTACAACATTCACAAGGGCGTGGGCCTCGATCGCCGCTGCGACCCCGATCGCATCCTGTCCGTCTTGCGCGAAATCGATGCCGATGTCATCGCGCTGCAGGAGGCGGACCGCCGCTTTGGCGATCGCGCCAGTGTCCTCCCGCGCCAGGCGATTGACGATCATTCGCCCTGGCAATGCGTGCAGCTGCGCATGCGGCCCGATTCGATGGGCTGGCACGGCAACGCGCTGCTGGTGCGGCGCGGGATCGAGGTGATCCATGCCGAGCCGGTTCACCTGCCCACGCTGGAGCCGCGCGGTGCGGTCTGCGCCGAACTGGCCATTGGCAACCAGCGCCTTCACGTTGTCGGCATGCATCTTGACCTGTCGGGACTGCGCCGCCGCCACCAGCTGCGCGCGGTTCTTAATCACCTGACCAGCGATGGGCGCAAGACACCGTCCATTCTGATGGGCGATTTCAACCAGTGGTCGCACCTGCGCGGCGCCATGCGCGAATTTGGCGACGGCTGGGACCAGCTCTTGCCGGGGAATTCCTTCCCCTCGCGCCAGCCGGTTGCCGCGCTCGACCGGATCGTGGTTTCGCGCCACTGGACCTGCGCGGGTAAGGGCGTCCACCACAGCGCGCTGTCCGCCAAGGCATCGGACCACCTGCCCGTTTTTGCGCACCTTGAACTGCCTAAAAAATAGGCAGGCGCTTGAGAATCGGGCTTCGTGGCTGCATGGCATTTGCGCGGAAAAATCCTATTGCGCTGAAACTGCGATATAAAATGCAACTGGCACACCCCTTGCGTAGTCGCTTGCGCCGGAATGGTTCCGGCAGGCTGACAGGGGTTATCGATGAAGTTCATCATCGCCATCATCAAGCCGTTCAAGCTCGACGAGGTTCGCGAGGCCCTCGGTGCAATCGGCATTGCCGGCATGACCGTTTCCGAGGTCAAGGGATTTGGACGCCAGAAGGGGCAGACCGAGATCTATCGGGGCGCCGAATATTCCACCAACATGCTTCCCAAGGTGAAGATCGAGATTGCGGCCAGTAACGACCTTGCGCCGCAAGTCGTCGAAACGATCCAGCAAGTCGCCTGCACGTCCGCCATCGGCGACGGCAAGATCTTCGTCATCGATCTGGCTCAAGCCGTGCGCATCCGCACTGGCGAGGCTGGCGACACGGCGCTCTGACGCGCATTCCGACAGGAGGGAAATCTCAATGATCCGCAAGCTTCTTTGTGGCGTCGGCGCGATGGGGGCCACGATGCTCTCCGCCACTGCCGCCTTTGCCCAGGACGGACCGGTCAAGGCACCGACCGTCGAACAAAT
>JBJTLW010000175.1:0-15220 GCA_046063225.1 Novosphingobium sp. | reverse complement strand
TGCGGGAACCGCAGTGCGCATCGCATCGAAGATCGACGATGGCTTTGCCCCGGGAACCGATATCAGCCTGCTGTCCTTCGCCCTGCGCGATGATTACACGTCACTGATGTGGCTGGGCGGTCTTCGGGCGCTCTACACCCTGAGCGATCCGCGCAGCGCCGCGCCCTTGTTCTGGCGTTACGGCGCAGCAGCGCGCACGCCGCAGACCCGCTCCAAGGGCTTCTACTGGGCCGGACGGGCGCTCGCCATGGCGGGAGACAAGGCCGGGGCGGAACGCTATTTCGAAGCCGCCGCCGCCTATCCTGACCAATTTTACGGCATGCTCGCGCTCGAGCGGCTGGGCCTGCAGATCCCGGCCTTGATGAGCAAGCCCACGGTGGTGCCATCGCGCGCGCAGCGCGATGCCTTCAACGACCGCCCGATCACCGCCGCCGTGCGCGAAGTCGCCCGCGAAACCGATTGGCCAACCGCCGTGCGCTTTTTCCGCGAGATTGCCGATCAGGCGGAGAGCGAGACCGATCACGTTCTAGTCGCCGATCTGGCGCGGGAAATTGGCCGCCGCGATCTGGGCGTGATCCTGGGCCAGGCCGCCCATACCGACGGCCACGGCATCTACCGGGCAACCAGCTATCCGCTGATCCCGGTGCCGCAGGGGTCCAACTGGACCATGGTTCATGCCATCAGCCGGCAGGAAAGCCAGTTCGCGATGAACGCCGTCAGCCATGCGGGTGCGCGCGGGCTGATGCAGCTGATGCCCGGCACCGCGCGCGAGCAGGCGGGCAAGATGGGCCTGCTCTATGATCCGTCGTCGCTGATGGGCGATGCGGGCTATAACCTGCGGCTGGGCGATGCCTATTTCCAGCGCGTCCTGTCCTATTTCAACGGCAGCTATCCGCTGGCCGTGGCGGCCTATAACGCCGGTCCGGGCAACGTGAACAAGTGGCTGCGCGCCAACGGCGATCCGCGCAATGGCGAGATCGAATGGATCGACTGGATCGAACGCATCGGCCTGTCGGAAACGCGCAACTACGTCCAGCGCGTGCTGGAAAACGCCGTGGTCTATGAGGTGATGAACCCCGACAAGGCGATGATGCGCGGGCCCAACCCGCTCAGCCAGTTCCTCGGCAAACGCCGCCCGGGCTGATCGATCCGCCGGTGCGGGCTGTGCACCATTCGCCAGCCCCAAAGCCAAGAGCCCCCACCACGTGCGTGGCAGGGGCTCCGGTTGGTCGATGACCTGTCTTTAGCCGATCAGATCATTCCACTTGCTTAAGCGGTCTGGTTAATCGCCGGTTATCAGCGCTTGCGGGCCATCATCGGACCTGCCGCTTCACGGCCGGGAGCGGCGGGAACCTTGCCCCGCGACGGTGCGGCATAGGCGAAGCAGGCGCCGCCCTTCTTCTTCACGTTCGAACACAGGCCGTTGGCCGCGCCCGCGCCGTTAAGGCCAGCGGCGGCAACGCGCCACACGTGCTTGCCGCGCACGACGGCGGGCGTGATGTTCATGCGATAGTTTGACAGCGCACCGTTGCGCGCGGTGTAGATGCCCCAGGCGCGGCGGGCGCCCTGCGGGCTGGAGAACGAACCGAGCTGGACCATGTGCGATCCGCCCGACGCCGGCTGAGCCACACGCGTTGCCACCGCGCGAACCGGACGAGCCGGCTGCGGCTGGGCCACGGGAACCTGGATCAGCGGCGCGGAAACGAACTGCTGGCCCGGCGCAGGGGCAGTCGTCATGGCGACTTCGGTTGCCGCCGGTGCGACCGGCGCTTCGGGTGCCGGAGCAGCCGGAGCCTGTTCAACCGGGGCAAGTTCTGCCGCCGGCGGGGCCGAAGGCATCTTCACCGCCACCGTCACCGGAGCGGCCGGGTTGGCCGTGGTTTCGGCAGCGAGCTGTTCCATCGCCGGGTTGTTCGCCAGCGCCAGCATGGCCGGCTGACCCGAATCGCGGCGCATCGGCGTGTTCAGCAGGGTCGCGACACGCTTCTGGTAAAGCTCGGGATCGACCGAGGCGGCCCAGTCGGTCAGGCGGTCGTCCAGCTTGTCGGCGGGAACGTCCTGCGCCGCCATCAGGCGCGCTTCGCGCCAGCGACCGGCAAGAGCATAGGCATAGGCGAGGTTCTGGCGAACCTTGGCGGTGTTTTCGCCGCCGCGCAGGGCATCGGCAAGGATCGAGACGCCGCGTTCCGGTTCACCGGCGAGCGCGAGGGCAAGGCCCAGATCGCTGGCAGGGATTTCGCCGCGCCAGTCATCGAGAACGGCCAAGGCCGGCTGCTGCTGGCCGGCACCGATCTGCGCCAGGGCAAGGCTGAGCGCGGTGCGGGCGGAATTGTCACCCAGCTTCATCGCGTCGTCAAAGGTGGTCGCGGCCGACTGGAAACGACCGGCCTTGAAATAGGCCTGGCCCAGAAGAACGCGCAGCGCGGCATCGCGCGGGCTGGCAGCCACGGCGGCTTCCGCATTGACCACGGCCTTTTCGCCATTGCCGCTTTTCAGCGCAAGGCGCGCCGCATCGGCGGAATTGCCGCGAACGGCCATGCCCTGTCCGGCGCAGCCGGTCAGCAGGCCAACGGCCAGAACGGCGCCCAGCGTCTGGGTAAGGCGGGTCTTGGAGATGCGGGAAGTCATGGTCTTTACCCCCTTGGTAAAAGTCACTTGCGCTTGCGGCGCATTTCGCCGGCAATGGCGTCGAGATCGGGATTGGCGGCGAGGAAGGCGTCGAGCGCCTGGGTCACGACAACCTGGGCGCTGAGGTTCTGTGCGGTGCAGGCCAGGCGAAGGCGCAGGTGGCGATCTTCGTCCAGCCGCAGGGTGAAGGCAGCCTTGCGACCCTTCGCAAAAGCCGGCTGCCGTTCACCGCCGGCGCGAGGCGAGAATTCACGCGCCAGCCGTTCCTGCTGGCGACGCGCATCGGCTTCGCGGCTGATCGACACGACTTGCGAATCGGACCCGTATTCGTGGCCCATGTCGTTCCAGCCGAGTTCGTGTTCGATATCATCGACGACGCATTCGCTCGGCGCCGGCATCGCCATGGTGTGCGGGCGCATGGCCGGCTTGGCACCGCCCTTGCGCGCCAGCAGGGTCGGCGACAGCGAGGCAAGAGGCTTGGCGCTGTCCATGGCCGTCTCCCTTACGATCCAGCCACGCGGCGGCCGAAACCGCCAACCGGGCGGGCATAGCCCGGGGCAGGCGCGGCGCCGACATTCTGGTTCGGAGCGGCGAAGACGGTGCGGCGGAAATTCTTTTCCAGCCGGTCGTAGATGTAGTTCCACAGCGCCGCGATTTCCATGGCCGAGCGGCCCATGGGATCGACTTCCATCACCGTGCGGCCATCGATCATCGATGCGGCATAGTCGGTGCGGTGGTGCAGGGTGATCGGCGCAACCGTGCCGTGCTGCGACAGGGCAACCGCGGCTTCCGACGTGATCTTGGCCTTGGGCGTTGCCGCGTTGACGACGAAGATCAGCGGCTTGCCGGCGCGTTCGCACAGGTCGACCGTGGCACCCACGGCGCGCAGATCGTGCGGGCTGGGACGGGTTGGCACGACGATCAGTTCAGCCACCGAGATGACCGACTGGATCGCCATGGTGATCGCCGGGGGCGTATCGATCACCGCCAGCTTGAAGCCCTGCGAACGCAGAACCTGAAGGTCCGCGGCCAGGCGGGAGACAGTTGTCTGGGCGAAGGCCGGAAATTCCGCTTCGCGCTCATTCCACCAATCGGCGAGCGATCCCTGCGGGTCGATGTCGATAAGAACAACGGGGCCCGCGCCGGCGCGCTGCGCCTGCACGGCGAGATGCCCGGACAAGGTCGTCTTGCCCGATCCACCCTTCTGTGATGCCAGTGCTAGTACGCGCAAAGTTTTTCCCCCCGAATGAAAAGGAGCCATTCGATTGCGCGTAAAAAAACCAGATGCTCCCTAATTTTGAGTTAACGGCCGAAGCGGAATGATCCGCGCGGCGCGCAAAATGTTCACGCCATGGCAAGGGCTTCCGTGTCATGGGAAGCTGTGTCACAAGCCCTTGGTTAACAGATCCGGGGTGCGTGGATGCGCGGGGAACCAGCTATGAAATTGAGGTCGATCGTCTTCGGTGCAGCGCTTGCGGGCCTGATTTCCGCCCATCCGGCGCTTGCCGATGTCAAGGCGGGGGTCGATGCCTGGGCCCGTGGAGACTACGCTTCCGCCATTAAGGAATGGGAAGGTCCCGCCGCGCGGGGCGATGCTGATGCGCAGTTCAATCTGGGTCAGGCCTACAAGTGGGGCAAGGGCGTAAAACAGGACCTGAAGAAGGCAGAGCTGTTCTTTGGCAAGGCCGCAGCCCAGGGCCATATCGAGGCGAGCGACAATTACGGCCTCCTGATGTTCGATCGCGGCGAGCGGGCGATGGCCCTGCCCTATGTCAAGGCCGCCGCCGGCCGGGGTGATCCGCGCGCCGAGTATCTGCTGGCGATCATGCACTTCAATGGCGATCTGGTCGGCAAGGACTGGGTGCGCGCCTATGCCCTGATGAGCCTTGCGCAGCAGGCCGGTCTGCCGCAGGCCGCAGCCGGATTGCAGCAGATGGACGCGCACATTCCGCTTGTGCAGCGCCAGCAGGCCGTTGGCCTTGCCCAGCAGCTGGCAAGCGAAGCCGAAGCGACGCGCAATCGCCAGTTTGCCGCAGACGATCTGGGCGTGAAGAACCCGGCCGGAGTGGTGCAGACCGCGCCCACCGTCGCCGCCGCCCCGGTGCGCCGCCAGCCAACCCCGGAAGAGGCTGTTGCCGAAGCCGAACGCGTGGCTGCCGGATCGAGCCCGCGCTCGGCCGGGGCCGACTATGCGCGGCCGGCCCAGCCCGCCGTCGCGGTGACGCAGACCAAGCCCGCGCCGCTGCCGCGCACCAGCCCGCCGGTGGCTCAGCCCGCTCCGGCTGTTCAGCAGCCGCGCCCTGCCCCGCCGTCACCTGCGCCGACGGCCAGCGGCGGCTGGCGGATCCAGCTTGGCGCCTTTGGCGTGGCCGCCAACGCCGACAGCCTGTGGGCCAAGCTGCGCACGCGCCCGGAAATCGCTGGCCATGCCCGGATCAACGTGAAGGCGGGCGCCGTCACCAAGCTTCAGGCCGGTGGTTACACGGAAGAAAGCGCCCGCGCCGCCTGCCGCACGCTGGCAAGTGCGGGGCAGGTCTGCGCGCCGGTGAAGAACTGACGGCTGCATGACCGATCCGGAGCGGCCGCGCGATCGCATCGCCACGCTCGACCTGATCCGTGGCATCGCCATTCTGGGCATTCTGGCCATCAACATGGCCGGTTTCGCCGGGCCGATCGCCGCCACGGTTACCCCGCACTGGCAGGGCACGGCCAGCCCCGCCGATCAGGCCTGGTTCCTGGCGGGCTTCATCCTGTTCGAGGGCAAGATGCGCGGCCTGCTCAGCCTGCTGTTCGGCGCCAGCATCGTCCTGTTCATCGAGAGCGCGGAGGCGCGCGGGCGCGACGGCGATAGCGCACAATTGCGCCGTCTCCTGTGGCTGGGCGCCATCGGCTATGTGCATTTCCTGCTGCTGTGGTGGGGCGACATCCTGTTCACCTATGCGCTGTGCGGCGTGATCGCGCTGCTGCTGCGGCATTTGCCGGTCAAGGCCATGGTGCCCGCCGCTCTGCTCGGCTTTGCTGCCTGGCACGGCGCCGGGATGGCCGAAACCGCGCCGGCGCTTCTCGCGGACCTGCGCGTCGCTGCCGCAAGCGCTCCGCCCGCCGAAGCCGCCGAGATTGCGCAGGACACGTCCGCATTCCGCGCCGCCGCGCAAGAGGAAATGGCTGTCGAGCGTGGCGGTTATCCGGGCCTGCTTGACTACAAGCTGGGCGCGCTGAGCCTGTTTCCGTTCAAGGCGGCGATCCTTGGCGTGGGCGAGATCGTGCCGATGATGCTGCTCGGCATGGCGCTGATGCGCAGCGGCTTTTTCACCGGCGGGTGGCCGGCCGGCCGGATCTGGCTGCTGGCCGTTGGGGGGCTGGTTCTGGGCGGAGCGGCTACGCTGGCGCTGGCCATGCTCGCCAAGGCGAGCGGCTTTGCCCCGCGCACGATGGAGGCCATCCTCGCCTACTGGGCCGCGCTGCCGCATCTGTTTCTGACGCTCGCCTATGCCGCGCTGATCGTGGCGAGCCGAGGAAACCGCCCTTCCGGACGGTTGGCGCAGCGGATGTCCGCGGTCGGGCGCATGGCGCTGACCAATTACCTGGCCTGTTCCCTGGTCTTTACCGCTCTGTTCTATGGCTGGGGCCTGGGCCTGATCGGCACCGCAAGCGCAGGCCAGCAAGCGGGCCTCATCGCACTGGGCTGGATCGCGATGCTTCTCGCAAGCCCGCGCGTGCTGGCGCGATTCGAGCAGGGGCCTGCCGAGCGGCTGTGGCGCTGGCTGGCCGGGCAGCGAATCGGACAACACAGCCAAGCGATTTGATTAACGGTTCGCAGCGAACGAGGGGGCTTTCCCGTTCACCAGCCCACACCAGAAAGTCATCGCGAAAGAGGCTGAATCCTCCACCTCTGCCGGTCCTGATGGTTACCATCAAATGCCGCACCAAGGTTAACCGCAACTGTGTGATACGTTTACGTTTTTTGGATATTCTCCCTCTAGAACCGGTGCATCGCTTAAGGGGTTAAAGCGATTGACCAGTGATTTTTCGGAGACCGGGACGTGACCATCATCAAAAAGCTTTTCGCCGACAACGAAGGCGCCACCGCCATCGAATACGGCCTGATCGGCGCGTTGATCGCCGTTGCCATCATGACCACCGTTGGCGGCATGGGCAAGGAACTGAACAAGACCTTCTCGAAGACCTCATCAGCTATGAGCAGCGCGAACGCGTAACACATTGATGACGGGTGGCAATGCCCGGGTCCGGTTCGCCGGATCCGGGCATTGTCGTTTTCAGCTCTTGGCGAAGGGGTTCTTCGGGCTGCGCAGCGTCAGGCGCACCGGGACGGATTCAAAGCCCAGATCGCGCCGGATGCCGTTCACCAGATAGCGCTGATAGGACATCGGCAGATCATCCAGCCGGGTGCCGAACAGCACGAAGCCGGGCGGGCGGGTCTTGGCCTGGGTGATGTAGCGCAGCTTGATGCGCTTTCCGCCCGGTGCCGGCGGCGGGTTCTTTTCCAGCGCTTCGTCGAACCAGCGGTTGAGCAGCGCGGTCGGCACGCGGCGCGACCAGGCTTCGCGCAGGTCGAAAGCGGCGGCGATCAGATCGTCCAGCCCCTTGCCGGTGCGCGCCGATACCGCCAGCAGCGGCAGGCCCTTCACCTGCGCCAGCCCCTCGTCCAGCGCAAAGCGGATGCCGTTGAACAGGCCGCTTGGCCCTTCGGCGACGTCCCACTTGTTGATCGCGATGATCAGCGCGCGGCCTTCTTCCAGCACGTGGCTGGCGATTTTCAGATCCTGATGTTCCAGCCCCTTAGTGGCATCGAGCAGCAGAACCACCACTTCGGCAAAATCGACCGCGCGGCGGGCATCGGCAACCGACAGCTTTTCCAGCTTTTCGGTGACGCGGGCCTTTTTGCGCATGCCGGCCGTGTCGATCAGACGCACGGGGCGCACTTCGCCGCTCTTGGGATCGGTCCACTGCCAATCAACCGCGATCGAATCGCGGGTGATGCCCGCTTCCGGTCCGGTCAGCAGCCGGTCTTCGCGCAGCATGGCGTTGATCAGGGTGGATTTGCCCGCGTTGGGCCTGCCGACGATGGCGAGTTTGAGCGGACCGGACAGGTCTTCGTCCTCGTCATCGTCCTGCGCTTCCTTGCCTTCGACATGCGGCAGCAGCGCCTGGAACAGGTCCGCCATGCCTTCGCCGTGTTCGGCGGACAGGCCGATCGGCTCGCCAAAGCCCAGCGAATAGCTTTCCAGCAGGCCCGGTTCTGCCGCCCGGCCCTCGGCCTTGTTGCCGACAAGGATGACCGGCACCGTGGATTGGCGCAGCCAGCGGGCCACCTCTTCGTCGAGCGGGGTCAGCCCGGCGCGGGCATCGAAAACGAAGATCGCCACGTCCGCGCCGTGCAACGAAACCTCGGTCTGCGCGCGCATGCGGCCCGGCAGCGTTTCGGGATCTTCGTCCTCCCACCCGGCGGTATCGACGACGGTGAATTCCAGCCCCAGCAGGTTCGCCTCGCCAAAACGGCGGTCGCGCGTGACGCCGGGCTGATCGTCAACCAGCGCGAGCTTCTTGCCGACGAGCCGGTTGAACAGCGTCGACTTGCCGACGTTTGGACGCCCGATAATGATAACCTGTGCTTTCGCCATGCTGTGCCAGTGGCCCTTTGCGCGCGATTAGGCAAGCTTTGCGGCACGGCGCTGCCGCCCGGCGGCAAGATGTTTCCGCCATGTTAACCATAGGTGGATATACAGATGTTAACCGCACACCTTCAGGTTAAATCCCATGAAGCGCCGCCTGTTTATCCCTGCATTCGCCCTCTTCGCCTCCCCCGTGGCAACCGTTGAGGCTCAGGAGACCAGCCAGACCCCGGTCAGCACCGCCGCGGCTAACATGGCGGTCGTCCACCTCATCGCGCTGCAATGCGTGCCCTATGCGCGCACCGTGTCGGGCATCCAGATCTATGGCGATGCCCATACCTGGTGGGGCCAGGCGGCCGGCAAATACGCGCGCGGCGACCGGCCAAAGGTGGGCGCGGTGATGGCGTTCAAGCCCTATGGGCGGATGGAGCTGGGCCATGTCGCAGCGGTCAGCAAGATCATCGATTCGCGCACCGTCCTGCTGCGCCACGCCAACTGGTCGCTGATCAACGGCGCGCGCGGGCAGATCGAAAACGACGTGCGCGCCATCGACGTTTCGGAAAACAATGACTGGAGCAAGGTGCGCGTCTGGTTCGCGCCGATCCAGGGCATCGGCGGCACGGCCTGGCCGGTCCAGGGCTTCATCTACAACGAGAAGCCGGGCAAGCGGAACCTGCTGCTGAAGCCGGAACTGCAGGCCGCACCGCGCAGCACCACCGTAGCCGAGACAAGAAACACCCTCGCCAAGGCCTCGCCTGAAAAGATCCGCCCGGTCAAGGAGCCGAAAATGGACGCGCGCTACGCCGCCGATCCGATCGGCGCCATCATAGCGGCCAGCCTGCGATAAGGCGTTGAGGCGGCTTCAGCCCGCCTTGTTGACCGGGGCGTCCTCGCCCAGATCTTCATACCAGGCTTCAACCGGACCGCTGAGCTTGATCGTCAGCGGCTGGCCCTTGCGGTCCATGGTCTTGCCCGCCTGCACGCGCACCCAACCTTCGGAAATGCAGTATTCCTCGACATTGGTGCGGACCACGCCCTTGAAGCGGATGCCAACGCCGCGCTGCAGCTTGTCCGCATCGAAAAAGGGGCTGCGCGGATTGATCGCCAGGTGATCGGGGGGCACGTCAGGGCCCGAAGTCTGTTCTTCGCTCATGGAACGCGCCTCTAGTGTCATTACCCCGCTTGTCAATTCGCTCGCAGGGTTCTAAGGGCGCTGCTCTTCGCGGGAATGGGCGCGTAGCTCAGCGGTAGAGCACACCCTTCACACGGGTGGGGTCACAGGTTCAATCCCTGTCGCGCCCACCATTCCCGCCAGTCTCCTCCAATTGATGCGCATCAATGCACGGCCTGCGAGAAGCGCCGATGCTGTGTGTGTTCTGGAAGGAGGACATGACCCATGTTCAAGACCAATGTCGGCGGATTTGACCGCACGCTTCGCATCGCACTCGGCGTCATCCTGATTGCCCTCGTTTTCGTGGGTGAAAAGGTGGGACTGCCGATTGGCAACTGGGGCTGGCTGGGCCTGATCCCGCTGGCGACCGGTTTTCTCAGCACCTGCCCGCTCTACTCCATTCTGGGCATGAACACCTGCCCGCGCCGTTAGGGTAGGCCTGCGTGCTTGCGCTGCGTTGCCGCTGGCGGCATAGCGCAGCGCCATGCACGATATCCGACTGATCCGCGAAAATCCGGAAAGCTTTGACGCCGCCCTCGCCCGCCGCGGGCTGGAGCCCATTTCGAAAATCATTTTGGACCGAGACAAGGCGAAGCGAGAGTTACAAACTCAGGCTGACCAGTTGCGGGCTGAAAAGAAGCGCCTGTCTGCGTTTTATGGTCAGCTCGCAAGTCAAGGTCAGGGCCATACTACCGAAGCGATGGATTTTAAGATCGAGTCTTACAAAATCGCGGGTCAGCTAAGCGAAGTTGAGAGCAAGCAAAACGACTTGTCGAACCTCGATGAACTTCTAGCCAGCATCCCGAACCTACCGCTGGCCGACGTACCCGATGGCGAGGACGAGTCCGGCAACGTCGAGGTCAGCCGCTGGGGAACCCCGCGCACCTTTGCCTTCACGCCAAGGGAACACGCCGACATCGGCCCGGCGCTTGGCCTTGATTTCGAAACCGGCGCGATGATTTCCGGCGCGCGGTTCACCTTCCTGCGCGGCGCCATGGCTCGCCTGCAACGTGCGATCGGCCAGTTCATGGTCGATCACCAGACCAGCGTGAACGGCTATACCGAGTGCAACACGCCCGTTCTGGTGCGTGACGAGGCAATGTACGGCACCGACAAGCTGCCCAAATTCGCCGAGGATTCGTTCCGCACCACCGATGGCCGCTGGCTGATTCCCACGTCCGAGGTCAGCCTGACCAGCTCGGTCATGGGCCAGATCCTTGACGATGCCGTGCTGCCGATCCGCATGACCGCGCTCACCCTGTGCTTCCGCAGCGAAGCGGGGGCGGCCGGCAAGGACACGCGCGGCTTCATCCGCCAGCACCAGTTCGAAAAGTGCGAGCTTGTCTCCATCGTCCGCCCGCAAGACAGCGAGGCCGAGCATGAGCGCATGACGGCAGCGGCGGAATCTATCCTGCAGGCGCTGGACCTGCCGTACCGCAAGGTGCTGCTGTGCACCGGCGACATGGGCTTCGGCGCGCAGAAAACCTATGATCTTGAGGTCTGGCTGCCTGGGCAGGACGCCTATCGCGAGATCAGTTCCTGCTCCAACTGCGGCGGTTTCCAGGCGCGGCGCATGAACACGCGCTATCGCCCGACCGGCGAAAAGGCGAAGCCCGAATTCGTCCATACGCTCAACGGATCGGGCCTCGCCGTGGGCCGCACGCTCGTCGCCATTCTTGAGAATTACCAGCAGGAAGACGGCTCGGTCGATGTGCCCGCCGCGCTCCAGCCCTACATGGGCGGCGTGACGCGGCTGGTTCCCTGATGCGGATCCTGCTGACCAACGACGACGGCATCAACGCCCCCGGCCTCAACGTTCTGGAACGCATTGCCCGCCAGATTTCGGACGATATCTGGATCTGCGCCCCGGCAGAGGAACAGTCGGGCGCCGGCCACAGCCTGACGCTGACCCGGCCCATCCGGCTGAACCAGCACGCCGAGCGGCGCTTTTCGGTGACCGGCACGCCAACCGATTCCGTCACCATGGCGCTGAAGAAGATCATGCCGGACAAGCCCGACCTGATCCTGTCCGGGGTCAATCGCGGGGCGAACCTGGGCGATGACGTAACCTATTCCGGCACCGTATCCGCCGCCATCGAAGGCGCGCTGGCGGGAATCCCCTCGATCGCGCTCAGCCAGGTCTATTCGAAAGAGGGCATGGCCGATGCCGTCCCCTTCGACGCGGCCGAGGCATGGGGCGCTAAAGTGTTGAAACCCCTTATTGACCTTCCGTTCGCACCGCGTACTCTGGTTAACGTCAATTTCCCTCCGCTGTCGGCGGGAGAGGTGAAGGGCATTCGGGTGGTGCGGCAGGGTTTTCACGACTATGCGCGCGGTTCGGTGGTCGAGGGGACGGACCCACGCGGCTATCGCTATTTCTGGTTCGGCCTGCACGGCATCGAACACACCAAGGGCCACGAAAGTGACCTTGAAGCGATCGACGATGGCTACATCGCGGTCACGCCGTTGCAACTGGACCTGACGCACGAAGCCTCGATCGCCATGTTGAGAGAGAGGTTCGGATGAAACGCATCGCTGCCCTTGCCCTGCTGCTTGCCGCGCCGCTGAGCGCCGCCGGGGCCGAGGATAGCGATCCGGCGACCGAAACCGTTCACGTCGTCAAACCGGGCGAGACGATTGGCGGCGTTGCCAATCGCGCCGTGGTGCCGCGCATCCTGATTATCGAGGCGAACGGCCTGAAGGCGCCTTACGCGCTGAAGGCCGGGCAGAAGCTGATCATCCCCCGCCGCCGCACCCACACTGTCGAAGCGGGTGAGACAGGCTTCGCCATCGCCCTGCAATACGGCGTGCCGTGGGAAGCCATTGCCACGGCCAATGGGCTGAACCACAAGGCGCCGGTCAAGGCCGGCACCAAGCTCGCCATCCCGACCATCACCGCAGCGCCCGCCGCCACCCCCTCGCAACCCGCCGCCACGGCACCCGCAGCGACGAAATCGGCCGATTCGAAGCCGTCGATCTCGGTTGCCGCCAATGCCCCGCGCTTTGCCTGGCCTGCGCCCGGCAAGCTGCTGCGCGGGTTCACGCCGAACAGCGGGCGCAACCCGCACACCGGCATCGATCTTGCCGGCGAAATGGGCAGCGCGGTGCGCGCCGTCGGCGCCGGACGCGTCGTCTATGCCGGATACGAGCCGAAGAAGTTCGGCAATCTGGTGGTGATCGATCACGGCAAGGGCTGGCACACCGCCTATGCCAAGCTCCAGAAAGTCACCGTCAAGAAGGGGGACCGGGCCAAGGCGGGCGAACGCGTGGGCCTGCTGGGCAACACGGGCGAAACCCCGCGCACCGAACTGCATTTCGAGGTGCGCCGCTATAACCTGCCGATCGACCCGGAACTGGTCCTGCCGGCGCGCGACTGACGCGTCAGGCCAGCGCCCAGAACACCGTGCCGCTGGACAGATAGACGGCCAGCCAAAAGCCGGAATCGACCAGCGCCTCGCGCAGCGGCATGCGGTGGCGGGCATAGGAAATGAACAGCGCCGGGGCGACAAAGGCGAGCGCCACCCCGCCCGACTGCATCCAGTAGAGCCAGGGCTTTACCGCCAGCTTGTCTGGCCCGATGCGGGCAAAGGCATGGGCCAGCATCAGCGCGGAGACGGCCTGCAGGCAGATTGCCCCCAGCATCCCGCCGACCGGGCTTTTGTGTGCGTGTTCCGGCTCATCGCCGCTCATCCGCCCGAAAATGGCCGCGCCGCCGAACAGCGGTCCGTACCACACAAAGCCGATGGCCACGGCTAGGTTCGCCGCCAGAATGATGGCCAGCCAGTCGATCGATTCCATGCTCAGTCCCCCTCGTCCAAGTCGAATTGCATCGAACCGCCTTGCGGCAGGTCCATCCATTCCAGCGCGAAGCTGGCGATAGCATTGCGGATGCCCTCGGCGTGAGCGGCAAATTGCGACGGCAGCGGCACCAGCGAGGATTGGCACGCAACGGCCGCAAAGTCGCAAAACGCCTGCGCGTCACCGGCCCCGCCGGGGGACCACAGGTCCGCCTCGAAACATTCGACCAGCCGTTCCGCCTGAAGCAGTTCGACTATCGCGGCGTCGGGCACACCAAACCGCTTGGCGCTGGCGTGGCCGGCCGCCTTGGCCAGTTCCGCGATGTCTTCGGGATGGTGGCCCGCGGCGACCATGCCCCAGAACCCTTGGCGCAGGTTCAATCCGCGCTCGACGAAGTAATGGACCGCATCGTGCGGCACCGGCCCCTTCTTGGGGAACCGGGTTGCGGCGGTGCTGCCATCGCGGCGCGTCATGGTGATCGCGTCATCGCTCTGGCCTCGGGTGATCTCGATGCGCATTGGCGAATCCTAGCGGCAGGTGACGCGAGCGGCAAATGCGCCTATGGGCCGCCACCATGTCGTCTTCCACCACCACGATTCCCGATCAGAAGCGCATCGGCATGGTCAGCCTTGGCTGTCCGAAGGCGCTCGTCGATTCCGAGCGCATCCTGACCAAGCTGCGCGCCGATGGCTATGCCATGTCGCCCGATTATGCCGGGGCCGACGTGGTGCTGGTCAACACCTGCGGCTTCCTCGATTCCGCCAAGGAAGAAAGCCTGGCCGCGATTGGTGAAGCGATTGCCGAAAACGGCCGGGTCATCGTGACCGGCTGCATGGGCAATGAGGCCGAGGTGATCCGGGCGAAGTTCCCGGACGTGCTCGCCGTCACCGGCGCGCACCAGTACGAAGCGGTGGTCGAAGCGGTGCACGAAGCCGCCCCGCCGACGCAAGGGCCGTTCATCGATCTGGTGCCGCAGACCGATGTGAAGCTGACCCCGCGCCATTACAGCTACCTCAAGATTTCCGAGGGCTGCAACCACGCCTGCGCGTTCTGCATTATCCCTTCGCTGCGCGGCAAGCTTGCCAGCCGGCGGATCGATGCCGTGCTGCGGGAGGCGGAAAAGCTGGTCGCGGCGGGCACGCGCGAACTGCTGGTCATCAGCCAGGACACGTCTGCCTATGGCGTCGACGTGCGGCACGAAGAGCGCGAGTGGAAGGGCCATGCCGTTCGCACCCACATGACCGATCTGGCCCGCGAACTGGGCGGTCTGCGCAGCCCCGATGGCACGCCGCCGTGGGTCCGCCTGCACTACGTCTATCCCTATCCGCACGTCGATGCGGTGATCCCGCTGATGGCCGAAGGGCTGATCACGCCCTATCTCGACATTCCCTTCCAGCATGCCAGCCCGAACGTGCTGCGCGCGATGAAGCGCCCGGCGAACGAAGCCAAGGTGCTGGAACGGCTGCGCGAATGGCGCTCAATATGCCCGGATATCGCCATCCGGTCGAGCTTCGTCGTCGGCTTTCCGGGCGAGACGGAGGACGATTTCCGCTATCTGCTCGACTGGCTAGAGGAAGCCCAGCTCGATCGCGTCGGCGCATTCCGGTTCGAGCCGGTGGAAGGCGCGGCGGCCAATGAATTGCCCGATCCGGTGCCGGAAGCGGTGAAGGAAGAACGCTATGCCCGCGTCATGGAAGTGACCGAGCGGATTTCCGCCGCCAAACTTGCCGCCAAGGTTGGCCGGACGATCCCGGTCATCATCGACGAGGTGGGCGAACCGGACGAGGATGGTGACGTGGGCGCCACCGGCCGCAGCCAGGCCGATGCGCCGGAAATCGACGGCGCGGTCTATCTGCGTGACGTGCCGGCCAGCCTTGCGGCCGGAGACATCGTGCAGGTTCTGGTCGAAGATGCCGATGCGCACGACCTGTTCGGGGCGATTGCCTGAGCGTCCGGACGATCAGTTGCATGAAACGCAACTGACTTCGCT
>JBJTLW010000174.1:0-4773 GCA_046063225.1 Novosphingobium sp. | reverse complement strand
CCTGCTGCCGCAGATCGCGGCGATGGAACTGGGGGCGGACTGGCGGCAGGTGGCGGTGGAGCCGGCCCCGCCCAGCGGTGCCTATGCCAATGTCCCGCTTGCCGCGCGCTGGGCGGAACTGTGGATGCCCGCCATGGCCGGGCTGGCCCAGGGCGATGACCCGGCGATTGCCCGCAGCTTTGCGCAGCGCAACCGCTTCAACGTGACGGCAGAGGGCACCAGCGTGCTCGCCTATGAAGCGCCGCTGCGGCTGGCGGCGGCGGCGGCGCGGGAAATGCTGGCTGAGGCCGCGGCGGACCGCTGGGACGTGCCGGTTGGCGAAGTGAAGGTGGAAGGCGGCTTCGTCTCCCACGGCAAGAAGCGGCTCGGCTTTGGCCCGTTGGCGGAAGAGGCGGCGGCGCTCGATCCGCCGTCCAGCCCGCAGGTGCGGACCGAACCGCCAAACGAACGCAGCGCCGGCCGGATCGTCGGCGAACAGAGCCGGTTCCCGCGCCTTGACGCGCCCAGCAAGCTTACCGGCATGGCGAACTTTGCCGGGGACGTGCGCCTGCCCGACATGGTCTTTGCCGCCGTGGCGCATGGCCCGGTCGGCGACACGCGCCTGGCCGGTTATGACGAAAAGCGGATTGAGGGCTTTTCCGGCGATGTCCGGCTGGTGAAGGCGCCTGAAGGGCAGGGCGGCTGGCTCGCGGCGGTTGCCACCAACTGGTGGGCCGCCAACCGCGCGCTCGAAGCGCTGCGGCCGCGTTTTGCGACGCGCAACGCGGTGGAAAGCGAAACGCTCGTCTCGGCGCTCGACAAGGCGGTGCGCAAGGGCACGACCGAGCGCATCACCACCATCGGCGATCCGGACGAGGCGATTGGCGGCAAGCCCAGCGTTATCGCCCGCTACGATGTTTCGCCCGCGCTCCACGGCACGCTGGAAACCGCCAGCTGCACCGCGCGCCTGCGCGATGGCACCTGCGAACTGTGGCTGGCCGCACAGGCTCCGCAAACCGCGCGCGAGGCCGTGGCCAAGGCGCTCGGCATCAACGCCAAGGCGGTGATCGTCTACCCGGTGCCCGCTGGCGGCAGCTTCGACGCGCGGCTCGACCACCGCCACGCCGTGCAGGCGGCGCTGATCGCCAAAGAGGTCGGCAAGCCGGTGCAGCTGACCTGGTCGCGCTTTCAGGAGCATCTCGCCACGATGCCGCGCACGCCGTCCTCGGCCGTGCTGTGGGCGCGGCTGTCCGATCCGGGCGGGCAGATCGTCGGCTGGAAGACGCGCATTGCCGCGCCGGCCAGCGCCAAGGAATTTGGCCGCCGTCTGTTCGAAGGCGAAAGCCCTTTGGAGGCCATGCGCGCCACCGAGGGAGAGGCCGATGCCGGCGCGCTCGCCGGGGCCGCGCCGTTCTATGCGCTGGCAAATTTCTCGCTCGATCACGTGCCGGTCGCCACCGGGCTGCCTGCCGGGCGGATGCGCGGCCAATCGCACGCGACGACGGCGTTCTTTACCGAGAGCTTCCTTGACGAGCTGGCCCACGCCGCCAAGCGCGAGGCGCTGTCCTATCGCATGGAAATGCTGGGCGGCGACCCGCGCCTTGCCGCCTGCCTGCTGCGCGTTTCCAGCCTTGCCAACTGGAACGGCGGGCACGACGCCAGCGGGCAAGGCCTCGCCTGCCACCGCATCGGCGACGATGCCACTGGCGGGCGCATTGCGGTGATCGTCACGGCGCGGCGCGATGCCGAAGGCGGCGTGCTGGTGGACCGGATTTCGGCGGCGGTTGACGTCGGCCGCGTGGTCAATCGCGACATTGCCCTGCAGCAGATCGAAGGCGGACTGATCTATGGCCTGGGCCTGGCAGTGGGATCGTCCACCGCCTATGCCGAAGGGCTGCCGCTGGTTGGCCACCTGTCCGGCCTTGGCCTGCCCCTGCTCGGCCAGACGCCGACGATCGAGGTTGACCTGCTGGACAGCACCGCCCCGCCGGCCGATCCCGGCGAACTGGGGGTCGCGGCGATTGCCCCGGCCATCGCCAATGCCCTGTTTTCGGCCACCGGCTACCGCTTTCGCCGTTTGCCCCTGCTTGAGGAAGCCGAATGAGCCTGCCGCCCGATCATCCCCCCGTTGCGCTTGGCAAGGTGGGCGTCCTGCTGGTCAACCTGGGCACGCCCGATGCGCCTACCCCGGCGGCGGTGAAGCGCTATCTGGGCGAATTCCTGATGGACCCGCGCGTGGTCGAAATTCCGCGCCTTGTCTGGTGGCCGATCCTCAACGGCATCATCCTCAACACGCGGCCCAAGAAAAGCGCCCACGCCTATTCGCAGGTGTGGACCGATGCCGGCTCGCCGCTCGCCGCGATCACGGCTGCGCAGGCCAGGGTGCTGCAGGCGCGGCTGGGCGATGGTGTGCAGGTCGATTGGGCGATGCGCTATGGCAATCCTTCGGTAGCTTCACGAATCCAGCAACTTAAGGAACAAGGCTGCGACCGCGTGCTCATTGCGCCGCTTTACCCGCAGTATTCCGGGGCAACGACGGCCAGCGCCATGGATGCCGTCGGCGCGGCGCTGAAGGCGATGCGCTGGCAGCCCGCCATCCGCACCCTGCCGCCCTACTACGACGATGCCCTGCATATTCAGGCGCTTGCCAGCGATACCTCGCGCCAGCTATCGGCCCTGTCGTTCCGGCCGGAAGTGCTGCTGCTGTCGTTCCACGGCATGCCCGAACGCACGCTGCATCTGGGCGATCCCTATCACTGCCAGTGCCGCAAGACCGCACGCCTGCTGGCCGAAGCTCTGGCCCCGGACTGGGGCGATCTGCGGATAGAGGTGAGCTTCCAATCGCGCTTCGGCAGGGCCAAGTGGCTGGAACCGGCGACGGACGCGGTGCTGAAGGCAGAAGCGGAAAAGGGCACCAAACGCCTCGCCGTCGCCGCGCCGGGCTTTTCCGCCGACTGCCTTGAAACGATCGAAGAACTGGGCATCCGGGGGAAGGAGGACTTCCTTGGCGCGGGCGGCACGGATTACGCGACGCTGACATGCCTCAATGCCGAGGACGCGGGCATGGCCATGCTGGAAGCGCTGGCGCGGCGCGAGCTGGCGGGCTGGGTTTGATCCCCTAGGATCGCGGCCGCAACGGCTCCATCGGTTGAGCAATGTAACGCGCCCAGACGTAGCGCCAGGGGATGATGAAATAGGCAATGACGATGCCGATGCAGTCTTCGAAAAGCCCCTGAAACTCGGCGTTCCAATTTCCGTTCAGCCATGCAGGCAGGGCGATCACCGTCAGCCACACGGTCTTCCACGCGGTTTCGTAAAGCATCAGCGGCAACATCTGGAGCGGATAGCGCACCCCGATCAGGCTCATCAGCGCCAGCGCGCCGAGCATCGACTTGCCAAGCCCCCAGTTGAGCGGCTGTCCGCTCGATTGCATGGTCAGCCGATACCAGACGAATCCACCCATGAAGAGCGCCATCAGCAGGAACAGAAAGCGCATGGCATTGATGCGCCAGGTGGCGACGGCAGGTAGCCCTTTGGGAATATCCTGAGACAAGCGTCGCACTCCTCTTGGTTACAAGAGTATTGCTGACATAATACAATAACACTGTCAATGCGGCGTCAGGTTGCCGTTTATTCCCGCTTCCTCAAAAATCCACCGCAATGCCATCCTTCACCCAGTCGCCATAGCGGGTGGGGGAAAGGCCGTCCGGCTCCTCGCCCTGCTGTTTGGCTTCAGCGGGCTTGGGCGCGGGTTCGTTGGTCCAGTGCGCGGGTTTGGTGAAGCCTGCGGGGCGTGTCGTGGCGCGTTTGGTCATTGGCCACATATGCGCCCGCTGGCGGTGCATCGCAATCCCCGCTAGGGCCCACCCATGTCTGACATTCCCGGCCTTCCCGCCCGCCGCGCGGCGCTCAAGCTTCTCGATGCCGTGTTGCGCCGGGGGGAGACGATCGAACAGGCCGGGCACAACGCCTGTCAGGGCATCGTTGGCGGGCCGGACCGTGCGCTGGCCATTGCCCTGGCGAGCGAGGCGCTGCGCTGGCTGCCCGATCTTGACGCGCTGATTGACAGCGCAACGCGTCAGGTTCTGCCCGACGATGCCAAGCCGCGCACCGTGCTGCGGCTGATGCTGGCGGGCTGGCTGCGGCTGGAAACTCCGCCGCACGCCGTGATCGCGACCGGCCTGCCGCTGCTCGCAGGCGGGCCAAGGCGGCTGGCGCACGGGGTGTTCTCCACCCTGTCGAAGCGCGGGGCCGAGCTTCCGGCAAGGCCCAGCCTGCCCGAAGCGGTGGCGGAACGCTGGGGCGCGCGCGCCGATGCCATCGCCGCCGGTCTCGCCCTGCCGCCGCCGCTTGACCTGACCCTTCGCGATGCAGCCGCGACCACAGAATGGGCGGAGAAGCTGGGCGGCGTTTCGAGCCGCAACCAGCCCGCGAGCATCAGCCGCAGGACCGAGCGCACCTTGGTATCTTCGTCGAGCGTCTGCCGGGTGGTGCTGTCTATCAGCGCGTCAAGATCGGTCAGCCAGCGCAGCGCCTCGCTCGCCAGCGCGATCGCCAGCGCGCGGTCCGGCCCGCCGACAATCCCCTGGCAGGCATTGTGCGCCGCCTGGTCGAGCGTCTCCCCCCGGCGCAGCACGGCATCGAGAAGCTTGAGCGCCGCGCGGCGGGCGGGAAGACCGGGAATGTCAGACATGGCAGCGCCCTAGCGGGGAAATGAGCGTCCGATAACCCACCCTCAAGGAATTCGTCATCCTGAACTTGTTTCAGGATCCATTGCTCGCCACGCGCCGAAGC
>JBJTLW010000173.1:0-33635 GCA_046063225.1 Novosphingobium sp. | reverse complement strand
AGAGCGGCATGCGGGCTTGCTCGAATACGGTGCCAACCTTGACCGTGAACTGCTTGCGGCACTCGCCACACTTCTTGAGGCCGTAACGGATAGCGCCTTCCGGGTTCTTCGCGGACTTGGAGCCGCGAACGCTCGACAGGTCATAGACGCGACCGCCAACCATGCCACAGTGCGGGCAGGCAATTCCATCGGCCCAGACAACGCTTTCCAGAAACTCGTAAGCCTTTGCTTCGTCGTGGAAATGAGGCTGTGAAAGAACCGACATGGTGATTGCTCCGCTTATGGAGTAATCTCTACCTCACAAGGTTGGGTTTGTAAAGTGCATAATCGCCTTATATGTACCGAAACAGCGTTACGATGTCAAGACAAAATAACCAATCTGGTTATTCACGCGCGCCGCTTGCCGGATTCCGGCACGCCCACTAAGAGGGCGCCGACGGAAATCCACTAGGAATTGAGAATGCTTCGCCGCCTTTACGAATGGACCATGGCCAAGGCGTCAGACCCGCGCGCCGAATGGTGGCTGGCAGCCTTCTCGTTCATGGAATCGAGCTTCTTCCCGATCCCGCCGCATCCGCTGCTTGGCCTGATGTGTCTGGCGGAACCGAAGAAGGCCATCCGCTTTGCGCTGATCACCACGATCAGTTCGGTTCTGGGCGGCCTGTTCGGCTATGCCATCGGCTTCTTCGTGTTCGAAGCGCTGGGCGCGCAGATCCTCGACGTGCTCGGCCTGTCGGAAAGCTTCCCGAAGGCGGCCTGCTATCTTCGGGAATTCGGGGTGGAAATCATCCTGATTAAGGGCGCAACGCCCATTCCCTTCAAGCTGCTGACCATCACCGCCGGCTTCATTGCCATGCCGCTGATCCCCTTCATCCTGGCCAGCACCGCCAGCCGCGCCTTCCAGTTCCTGCTGGTGGGCGGCCTGTTCCGCCTGTTCGGCGCGCCGATCAAGGCCTTCATCGACAAGTACCTGGCCCTGGTGACCGGTGCGTTCTTCGTCATCGTCGTTGGCGGGTTCATCGCCGCGGCCATGCTCAGCGGCGGCACCGGCAAGACCAGCGCCAAGTGCGAAAACCCGGCGGCATTGTCACAGCCGGCCTGATCTTGCGCTGAGCGGACGGCGGGCGCGGCAAAAGCCCTGGCCTATTTGGCCGGTGCTGCCTTTACCCGGGCCAGCGCCGCATCCAGCACGGGGCGCATCGCCGCATAGCCCCGGCCGTCCGGGTGCAGCGCGTCATAGGCAAGGCCGGGCTTGAAGCCGCCCTGCGGCATGCTGAGCGCCGCGTGATAATCGGCCAGGACCAGCCCCTTTTCCTGTGCAAGCTGCGCCAGCCAGCGGTTCTGTTCGGCAATGATCGGCACCGGGCGATGGTCATCGTCAAACGGGTTGACCGCCATTGGCGGCAGGGTGCCGACAATCACGGCAATGCCGTTGGCGCGGGCGAGATCGACCATGGCGGTCATGGCATCGCGCCAGGCCTGCGGGCTGCTTGGTCCGGAGGTGCCGACCACATCGTTGGTGCCGGCGATGATATGAACCACGCGGGGTTTCAGCGCGACGACATCGCTGGGAAAGCGCGCCAGGATCTGGGCCGCCGACTGGCTGGTTATGCCGCGATTGAGCCGCGCGCCGTCAAACAGCGCAGGATCGAAGTGGGCCCAGTGCTGGGTGATCGAATCGCCGATGAACACGACATCGACTGGTTTGCCCGATTGGCGGATCGCCGCGTTCTCTGCGTAATAGGCACAGATGCCCGTCCAGTCGTCATAGGCGGGCTGGTCCCCCGCGATCCGGCGGAACTGGGTGGCGGCCCGGTGCAGGCTTTCGTTTTGCACCTTGGGACAGGGCTGGTCCGTCATCCCCTGCGCGTCGGGACGCAGCGCCAGTACGGTCAGCCGCACCAACACGACGGCAAGCAGGCAGTAGGCAGCAATGACAAGAGCCTGTCGGCGGGTCGATGGCGCAGGACCGCTCACGGCTTGTGACGGTGGCCGGCGCGTCTTGCCCCAGCAGCCGCGTGGCTTGCCAGCGCCTGACGGATTGCGGCCTCGGCAATCGGGCGCATCCGCTCATAGCCTGCCGGTTCGGGATGGACGCTGTCCTTGCTCAAGCCGTCCTGCAGGCCGCCACCGGGCGCGACCATGGCGGCGTAGTAATCCGCATAGGCCAGCCCTTCATCCTGCGCGAAGGTGCGCAGCCAGGCGTTCAGTTCGGCGATCTGGCTGGCGGGGCGCGCCTTTGGCTTCCAGCCGAAACGGTCCGCCGGCAGGATCGAGCCGAGGATCACGGCGATGCCATTGGCCCGCGCCAGCGCCACCATGGCGCGGATGTTGTTGCGATAGGTTTCGGCGCTGATCGGCCCCGTGTTGCCGGCAACATCGTTGGTGCCGGCCATGATGTGGACCGCGCGCGGCTTCAGCGCCACCACGTCCTGCCAGAAGCGCAGCAGCATCTGCGGGCTGGTCTGCCCGCTGATGCCGCGGTTGGCCCGCGTCTTGCCGAAGAAGGCCGGATCGGTGCGTTCCCAGCCCTCGGTGATGGAATCGCCGATGAACACCACGTCCGGCGCGCCGGTTGCGGCGCGGCGCGCGTTGTCCGCCTGAAAGCGGCAGAGCCACGGCCAGTCGTTCTGCTTCACATAGGCGTGGCCGAACCACAGCCCCTTCTGATCGGGGCAGGGGCTTTCCATCATGCCATCGCCGGGCGCCTGCGGCCCGGCGTCCTGCGCCAAGGCAGCGAATGGCTTCAACGCCAGCGCCGCCAGGGCGAGCAGCCGCCTAGCCAAGGATACCTGCGGTTTTTCCGGCACGCTGGAACATCCCGATGATGGTCTGGACCTGTTCGGCCGTATGTTCGGCACACAGCGAACAACGCAGCAGGGTCATGTTGGCCGGGGTTGCCGGTGGCCGCGCAAGGTTCACGTAAAGCCCTTCGTGCAGCAGCGCTTCCCACATAGCCGCGCCGCGTTCCAGATCGGGCATGATCACCGAAATGATCGCCGATTGCGGCTCTTCCGTGCCAAGCTGGAAGCCGGCATCCTTCAGCCCCTTGTGCAGCGTCTTCGAATTTTCCCAGAGGTGCGCCCGCTTGTTCCCGGCGTGCATCAGCTTGCGGATCGAGGTGCAGGCCGTGGCCACCACGCTGGGCGGCAGGCTGGCGGTGAACACATAGGGGCGGCAGACCAGCCGCAGGATTTCGAACTTCGGATGGTTGGAAACGCAGAAACCGCCGACCGTGCCCACCGACTTGGAAAAGGTGCCGATGACGAAATCGACATCGTCAAGGCAGCCCTGGTCCTCGGCCACGCCGCGCCCATGCTCCCCGATGAAGCCCATGGAATGCGCCTCGTCGACCAGCACCATGGCGCCGTTATCCTTGGCGACCTTGATCATCTCCTTGAGCGGGGCAATGTCGCCCAGCATCGAATAGACGCCTTCCAGGACCACGAGCTTGCCGGCGCCTTCGGGAATACGCTTCAGGCGCTTTTCCATCGCGACGATATCGTTGTGCTTGAAGGGGACGACTTCGGCGTCGCCCATCTTGCAACCATCCCAGATGGAGGCATGGCTATCGATATCCAGCACGATGTAATCGCCCTTGCCGGCGATCGTGGAGATGATCCCCAAGTTTGCCTGATAGCCGGTGGAGAACACCATGGCGTGTTTCATGCCGTAGAATTCGCAGAGCGCTTCCTCGACCGCCTTGTGCCCGGCGTAGGTGCCGTTGAGCACGCGGCTGCCGGTTGTGCCGGCGCCGAAATCGTCCAGAGCCTGCTTTCCGGCGGCGATAACATCGGGATCGAACGTCATCCCCATGTAGTTATAGGTGCCGAGCAGGATCGTCTGGCGACCGTTGCAGATCGCCTCGGTGGGCGAGATCACCTTTTCCATGACCAGGCCAAAGGGGTCTTCCTGACCGGCCGAAAGCAGGTTGGTGCGCAGCTGGATCAGCGGATCGAACTTCGAGAACAGGTCCGCCTCGCCGCCGACGACCAGTGCCGGGCGATCCGCTTCATCGATGCCTTCGCTCATTGGCCGGTTATCCTTGCAGCTTGACGACAGCGTCGACCAGCTGGCCGTAATTCTCGATTTCCGCCTGCTGGTTCATCGAAATGATGATGTCGAACTCATCCTCGATAGCCGCGACGAAATCCATCACCGACAGGCTGTCCAGCTCAAGATCGTCGGCAAAGGTCGTGGCGTCGGTAATTTCGACACCCTTCTTGTTGAAGGGATCGATCAGGTCACGGATCCTCTCGTCGGTGGCTTGGCGGTCCATCAAAGTCATGCTCCCGAAGTCTGGTAACTGCGTTTCACCGGCCCCTTGGCCAACGATTGGGGCCGAAAAGCGGCGCTGGGCGAGAAAAGTCAAGCCTTGGCAAGTTCCGCGCGCCGCGCCATCGTGCAAAGGCTGCTCAGGGAACGCGGGTTCGCTTCGCTGGTTACCCCTGGATCAGGCCTGTTTTTGAAAGGATCTTCTCATGCGCAAGCCCGTCTTTGCTCTTACCGTCCTCGCGCCACTGCTGGCGCTTTCGGCTTGCGGCAACCCCGATACGCCCGGCGGCCGAGCAGCCGATGCCCGGCACGACAATTTCGAGGCGATGGGCGATGCCTTCAAGACGATCAACGACGAGCTGAAGGGCAATGCGCCGGACGCACAAAAGGTTCGCGCCGCGGCGGCAACGGTTGCCAGCAAGGCCAAGGAAATGCCGACATGGTTTCCCGCCGGCAGCGGCCCGGCCGATGGCCTGAAGACCGACGCCAAGGCCGAAGTCTGGACCAAGCCCGCCGAATTCACCGCCGCCGTCACCAAGTTCCAGACGGCATCCGCCAATCTGTTGACCGCCGCCGATGCCTTTGCCGCCGGCCAGCCGGTTGCGACGCTGCAGGACGCGGTGAAAGAAGCGGGCGGCAACTGCAAGCAGTGCCACCAGTCGTTCAAGGCTGACTAGGCTTCCAGCCGATCAGGCCGCGTTGCGTTCGACAAGGCCTTTCACCGCCATCATGAAGGGGCCGATCGACACCGGTTTGGCAAGGTAGCCTTCCGCCCCCGCATCGCGAATCCGCTCCTCGTCGCCCTTGCCGGCATAGGCGGTGACGGCGAGGACCGGGATCGGCCGCAGGATGGGATCGGCCTTCGCCTGTTCGATCAGTTCCACGCCGGACACGTCGGCCAGCTGGATGTCCATGATGATCAGGTTGGGGACAAAATCCCGCGCGCGGTCGAGCGCCACGTGCCCGTCAGACACCGGTTCGACCGCGTAGCCCTGGCTTTTCAGGACGTCGCAGAACAATTTCCGGTTGAGATCGTTGTCCTCGACAACGAGGATGCGCTTTGCCATTCCGGCACCTTAGCTCCAAGATCAAGGAACTGGCAATTCTTCGCGACCCGCCATCCCCTGAAGCCGATCCGCAGGCGCTGGCCCTGTCCGCAATTGTCTGGGTGCTTGCTGACGAGGATCGGCGCGAACGCCTGCTTGCCCTTACCGGCCTGACGCCCGACGCCCTGCGTGCCGGATTGGGCGACGTCGCCCTGCTGGGCGCCGTGCTCGATTTTCTCTGCGCGCATGAGCCGGATCTGATCGCGGCAAGCGATGCGCTGGGTGTCACTCCAGAAACCGTTGTCTCCGCGCGCGAAAGGCTTGCCCGTTGAACCGCCCCCTGCTGATCACCGATTGCGATGAAGTCCTGCTGCACATGGTCAAGCCGTTCCGCGACTGGCTGGTCGACGTTCACGGCATCGATTTCCACTGGAACGGCAACGATTTTTCCAAGGCCGTCCATTACCTATCCAGCGGCGATCTTGTGCCAGGTGAGGAAACCTGGCGTCTGCTCAACGTGTTTTTCGAAACGCAGATGGACAAACAATACCCGATCGCCGGCGCGCTGGAGGCCATTGGCGAAATCGCGCGCGAGGCCGATGTCGTCGTCCTGACCAACCTTGGCCATCAGTTCAACGCCGCGCGCACCGCGCAGCTGGCCGGGCACGGATTTGACCTCAAGGTCTATACCAATCTCGGACCAAAGGGCCCCGCGCTGCAGAAGATCATCGCCGAATACGCACCAAGCCGCGCGCTGTTCGTCGACGATATCGCCCACCATCACGGTTCGGTCGCCGATCTTGCGCCGCAGGTTCACCGTCTTCACCTGTGCGGCGAACCGCTGCTGGCGCCGCACATTCCCTGTGCAAGAGAGGCCGGGCAAGCCCATGCCCGGATCGACAACTGGAACGAAGCCTTGCCCTGGATCGCCGGAAAGCTCTACGGAGAGGCCCATGACTGACGCAGACATTGAAAGCCGCCTGGCCGCACTTGGCCTTACCCTTCCCGAACCCGCCGCACCTGTGGCGGCCTATGTGCCCGTGGTGATCGCCGGCGGACTGGCCCACGTATCCGGCCAGTTGCCCTTCATCGACGGCAAGCTGGTGACCGGGCGGCTGGGCGAAGATGTTTCCGTTGAACAGGGCAATGCCGCAGCGCAGGCCTGCGGATTGATGCTGCTGGCCCAACTGAAAGCCGCATTGGGATCGCTGTCGCGGGTTGAACGCGTCGTCAAGCTTGGCGGTTTCGTCAATTCGACCGGAGCTTTCACCGATCAGCCCAAGGTTGTGAACGGGGCGTCGGAACTGATGGTTGCCGTGTTCGGCGATGCCGGCAAGCACGCACGCAGCGCGGTCGGCGTGCCCAGCCTGCCGCTGGGTGCTGCCGTGGAGGTTGATGCCATTGTCGCCATTAGCGCCGCTTGACCGCTGGTTCGCTCCGGCGCCGGCCGAAAGCCGGGTAAGCTGGATCGAGGGCGCGCGCTTTGCCCATCGCGGCCTGCACGGCGATGGTCTGCCGGAAAATTCGCCCTCGGCCTTCGCCGCCGCGCTGGCGCGCGGCTGGGGCATTGAATGTGACGTCCAGAAATCGAGCGACGACCAGGCCATGGTTTTCCACGATTTCGAACTGGACCGGCTGACGGCCGAACACGGACCGATCAACCAATTGAGCGGCGCGCAGATCGGAGCAATCCGCCTGTCGGGCAGCGCGGATACCATCCCTTCTCTGCGGCAGGTGCTCGATCTCATCGACGGACAGGCTCCGGTTCTCATCGAAGTCAAATCGAAGCGCGAACGGCCCGTATCGGCCATCTGCCTTTCGGTCCGGCGAGCGCTGGAAGGCTATCGCGGCCCCCATGCGGTCATGAGCTTCGATCCGCGCGTCGGATCGTGGTTTGCGCGGCACAGCCCACTGACGACCCGCGGGCTCGTTGTCACTGAGGAAAATGACAAGGCTTTGCCCGGCCGTCTTCGCCGCCACCTGTGGCTGTGGTTGGCCAAGCCCGATTTCCTTGCCTACGACATCCGCGACCTGCCCAGCCGCTTTGCTGCCAGCCAGCGTCGCCGCGGCATTCCCGTCACCACCTGGACCGTGCGCAGCGCCGAGCATCGCGACCGCGCCGAGCGCCATGCCGATGCGCCGATCGCCGAGGGCGCCGGGGTGGCGTGAGCGCGCCGTCTTTGGCGCAGGTGCGCCTCGCAGGCTCTGTTGGCGAGATCCCGGCTGCCCAGTGGGATGGCCTGCACGATGGCTCGAATCCGTTCGTTACCCATGATTTTCTGAGCCTGCTCGAAGAGTCGGGCAGCGTCGGCGGGACCAGCGGCTGGACTGCCGCCCCGCTTCTGCTCGAAACGGACAGCGGCGACCTGCTGGCCGCTCTGCCCAGCTACATCAAGGAGCATAGCCAGGGCGAATATGTGTTCGATCACGCCTGGGCCGATGCCTGGCACCGGGCGGGGGGATCCTATTACCCGAAGCTGCAGATTTCCGTGCCGTTCACCCCGGCCACCGGTCCGCGTATTTTGACCCGCGATCCGGCACTGGCCCCGGCTCTGCTGGGCGCTGCCGAACAGGTTTGCCAGCGGAACGGCCTGTCATCAGCCCACGCGACCTTCATCGAGCCGCGCCAGCTGCCGGTGTTCGAAGCTGCCGGCTGGCTGCTGCGCAGCGACCTTCAGTTCCATTGGGAAAATCGGGACTACGCCGATTTCGAGGCGTTTCTCGCCGCGTTGTCTTCCGTCAAACGCAAGACCCTGCGCAAGGAGCGGCGGCTGGCGCAGGAGGGTGTGACCATACGCCGCCTGACCGGGAACGCTTTGCGCGAAGAGCACTGGGACGCGTTCTGGCACTTCTATCAGGATACCGGCGCGCGAAAGTGGGGCCGCCCCTATCTGACGCGCGAAGCCTTCAGCTTGATCGGCGCGCGGATGGCCGACAAGGTCTTGTTGGTCATGGCCGAGATGGAAGGACTGCCCGTCGCCGGCGCGCTCAATTTCATCGGGCGCGACACGCTTTACGGGCGGTATTGGGGCGCCGTGATCGACAAGCCCTACCTGCACTTCGAGCTGTGCTATTATCAGGCAATCGACGCGGCAATTGAGCTGGGCCTGTCCCGCGTCGAGGCCGGCGCGCAGGGCGGGCACAAGCTGGCGCGTGGCTATTCGCCGGTGCAGACGTGGTCTGCGCATTTCATCGCGCACCCCGGTTTTCGCGATGCGGTGGCGGATTTTCTCGAAAAGGAGCGGGCCGGGGTCGCAAGCGAGCAGATGTGGCTCGATCAGAGGACCCCGTTCCGAAAGAATTCCTAGCCACACTGATGGCGCGGCGCGGGATCGGATCAGGCGGCCTTGCGGCTGGTCGCGGCAATCCATTCGCGCGCACGGCGCTGAGCCTCGGCGATTTCGCGGGCCGTCATTTCATCGGCAACGTCCGCACGGCAGTGGGCCGCATCGTCATATCCGGCAACAGCGGCAAGATTGAACCATTTGTGCGCCTCGATCAGGTCAACCGGTGCGCCGTGGCTTCCGGTGCTGTAGGCGACGCCAAGGTCGAAATAGGCGGAAAGGTCCCCCTGGGCTGCTGCGGCAAGGCAGCTGGCGACCAGCAGGTCGGTTTCGGTTTCGTCGGCCGGGCTGAATTCGGCCGGCTTGATCCAGGCTGCGCTCATCCTTCGTACCCCCTTTGGGCGGAACCCCGTGTTTGTCCGCCGATGAGCTCAAGCTGGGCGATCATGGTCAACAAAAGGTTAACGGCGATGTTAAAAATTCGATTAGCCACGCCACGCAGAGTTTGTCGCTTGTGCCGGTGAAGGCCCGACACTATAGGCGCGCTCACGAAGACATGCGGAGAGGTTACCGGAAAAACCGGGACATATGGTCACTCCGGTAATTGACCTCGTGGGAGGTAAAAGGATTCAGTAGATGCCGAGTATTCTGGCTGACGATATCGATATCCTTGCAAAAGCGAAACGCGCGCTGACCGGCGAATATGTGCCGACCGACAGCGAAGAGTACATGTCCGAACCGCAGCTCGATTATTTCCGCAGGCTGCTGCAGGCGTGGAAGCGCGCAATCCTCGATTCTTCCGCAGGCACGCTGCAGCATCTTCAGGAAGGCCCGATCCGCGAGCCGGACCTGAACGATCGCGCATCAAGCGAGACGGACTGGGGCATCGAGCTGCGCACGCGCGACCGCCAGCGCAAGCTGATTGCCAAGATCGATTCCGCCCTGCGCCGCATCGAAGAAGGTGAATACGGCTATTGCGAAGTCACGGGTGAGCCCATCGGACTGGGCCGGCTCGTTGCCCGCCCGATCGCGACGATGACGGTCGAAGCCCAGCAGGCGCATGAACGCCGCGAGAAGGTTTCGCGCGACGATTGATGCTTCCTGACAGGAAAAGGTAAACTCCCCGTGCAAAATGTTAACGGGTTGTTTGCCGATTGCCGTCTAGAATCCTGCGCGAGGCGAACCGCAAGGATTCCGCCCACAAGGGACGCTCTGGTTTCGTGCGGAGGAATGGCGACTATCATGGGCGGAGTGGAAAACCGGCAGATCGCGCGCGACAGCCTGTTTGTCCTCGTCGAATTGCGACTGGACGGAGAGCAGACTGAGCACAAGGTCAAGATGCGCAACCTTTCCGCCGGAGGGATGATGGCCGAAGGCGGCGTGCGCGCCATGCGCGGGCTGGTCGTCTGGGTGAACTTGCGCAACATCGGCTGGGTCGAAGGTACTATCGCCTGGGTGCAGGAAAGCCGGTTCGGCATCGCGTTTCGTGAAGAAATCGATCCCAAGCTCGCGCGCGCCTCGCAGGAACCGGCCGCCGCCAACGATGGCCTCCTCGTTCACCGCCCGCTCTATTCCGTCGGCGGCCGCAACGACGGACCGGTGCGCAAGATTTGACGCGGATGCTTGAGGTTTGCCTGCCGCAAGCCTAACCCTGCGGCTCATGGTTCGCACGCGCTCATCCCTTTCCGTAATGCTTGCGCTGGCGCTGTTGCCGGTCCTGTCGGGATGCTCCGGCGATGACATGGACGAAACCGCCGTCGCCATTGTTGGCGAACCGCGCGAACTTCAGGAAAGCGGCGTCCGGTTGAGCGATGGTGGACGCATGGTGCGCGCCGCGACGGCCGAGGGGCTGGTCGCGTTCGATTCAGAAGGCCGCGTTGTCCCGGCGCTGGCTGACCGCTGGATCGTCACCGACGATGGCCTGTCCTACATCTTCCGCCTGCGCGAAGGGCTGGCCGCCGGCGGCAGCCCGATGACCGGCGAACGGGCGCGCGACGGGCTGAAACAGACGCTCGCATCCCTGCGCGGCACGCCGCTGGCGCTGGATCTAGATGCCATTACCGAAGTGCGCGCCATGACCGGCCGTGTGCTGGAGGTGCGCCTGTCCCACCCCGTGCCGCACCTGCTGGACCTTCTTGCCCAGCCCGAACTGGCGCTGCTCGATCGTGGCCGTGGCATCGGCCCCTTTGCGGCCGCGCGGGTCAAAGGCGCATTGGTGCTGAAACCCGTCGCTCCCGAAAAACGCGGTCTTCCCGAAATTCCCGATTGGAAGGCGACGATTCGCAGCCTCAGGCTGACCGCGCTGTCCGCCGGCAAGGCGACCGAGGCCTTTGGGGACGGCAAGACCGACATCGTTCTGGGCGGAGACATGGCAAACTATGCCGATGCGCGCGCCGTGTCGGGCATTTCGCAAAGGCATCTGCGGATCGACCCGGTGTCCGGCCTGTTCGGCCTGGTGGTCACAAGCGGCGACGGTCTGCTGGCCAAGCCCGAACTGCGCGAAGCCCTGGCGATGGCAATCGACCGCGACGCACTGGCCAACGACCTTGCCATTCCGGGATGGACGCCAACCAGCCGGCTCATCCCTTCCGGCGTTACCGATGCGGCGGCCGGCATCGGTGAGCGCTGGACCAATCAGGACATGGCCCAAAGGCGGACCACCGCTGCGCAGCGCTTGGCGAAGTGGACGAAATCCGGGCCCGCCCCTGTTCTGCGCATCGCCTTGCCCAATGGCGCCGGTGGCGATGTTCTTTTCCGCCGGCTCTCGGCCGATCTGCAAGCGGTCGGGCTGAGCGCGCGGCGCGTTGGGCTGGAGGCGCCGGCCGATCTGCGGCTGGTCGATCTGGTGGCGCGCTATGCCCGCGCCGACTGGTATCTCAACCAGTTCGCCTGCGCGGCCGGCCGCAGCCTGTGCAGCACGGTGGCCGACATGCGCGCCGCGGATGCACGATCCAGCACGGATGCCGCCAAGCGCGCCGAACTGCTGTCCGAAGCGGAAGCGCAGCTCACCCTTGCCAACAGTTACATTCCGCTTGGCAATCCGATCCGCTGGTCACTCGTCCGTGATCCGCAGCCCGGCTTCGCCGTCAACGCCCGGGGCTTCCACCCCTTGTCGTCGCTCGCCCTGCGCCCCAAATAGGCGGCGGCGCCAATCTGGCGCTGTTATCGTGGGAAGACGCCAGCCGATGGCCGCCAGCAACAATGCCCGCCGCATGACCCGCCAGGTGCCTCTCGGCCGTAGCCCGCAGGAGGTACGCCAACGGATCGAGGCGCTGGAGCATATCCTTGAGCGCGCGATGACCATTCCGGTAATCCGGCGCAAGGTTGGGCTCGATGCCATCATTGGCCTTGTACCCCTGGCCGGTGACGTGCTTACCGCGGCCATGGGAATCTATGCTGTCTGGGAAGCGCGCAACCTTGGCCTGCCGCGCTGGAAGCAGTGGCGGATGATCGCAAATGTCGGCGTTGATGCCGCGATCGGCACCGTGCCTGTTGCCGGCGATCTGTTCGATCTGCTTTACCGTTCGAACACCCGCAATCTGAAAATCATCCGCCGCCACCTGGATCGGCACCATCCCGAAACGCGGGTGCTGGAAGGCTGACAGGGGTTTGCGCGTGGATTAGGGTTAACACCGCGACTCGCCGGAATTCCTCTGTTTACGCTAAATTAACCTTTCCTCTTCATAGGTCCTATGGTTAATTGCTGGAAACACCACTTACCGGGGTGTTGACAAGGTATCGGGGCAAAGGGGGATAACCCATGCGAGTGCTATTGATCGAGGACGAACCCACCACGGCTCGCGCCATTGAGCTTATGCTCACGACTGAGGGGTTCAACGTTTACTCGACCGATCTGGGCGAAGAAGGCCTCGATCTTGGTAAGCTGTATGATTATGACATCATCCTGCTGGACCTTAATCTGCCCGACATGCACGGGTATGACGTGCTCAAGAAGCTGCGCGTCGCCAAGGTCCAGACGCCGGTCCTGATCCTTTCGGGCATTTCGGAAATGGATTCGAAGGTCCGCTCGTTTGGCTTCGGCGCCGATGACTATGTGACCAAGCCGTTCCATCGTGAAGAGCTGGTTGCCCGCATTCACGCCGTGGTCCGCCGATCGAAGGGCCATTCGCAGTCGGTCATCCGTACCGGCAAGCTTTCGGTCAACCTCGACGCGAAGACCGTTGAAGTTGATGGCGCCCGCGTTCACCTCACCGGCAAGGAATATGCCATGCTGGAGCTGCTTTCGCTCCGCAAGGGCACCACGCTGACCAAGGAAATGTTCCTGAACCACCTCTATGGCGGCATGGACGAACCCGAACTCAAGATCATCGACGTGTTCATCTGCAAGCTGCGCAAGAAGCTGGCTCATGCCTGCGGTGGTGAAAACTATATCGAAACCGTCTGGGGCCGCGGCTATGTGCTGCGCGATCCCGACGCACAGGCGGAAGCCGCCTGATCCAGGCAATACCGGGCTGCCTGAAACTGCGCAGCCCAGTTGGGGGCAACGGCCCGTCTCCGGGGGGAGGCGGGCCGTTTGCGTTCAGCCGATGCGTTTGAAGTACGTGGTTTCCAGCTTTGGAATCGAAGGGCTGGCCCAGATGATCGTTTCGGTCATCGTCTTGCGATCCTTTGACACTGTATAAACCCGGGTCGAAACCGGCGCGCCGTTCTTGCCGAGCGTCATCACCAGCGTATTCGGTGCCGGCTGTCGCAGCGAAACCGTATCGACGAAGGGCATGTTGCCCGAGCCCGAAACCGGAGCGCCGTCCGTGGCCGCGGTCGATTCGGCGTGCATCTCGGTTCCATCCGCGGCAACGATTTCGACCCGCGTCGTCCATTTGCCATCCGCTGCGGCGCGAAAATCGATGGTCACGCGCCGGGGCCGTTCGCTTTCGGGAATACGTTGGGTATCCAGCGACCAGCGACCCACCAGCGGCGAGGCGCGCGTTTCGGCGGCCAGGGTAATCGGCTGGGCAGGCTGTTCCAGACGCGTCGAGGTCGATGCGATGGACAACCCCAAAGTAACGGCGAGCGGTAAGGTGACGAGCATGACGATCTTTCCTTTCGAAGGCTGGCGCCCGACATCAGCGGGCTGGCCCGGATCCTCACCGCCAGCGAGCGCCTTAGAAAGATCGATAAATTCGTGACAATTTTTCTGGTCGTCCAACAGTCGTGCCAGTTCGCGGCTGCTGCCAACTCCGGTTTTCCGGCGAGCATCACGCAACCGCTCATTGATCGAGGCTTCTGATCGGCCGAGCTGTGCGGCAATGGTTTTGACGGTGTGCCCTGCCGTCAACAGGCGCAGAATTTCGACTTCCTTGTCAGAAAGCCTGGCGAGCGGAATGTCTGCACGATCAGCGGCCAACATGCGATCATGCTCAACACAGGCGGGGCATAGGGTCCATCACAATTTTTTTGGGGTCGCCGCAAATGTCGCGCGCGTGCGGAACCGCGTTGAGAAACGGCCACCGGATGGCCGTAATCCGTCGGAAATGATTGCCGAATGCCATGGACCATGCTTTAGGCGCGGGTATTCACCTATCGATTGTGACCGCGAGGATTCTGGCCCAAATGAAACGCACGCATTGCATGGTCTGCAACGGAACTCGTCTGCACGAATTCATCGATTGCGGCGACCAGCCCAACGGCAATGCGTTCCTCTATCCTGATGAACTGGCGAAGGAAGTTACCTTCACGCTGTCGATGATGGTCTGTGAAGACTGCTGGGAAGTGCAGATCACGGAATTTCCGCCGCAGGAACTGCTGTTCTGCGATCATCCCTACGTTACCGGCGTCAACGCCCCGGTGGTGCGCCACTTCAACGCGCTCGCCCCGCATGTGGTCGAAAAGCTGGGCCTGAAGCCCAACGATCTGGTGATCGACGTGGGCTGCAACGATGGCACCCTGCTCAAGGCCTTTGCCAAGCACGGAATGCGCGTTCTGGGCGTCGATCCCTCGGAACGTCCCGGCCAGCTTGCGCGCGAACAGGGCATCACCGTGTTCCAGCAGTTCTGGAACCATGACACCGGCAAGTCGCTGCGACAGCTGGGCATCAAGCCGGAAGTGATCACGGCCACGGCTGTCTTCTACCACGTGCCTGATCTGCACGATTTCGTCGCTGGTCTTGCCGAAGTCATGGGCCCCAACTCGTTCTTCGTGGTTCAGGGCGTGAACCTGAAAGACCTGATCGAGAACAACGAGTTCGATCACTTCTACCACGAACATTCGTGCATCCATTCGGTCGGCCCGCTGACCAAGCTGTTCGCCGCGCATGGCCTGCGCATTCAGGACATCGAATTCTCGCCGATCCACGGCGGCTCGTTCATCCTCTATGTCTGCCGCGAGGAAAATCCGCTTGCGACGACCCAGGCCGTGGCCGATGCCATTGCCGAAGAAGAGGCAGCTGGCCTCTACAAGCTGGAAACCTATACCGCCTTTGCCCGCCGCATTGACGAGAACATGGACAAGTTGCGCGCCTTGCTCGAGCGACTGAAGGCTGAGGGCAAGACGGTCTATGCCCTTGGCGCCCCTGTAAAGGGCAGCACGGTGCTCAACCGCGCGCAGATCGGCCCCGAGCTGGTCTCCAAGGTGACCGAGGTCAACGAGTTCAAGATCGGCCGCGTCACGCCCGGCACGCACATTCCGGTCATCGACGAGCGCACCAATGCCGAAGTGCCGGACTACTATCTGGTGCTCGCCTGGAACTTCATCGATTTCCTCGTCGAGAAGTTCGATGACTATCTCAGCGCGGGCGGCCGTTTCATCGCCACCGTGCCGGACGTCCGGGTGATCGGCCCGAAGGGTGAGTTCACACGCGAATGAAAAACGTCATCGTAACCGGCGCTTCGGGCTTCATCGGCCAGACGCTTGTCGCGGAACTGCGCGCCCGCTTCCCTGAGGCGAATATTGTTCCGGTGAGCTCAAAAGTGGTCGATCTGGCCGACGAACACGCGCTGTTCGCCTGGCTCGATGGCCAGCGCAAGCAGTACGAGGCCGATCACATCTTTCACCTAGCCGCGCTGTACAAGGCGGGCGACTGGCCGGTGCATCACCCCGCCACGCAGTTCAACGTCAACCTGAAGATCAACACCAACGTGCTGGAAGGCTGGAACCGGTACTTCCCGAAGTCGAAGTTCACTTCGATCCTTTCGTACTGCATGTACCCGTCGACCGAAAACGCGCACCCGGAAAGCGAACTCTGGGGGCATGAGCCGGAGGATTACCTCTTCGCCTATGCCATGACCAAGAAAGCGCTGCTGATCGGCCAGCGCGCCTATCGTCAGGAATACGGCGGCAATTGCGCCAGTGTCGTTCTGCCCACGGTCTATGGCCCGCATGACAGCTTTGCCGAGAACAGCCATGTCGTCGGCGCGCTGATCGGCAAGTTCGTGCGCGCCCAGCGCAGCGGCGCGCCCACGGTGGAAGTCTGGGGCGATGGGAAGCAGGAGCGGGAGTTCCTCTATGTCAACGACGCGGCGGACGGTATTATCGGCGCCGCACTCGGCACCGATGTGGACGTTATCAACCTGGGCATGGGCCGCGCGGAATCGATTGGCCAGATCGCCAACTGGATCAAGGAAGCCGCCGGTTTCGAAGGCGAGATCGTCTACAACGAAAACCGCTTTGTCGGCGTGAAGACGCGCTGGCTCGACGTCACCCGCGCGCGCGAAACCATCGGCTGGACGGCGGCAACCCCGCTGCGCGACGGCCTGAAAAAGACGGTCGACTGGTACGCCGCAACGCTGGATGCAGAAGCGGCGGGCGGCTGATCCTGTGACGCAGGCTCTTGCCGGAAAGCGACTGCTGGTCGTTGAGGAGGCGCTCAAGGATCCGGTCGGCCACTGGTACGAATATGTGCGCTCGGTTGAAGAGCTTGCACGGGCCGAAGGCGCAGAGGTTGCCTTTGTGGGCCATGCAGCGATCGAACCGGCCATCGCCCGCGAACTGAACGCTGTCGCCGGCTTTTCGCAGAGCCGATGGGACGGCGTCTATTACTTCCCGCAGGCCTGGCGGCGCTATCTCGGCGTGTTCCGGCACAACTGGCTGGTCTACCGCACGATGAGCCGCGTGCTGCGGGACCATGGCCCGGTCGATTGCCTGTTCGCGCCGACGGTGGTTGTGCACCACATCTGGGGCTGGCGCCTTCTGCTCGCGCGGCACGGCAACCGCATAGGCCGGATGGTTATGCTGTTCCGCAACAACGCCGGCTCCTACGCGCCTGGCAGCACTACGCCGCACTTCGCACGATCGGCCGCGATGCTGAAGTGGGGCATGAAGAGTTTTGCCGGCGCCATCGCGCGCGGCAAGGCTGCCTTTGCCACCGATAGCACGCGCCTTGCCACCGAGTACAAGGCGTTGTGCGGCATTGCGCCGGACGTTTACCCAAGCCCCCGCGTCGCGCCCTTCCCCAACGAAGACCGGCCCGCAAAGAGCGAGCAGGAACCGGTGGTGCTCAGCTGCCTTGGCCCGGCGCGGTACGAAAAGGGCATCGACATTCTGCAGCAGGCGATCGCCAAAGTGCTGGCCAAAGGGCTGGCGCGCCCGGCCCGCTTCGTCATCCAGTGGAACCAGCCAATCCTGGATGGTGAGGGCAAGGTTTATCCGCCCGACGCGGCCTTGTTGGAAAGTCCCGCCGTAGAGTTCATCACTGAGGCCATGGACAGCGCCGAATACGATGCCGCCATCGCCGCGACCGATTGCATGCTGCTGCCCTATCGCCGCGATTCCTACTTCGCGCGCATTTCCGGCGTTGCGGTGGAAGCGGCCACGGCTGGCATTCCGATGATCTACACCCGTGATACCTGGACGGCCGATCTCGCGACAAGCGTCGGCGCCGGGATCGGTGTTGAGGACGGCGATGTCGACGGCCTCGCCGAAGCAATTTCGGACTTCATCGCCAACTATCCGCACTATCACGAAGCGGCGATGGCGCGCCGCAGCGCCGCGCAGGCCAGCCACAGCTCGGCCGCGTTTCTCGACTGTTTGTGGGGCCGGGCATGATCGCCGCAAGGCACCGGCGCAGACATTTGCCACGCGGGCTGGAAAACGGCGCGCGGTTTCGTCAGGATGGGGCGGGGCAACAGCCCGTGCGACGGACCTGAAAGGGGCGATGAGATGACGGCAAAGGTCTTCTTCGGCGCCATCATCGCGTGGATCTACAACCACGTGATCGGCCGCCTGCCATCGCGCACACTGCGCAAGCTCATGCTGTCGCTATGGCTGGGCGCACTGGGCAAGGGAACCGGTGTCCAGTCGGGCTGCAGGCTTCTGAATGGCCGAAAGGTGTTCCTTGGGGCCGGTAATGTCATCAATTTCGGCTGCCTGCTCGATGGGCGAAAATTCGCGATCCGCACCGGATCGAACGTGTCGATCGGACCGGAAGCCAGCATCCTGACCCTTGGCCATGATCCGCAATCACCCCATTTCGCTGACAAGGGCGGCGAAGTGGTGATCGGCGACAGGGTGTGGATTGCCTATCGCGCGGTAATCCTGCCAGGCGTGACCATAGGCGAAGGCGCCGTCGTGGCGGCAGGCGCCGTTGTGACCAAGGACGTGCCCGCCTTTGCCATCGTCGCCGGAAATCCGGCGCGCATCGTGGGTGAACGCAACCGCGATCTTGCCTACGATCTCAATTTTCAGCCATGGCTGGGCTGACCACATCTTCAGGAACGATCGACAATGTCCGCGCACAAACCGGGTGATCCCACCACGCTGAACCGGCTCTATGGCCGTTCGAAGGGTAAGCCCCTGCGCGCCGGCCAGCAGGATCTGGTCGATCGCCTGCTGCCGCAGATTGCCGTGCCGGAAGACGGCCCGGTGTCTTCAACGGTGCTGTTCGGTATCGATTGCCCGCTGCATTTCGAAATCGGCTTCGGCGGGGGCGAACACATGGCCTACCGGGCTGACATGCTGCCCGATCATGGCTTCATCGGAGCCGAACCCTTTATCAACGGGGTTGCACAGGCATTGGTCCACGTGCGCGATGCGGCACTGGCCAATGTCCGGATTCATCACGGCGATGCGATTGAAGTCCTGCGCCGGGTGCCGGACGGCGCGCTCAGCTTCCTGTACCTGCTTCATCCCGATCCCTGGCCCAAGGCACGCCACGCCAAGCGGCGGATGATGAACGACGGCCCGGTCGATCTGTTTGCCGCTAAACTGAAGCCCGGCGGCGAACTGCGTTTCGGCACTGATCACGCCATCTATCTGCGCCACGCCCTGATGGTCATGCGCCGCCACCGGCATCAGTTCGAATGGCTGGCGGAAAAGCCATCCAATTTCCTGAAGCGCCCGGGCGGCTGGCCCGAAACCCGCTACGAGGCAAAAGCGCGCGCGGTCTATGGACACGAGGTCAGGTACTTCCGCTTCCGCCGGAAAGCTGGTTAGGATTTGCTGATCCGGCCGATAAGCCGCAGCAGCCCATCGACGTTTTCCTTCCAGCTCGCCCCTTCGCGGAATGCGGTGAAGGCGGCCGTGCGGTCGGTGTGATCCGCCATCAGCAGGGTCAGGCCGCGAACGATCTCATCGGCGCTGTCCGGGGCCACGAACAGGCCGATCCCCGGCCCTTCGACCGAGGCTCTGAGAGGCCCCGGCCCGCTTGAGGCGAGCACCGGCTTGTCCCACTGCGCGGCGATCTGGATGACGCCGCTTTGCGACACGAAATTGCTGTCATAGGTCAGCGCAACGGCATCGCAGGCGGCGAAATAGGCGCTCGCTTCCTCGTCCGGCACAAAGCTGTCGATCACGTGCACGCGGTCGGCGCAGCCAAGCGCGGCTGCCTGATCGCGGTAGTATTGCGGCGGCCGGTTGCGCCGCGACATCTGCGGACCCGCGATGACCAGGCTGGTCCCCGGCAGGCGGGAAATAGCCTCGACCAGAAGGTGCTGGTTCTTTCGATCGGCGATGTGACCGAACGACAGCAACAGGTAGGCATCGCGGGCAATGCCCAGCCGTTCGCGCAGGTCATAGGGCGGCGTGGACGCGCCCATGTGGTCGAACAGGCCGTGTGGCACCGATTCCACATCCAGCCAATGCGGCAGGAAGGCCCCTTCGGGCGGTTTGCCGTGGACCAGCCCGCCATGCAGGATGCGATAGGCCGACCAGCGCGACAGGCGTGAAAACCACTTCGGCCCGAACCACAGGCCGCGCACCGGATCATGCAGCGTCATCACGTATTTCATGCCCAGCGCACGCAGCATCAGGTGCGGCCATGACCACAAGGCGCCGTAGAATTCGGTGTTCGCTTCAAACAGCACGACATCGGGCTTTACCCGCAAAGTCCACCAGAACAGCAGGTAGTGGATCCAGACATGGTGCCAGACCTGCATCGCCTTGTGCCAAATCCGTGGCCCGGTTTTTGCATCGGGCAGGCGGCGGATCTGGCGGTAGGACGCCTGGTCCTGCCGCCAGGGATGCTGGCGGCTGCACAGCATGACCACTTCGATTCCCCGCCGAGCAAGCTCTTGCGCCTGATGGTGGGTGTAATGCGGGATGCCGCCTTCCTTGCTGGGCGCAAAGACAAGGATACGCCTGGGCAGCGAAGGCTCCGTCATGCCGGCACCTTACCATCGAGGCGCGCGATTTCGGCCGAGAGGTGCGAAAGGATCGCCTCCTTCTCCCACCGCTGGGCAGCACGCGCCTGTCCACATTCGCCGAGCTGGCGGGCACGTTCCGGCTGATCGAGGAGTTCGGCGATGGCGGCGGCAAAGGCACTGGCATCGCCCGGTTCAGTGACCAGGCCGCAGCCCGATACCTCGGCATGAAGCCCCGTTCCGCCGGCCGTTGTCGCCACCACGGGGCGGCCGGACCACAGCATGTTCGCCAGCTTCGACGGCAGGACAAGATCGGCAGCGCCGGCGATCTGGGGAAGAAGGTGGACGTCGGCAAGCGCAAGCAGTTCGCCCATGCGCTCAGCCGGTTGCAGGGCATGAAACTGGATGTTGGACAGCCCCGCGGCGAGCGATTCCAGCCGCTCGCGGTTGGGCCCTTCGCCGCAAATGACAAAGGTGAGGTCCGGGCGGTCCTTCAGCAGCCGGGCCGCTTCGACGACGATTTCGATGCCCTGCTTGTTGGCGATGTTGCCGGAATAGAGCGCGACGCGCCTGTCGCCCAGGTTCCACTCCGACCGATAGGCCGCGCCATGCGATGGGTCCGGCGCGGGTGCGTTCGCCCAGTTGCGCAATTCGACGATGCGGCTGATAGCGATGCCCTTTGCCTTCAGCCGGGCACACATCTGCGGGCTGATGGTTGAGACGCGATCCGCCAGACGCAGCAGTCGATTTTCCACCCAGCGCGCCAGGCGGGCGGCGGTTCCGGCCTGAAGCAGCCCGGTGGCGAAGGCGGCCTCCACTTCGAAGTCCTGAATGTGGATCCACAGCGGCGCACGCGCGACCTTCGCCGCTAGCCAGGCGACCGGAACCGAAAGCAGGGCGGGCGCGATGCAGATGACCAACCGGGGCTTGCGCCGGGCGGCATTGAGCGCTGGAACGAGCGCCGATGCGGCGAAACTGGCCAGATGAACAACGCGCCGCAGGCCCGAAGGACGAGCTGGAATGTAGTGCGGACAGCGCGTCACGCGGACGCCGTTTTCGATGCTGGTGGCCCAGCCTCGACGCGATCCGGCATAGGCCTGCCATTGCGGATAATACGGCCGCCCGGTGACAACCTGCACCGCATGGCCGCGCTGCGCCAGACCCGTTGCCATGCCGGTAGTGAACGGGCCGATGCCAACCGGCTCCGGCGCATAGTTCAGCCCGACGATAAGCACGGGCAGCGGATCGTCTGCGCTCATTCTCCGAGGGCGAGGAAATGCCGATAGGTGTCGGCAATGCCGTCTTCGAGCGCGATGCGCGCCGTCCAGCCGAGCGCGTTGATCCGGCCCGAATCCATCAGCTTGCGCGGCGTGCCATCGGGCTTGGACGGATCGGTAACGACATCGCCGTCAAACCCGACAACTTGTGCGACCAGCCGCGCGAGCTCGATGATCGTGATGTCGCTGCCATAGCCGACGTTGATCGGTTCGGCTTCCGAATAGGCCTGGAGCAGGAAGACGCAGGCATCGGCCAGATCATCGACATGCAGAAGTTCGCGATAGGGTGTGCCCGTGCCCCAGATGCCGAAGCTGGGCGCGCCAGCCAGCTTGGCTTCGTGTGCCTTGCGCAGGAGCGCGGGGAGAACGTGGCTGGATGCAAGATCGAAGTTGTCGCCCGGGCCGTAGAGGTTTGTCGGCATGGCGCTGATGTAATCACGGCCATGCTGTTGGCGATAGGCCTGGCACAGCTTGATCCCGGCGATCTTGGCGATCGCGTACCATTCGTTTGTCGGCTCAAGCGGACCGGTGAGCAGCGCATCCTCGGGGATCGGCTGGGGCGCGAACTTCGGATAGATGCACGAAGATCCGAGAAACAGCAGCTTTTCCACATCGTGCCGATGCGCCGCCTCGATCAGGTTCGCCTCGATCATCAGGTTGTCATAGAGGAAATCGGCCGGCGAAGTCGCGTTGGCAAGGATGCCGCCGACCTTGGCCGCCGCCACGACGACGACGTCGGGATTGTTGGCCGCGTACCATTGCTCGACCAGCTGGGCATTGCGCAGATCGACGCTGCGGTCCGACGTCAGCACCGTGCAGTCGACGTCAGCCAGGCGGCGCACGATGGCCGAACCGACCATGCCCTTGTGCCCGGCGACATAGACGCGCTTGCCACTCAAATCGAACATCATTGCACTCCGGCTTCGCAAGGGCACTGGCTTGCCTGCGACTGTTTTAAACCTGTCCGTCAGGCCTTATCGAGTTGTTCCGCCAGTGCAACCAGTGGCGGGGGCGTTTCACGCAACAGCGTCTCGTATTCCGCCGGCACGCCTGACAGGATCACGTCGGTTTGCGGCACTTCGCGCCAGCCGATGCGGTGCCCGCGGGCGATAAGATGGTTGTACATCGGCGCGACGAACAGCTCATGGCTGCTTGGCTGCGCACGTTCGCAGGCCAGCGCTTCGCGGAACAGATCGACCCGGGCAAAGTGATAAAGGCCGGAGCAGCACAGGTCGGAAATGCGCACCTTTTCCGTGGTACGCGCCAACCGTGCCGGATCGGCGAGATCGGGTTCGATGAACGACCAGTTCTCGCCAGGGCCGCGAAACACCTCAAGCCAGCCCGACATGCCGGCCATCGCCGAGGGATCGAGGCCGGGACGGATCGTATCGATGTTGAAAATGGCCAGATCGTCATCCGCGGCCAGCGTGCTGCCATCCAGCCCGGCCTCGACGGTTTCGGCCTGACCCGCGGTTGGCCGGTCAAGCGTGACCACTTCGGCCTGCCGGATGCCCAGCGCCCGCACCCGGTCCGCGACAAAGGCCGGCGTGCCGTCCGACGCGCGGATGATGAAAAGAAACGGCCGGGTGGCAAAGCTTTCCGCAAACGAAGCGACCGCCCAGTCGAACAGCGGGCGGCCCAGCAAATCGAGCATGTATTTGGGCCGGTCATAGCCCGCTTCACTGAAGCGTCGGCTCGCCCCCGCCATGGGAATGACGATCACGCGTCCATTTCCTCGGCAAACAGGCGCAGCGCGTTGGCAACAAAGGCCTGCTGGCGGTGCGGATGATCGGCATGGAGCGGCAGCATCGACAGGAACAGATGGATCATGATGCCGACGTTTTCCCTGTTGCCCAGCTTGCGGCCACGCAGATCGAAGTCGGCAGCAACTGCGCGCAGCAGCGGGATCGGGCTGTCCGGCGGGAAGGCGATTTCCATGTCGCGGCTGGCATAGCCCGTCGCGGCGAACCGGTCGGCGAGGACGAAATCGTAGCCGCCAAGCAGCGAGTGACCAAGCTTTGCCAGGTCATAGCGCAGATCGCCCAGCACCGTCTGTACGCCATCGATGGACCCGCGCGGATCGATGGCGCGGATGCGGCGCGTACGGAAATCATAGAAGGTGTTGGTAAAGCACAGATCGCCGTGCATCACCCCGCCAAGGCCGACATCTCCGCCTTCAATCGCGTCGCTGGCAATCTCGGCAATGCGATGGAGCGAGGGCGTGCGCTTGCCGCGGTAGGCGAACTCCACATCGCGTCCCAAGCCTTCGCGGGCAAGGAAAGAATCGAGACGTGCAGCTGTCTTGCCGGCAGTCAGCCTGTCCAGGCAATCGGCTGGTGCCGGCCCCGGCGCATGGACCAGGCAGCTTTCCATGAAGGCGAAACAGCCGCCCAGGATCTGGCGCCAATGCCCTTCGCCTATGGCGCCGAAGACAAACAGTTCATGAAGGGTCGGCGTGGGCAGGTATTCGATACAATAGGACGCATCCCCACCTTCGCCGGTGCCCTTGCCGAGATAGGCCGGTGCATGCAGCCGCAAGGGGGGCGGCAGATTTTCGAACCAATTGGCCTCCGCCTCGATCTTCGCGCGGTCGGCGCTGCTTTTTTCCACCCGACTGAACGAAATTGCCATGTCGTTGAACGAGCGCTGGATGCGCATCGTGCAGCGCGACCGGTAGAAGGTCTGCAGGTGGCCAAAGTCGTTCCATCGCTTGACTGGCTGGTTGGTCAATCCGTTCGACTGACCGTATCGATCGAGCGCGTCGAGGAAATCCCCGTTGGCCACGGCAAGGGCGCGGCGCAGGGCGCGGCCATCGGAAAAGGCGAAATAGCCAGCCAGAACCTCTCGCGTATCACCGCTGGCACCGGGCGAAGCGAGGCCCCAGTCGTAGGCTTCCGGCGGATCGCCAACGGCCAGCACGTCAAAGCCCTCGGGCAGGTCCTGAATGATCGTATCGCCATGCAGCAATCGTACCGGTGCTTCGGACCGCCCGATCATTTCCAATGCGAAGCGGATCGATTCGCCCAGCCGCAGGCCATCAGGCACGGGCACGATCTGGATTCCCAGTTCGGCAATGCGCTTGCGGTCAGCATCGGGGACGGCGAACGACGCGGGCAACGACAGGTGGACGTTCTCACCCAAGAGGTCAGCCTGGATTTCGTAAAGACGCTTGTGGCCGAGCGGCAGGAAGGCGGGCGGCAGACGGCCGAATTCCGCACCAAGTTCGGCGTCGACATAGGAACCAGAGGTGATCAGCGCGATCGGCAAGGTCTATTCCGATCCGCCGGCGAACATGGCGATGGCGTCATCAGGATTGAGCCGGGCAAATTCGTCGGGCCGAAGGGCGCGATCATCGATGTAGAAACCGTCCGGCCCGCACCATGGCTTACCGACGATAATCTCGTCATAGGGCACCGCGTGCTGTTCCAGCCACTTGGTGATGATCGGCAGGGTCTTGGCGGTAATCGCACCGACATTGCCTTCAAACGTGCGCATGTTGCGCGCCGTCATGATGCAGATGGTAAAGCCACGGCTGCGGTATTCGGCCAGCCGGTCAATCACGTCGCGGCGCGGCAAGCGCTCGGCATAGCTCAGGCTTGGGTCGTCGATCGTCAACGTCCCGTCCAGGTCGATGATCAGCCGGTTCATTGCGGTGCATGGCCCTCGTTGCGCACGGCATCGGTATGCTTGCGGATCAGGCAACGCAATGGGTCATCGATGTGGCGCGGCACGCGCTTGATGCCGAAAAAGGCGCGCGGCCCCAGATTCGCCATCGCGTGGGGCCAGCCCGGTTCGGCAATGGCCTGTCCGGCGATCAGCGCCGCCACATCGGCCGGATGGGCGTTGGGCGATCGTGTTTTCGCCTCGATCCGGTTCATGGCTTTCTGGGACAGATCGGCAAGCGGCGTTCGGCGCACGGCGCGCGGGAGGATCGCGGCACCAAGCCCGGTGAGCCGCGAGGAGCGGAACAGCACGAACGGGTGCGCCCGCGCCCGGTCCAGATGCTGCCGGGCCCAGCTGGGGAAGATCACCTCTTCCGAACAGTCCGGCAAGGCCGCGAGCATGGCCCCGCAGTCCCTGAGTTTGCCCGCCAGTTCGGTCAGCAGGCCCAAGGGGTAGCCCGATCCCTCGATCTGGCTGCCGATTGCCCGGTCAATGCCGATGCGGTCAAACAGCGATCGCAACGCTGGCGACCGGCCAAATTGACGCCCGGTATACCACAGGCTGGTTGCGCTGACCTCGCGCTCTTCAAAGCGCAGGCCGGACGAGCCCTCATCCGCGGGCAGGCGCCGCAGCAGCATGTCGTTCGAGGCGTTGAGGCTGATGTGCGCTTCGGGCGGGCAGTAGGCGGCCAGCGCCTCGATATTCGCGAGATGCCCGGCGATGATGCTGCCCCAGGCACTGGGCGCGCTGACCGGGTTGACGATGCAGCGCTTGCAGCCCTGCTGTGCGAGCGCCGCTACAAGATCGTCGCGCGAAAAGTCCGCCGAGGCGGAGACGTGCAGCATGATGACGCTGTCGGGCGCAAAGGTTTCAAAATTCACGCATTGATCGACGATGACCGCGATCTTCTCGTGGACGAGAAGCGAAATACCGTGGCCGAATGCCGTGGCCACGCGAATCAGCTGTCGCGGGCGATTGGCGCGTTCCGCATGACGTCGAGATCGGCCTCGACCATTTCGCGTGCCAATTCACGAACGGAGGTTTCGTGGCGCCAGCCGAGTTTCTGGTGGGCCTTTGCCGGATCACCGATCAGCAGGTCCACCTCGGTCGGGCGGAAATAGCGGGGATCAACCTCGATCAGACAGCGGCCCGATTTCTGGCAATAGCCCTTTTCCTCCACCCCGGTGCCGCGAAATTCGATGGCGATGCCCGCATCCTCGAAGGCCCATTTGACGAACTGGCGCACTTCGGTGGTTTCACCCGTGGCAAGGACGAAATCATCCGGCTCATCAAGCTGGAGCATGGCCCACATGCCCTTGACGTATTCCTTGGCGTGGCCCCAGTCGCGCTTGGCATCGAGGTTGCCGATGAACAGCTTGTCCTGACGGCCGAGCGAAATTGCGGCGGCGGCGCGCGTGATCTTGCGCGTCACGAAGGTTTCGCCGCGAAGCGGGCTTTCATGGTTGAACAGGATGCCGTTCGACGCGTGCATGCCATAGGCTTCGCGGTAGTTGACCACGATCCAGTAAGCGTAAAGCTTGGCCACCGCATAAGGGCTGCGCGGATAGAACGGGGTCGTTTCGCGCTGCGGCACTTCCTGCACCAGCCCGTAGAGTTCCGAGGTCGAGGCCTGATAGAACCGGGTGCGCTTTTCCAGGCCGAGGATGCGCATGGCTTCCAGCAGGCGCAGCGTGCCGATGCCATCGGCGTTGGCGGTGTATTCGGGCGTTTCGAAGCTGACCTGAACGTGGCTCTGCGCGGCAAGATTGTAGATCTCGTCCGGCTGGGTTTCCTGCACGATGCGGATCAGGTTGGTCGCATCGGTCAGATCACCATAGTGCAGGTGAAAACGCTGATGTTCGACGTGCGGATCTTCGTAGATATCCTCGATCCGCGACGTGTTGAACGAGGACGAACGCCGCTTCAGGCCGTGAACCACGTAGCCCTTTTCAAGCAGGAAGCGCGAGAGATAGGCACCGTCCTGACCCGTAACGCCGGTAATGAGCGCGACTTTCCCGTTTGCAGAATTCCCACTCATTCGCGCGCCTAAAACCCCTGTTGCACCTGCGAAATGTTCCTACATGCAGCGTCGATTTAGGCAAGCTGCAATTGCGGTGTGCGCAAGGGTCAGGGATTTCCCAGCCAATCGCTGAGCCGGGCAAGATCGGCCGATTGGCGGCGCACGTCGGCGCGCGCCAGATGGCTGACGGTTCGGGCGGTGCGGCCCTTGGCCCAGGTCACGAAGCCGCCCTGGCCGGAAAGGTCGCGCGCCACGCTGGCCTGACCCTGATCGACCGGACGACGCGCGGCCAGACGGCGGAGCAGGCTGCGCAGGCCGCGCACCCGCGCCGTAGCGACCACGCCCGCGCTTTGCCGCGTTGCCAGATCCTGCAACAGAAGATCGGGCGCGGCGGCCAGAACCTCTGGCGGACAAGGCGCCTGACCCGGCGGGAATTCGACCGCAATCTGCCGCTGGCTGGCCACCAGTTCGAGCACGAGCCCGGCGCCGCGCTCCCAACCGTTGGCACGGGCGGACTGCCAGAAAGTCGGCCAATCGACGGCGCGTGCTTCAAGCAGGAAGGCGATGTCGGACAGCAGCAGCGGGCCGCAATCCAGCCGGTGATCGTAAGCGGCATGGACGATCAGGTGCACGAGCATGTCCGTCGGGGCGAGAACGCGCAGATCCCCCACACGGATCGCCCGCTCGGCCATGGTCGCCGCATCGCCCCGCGGCGCGGCATGGTCCATCCGCCCGTCGACCTCCCACAGGCGGTGATGCAGTTCGACGCGCACCCCACGCGGCGATGTGAGCGGCGGCAAGTGCTTGTCCATCCGCAGCATGTCTTCCAGCGGCAGTTCCGCTGCCGTGGCCGTGAAGCCGTGCGCAACCAGAAGGTCCTGCGCAGGCCCGACATGGCCGGCATCGAGCAGGAAATCGAGATCGCGCATCGGCCGCAAGGCCGGATCGGGATAGGCATGCCAGGCGAGCCAGCCACCCTTTAGAACGATCGGCGCCATGCCCGCCACGCTCAGCAACCCGACGATCGCATCGCGCTCTACCTTCAGGGCCATCGCCTCAAGGCTGGCGATGCGGTAAGCGTTCTTTGCGGCATCGAGCAGGCTATCGGGCACGCGCGGATCGGTGCCGTGGCGATGCCACAACATGGGCAGGACCCGATGCTGATCGGCCATGCGGACAAGCGCCGTGACCTGCGCCCCATCCAGCGCAGCCAGGCCGTCCAGCGCCGTTTCTGGCGCGTCCGATAGCAGAGCCAGCAGCCGCCGGCGGATGTCAGGAAGATTCGGGTTCGACAGGGCTCAGTTGCGCTTGGGCACGGTGAACGATCCGGTCACGCGGCCCCCGCGCGATCCCGAATTGCCGAGTGCCGATCCAGCGCCCCCCGCGCTGCCGTTGATGCTGGCAACGCTGCGATTGAGATCGATGACCAGACGCCCGCCATTCAACCGGTCACTGCCCCGGTTGAGCTGTACGTTGCCAGCCAGCGTAATGATGCGGGCGTTGATGTCGTAAATCGCCACGTCGCCGCGCGCCGTTTCCCCGCCGCGCGCCACGGTCACGCCGCCGGTCGCGTCAATGCGCTGGATCTGCAGCGAGCCGGCATCGGTATAGGCAATGGTGGTGCGGGCCGCGCGCAGGCGCAGGTCAGCCTGCGAAATGTCGACATTGCCGGACAGCACGACGCGATCCTGACGATCCTGGATCTCGATGCGATCGGCCGCGAAATTGACCGGCGAATTGCTGTTGAACCCACCAATCGTCTGGCCTTGCGCCACGAAACCGCCAAAGGCGACAGCCGCAACGGTGCCGCAAATCAGTCCTGCGGCCAGCGAACGAAGCGCGGTGCGTGAGAGGGAGTGCTTTCTCATTCCCCATTCCCTAGGCGATTGCGACGCGAAGGTGAAGCCTTGGCGGGCAGATGCGTGAACGTGGCCTCAAGGGCGCCCCCGTCATCCGGCAAGATGATAGCCCATGGCCGCAATCTGGCCGCGCTGGCGCTCGGTCAGCGGCGCAGCCTGATAGGCCGGCACTTCGCGGTGGCTCTCACGCAGGAAACGCCACTTGCGCGCGGCCCGGCGCAGCAGTTCGTTGACCGGCAAGGCCAGCCGATCGCCAAGGCCGACATCTCTGGCAAAGTCCGCCGCCGTCTGCGCATCGAACGGCGCATAGGCCTGTGCCGTTTGCAGTTTCAACTGGCGAAAACGCCGCCACGCCGAAGCCGGAAGATCGTTGCGTTCGCGCAAGTGGCCTTCGAGAATCGACAGCAGATGCATGCGATCGACCAGCCGGGCGGCGTAATTGCGTTCCGAAACCTGGTTTTCCGGGTGGACGCGATAGAGCACCAGCGAATCAGGCAAATGCGTGGGCGCCTTCGCCAGCCGAAGAATGCGGTAGAGCAGTTCGGTATCTTCGCTGGGCTTGAGATCGGTGCGATAGGGGCCGGCGCGCTCGATCAGCTCGCGACGGAAAAAGCAGGGCTGGAACACGGTCACCCAATCGAGGACGGCAACTTCGACCGTGGGATCGAGGTGGGCGGGAACGGCGGCCTGCTGCACGACCACCGGTTCCGGATGCAGCGTGCGGCCATCAAAGCGCGTGCGCAGCCAGGGGCCGTAAGCCATGTCAGCCCCCCTGGCCATGGCGGCGGCGGCCACTTCGTAGTTGTCCAGCGCGCACAGGTCGTCGCTGTCCATGAAGTGCAGGATATCGCCGCTCGCCCGCGCCATGCCGTTGTTGCGCGCCGGGCCTGCGCCCGCGTTCTGCTGGCGGATCAGCACCACATCCTTGCCGAAGCTTTCCACGACGTCGCAGGTGTTGTCGCTCGATCCATCGTCAACCACGATGACTTCGCTGGGCGGGCGGGTCTGGCCGAGCACCGTTTCCAGCGTATCGCCGATCAGGTCGGCGCGGTTGTAGGCCGGGATGATGGTCGAAATGCGCAGGTCAGCCATGGGCAAAATCCCGGAACCGCGGGTTTTCCGCCACCAGCGTCTTGAAATCGCCGCTGCACAGGATGCGCCCCTGTTCGAGATAGAAGATACAGTCGTAGTCCTTCACCGTGTCGAGACGGTGGGTGATCGTGACGATGGTCAGTTCGCCGACTTCCTTGGCCATGGCGGCGACAACGCGCGCCTCGGTCTTGGGGTCGAGCGCACTGGTCGCCTCGTCTAGGATCAGCAGGTTCGGCTCGGCATAGAGCGCGCGGGCCAGAGCAAGGCGCTGGCGCTGGCCGCCGCTGAGCCGCACGCCGCGTTCGCCGACAACCGCGTCGTTGCCGTCGGTGTCGCGGCGCTTCACGAAGTCGCTCGCCTGGGCGAGGGTCGTCACCGCATCGACACGGGCCTCGTCGACCAGATCGGCATCGACGCCAAAAGCGACGTTTTCCGCCACCGTGCCATCGAGCATGAAAAAGTCCTGCGGGACATAGCCGGTCGCCCGGCGCCAGGCCGGCATCGTTTCGCGCGTCAGCGGAACACCATCGACGAGGATGCGCCCGCCGGTCGGCACGTGCAGACCCAGCAGCAGATCCACCAGCGTCGATTTCCCGGAACCCGTCGGCCCGACAAACGCCACCTTGCCCCCCTTCGGGATAGTCAGATTAAGGTCTTTCAGCGCGGGCTCGTCGGTCAGTTCGTACTGGAAGCAGACGTTGTCGAACCGGATGTCCTTGTGCCAGACGATCGCCTTGGGCGCGCTTGATCCGGCGTGCCCGGCGCCAATTGCGGCCATGGCTTCCTGTTCATCGAACACGGCGCGGATTTCCTCGATCGCCTGGCGCGAGGCGGACATGGCGCCGATCTGCGCGAAGATCAGCTGCAGCGACGGCATCAGGCGATAGGATACCACCGCAATGATGCCCAGGCGCGGGATCAGCGTGGACAGGTTCTCGCCCGAGGCGATGGCGAAGAGAACCCACAGGATCATGCCGCCAAAGACCAGTACTTCCAGCCCGCTGCGCGGGATCGCGGCGAACATCGACGTGCTGGCCATCGCGTTCGACAGCTTTTCGGAGATGACCGAAACGCGGCCGACGAAATGCTCCTGCTTGCCCGATGCCAGGATCGGTTTCACGCCGCTCAACGTCTGGGTGATCTCCAGATAGATGTTGCGCATGCCGACCTTGATCTGGTCGGAAGCCTGGTGCGCCTTGCCCTTGATGACGCGAACGACCGACAGGTAATAGACCAGCACCACCACCGCGCCGCCCAGCAGCACGGTGGGCGCGATGATCGCCACGGCCGATGCCATGAACAGCACCAAAAGGACCCGGGCGATCATGTCGAGCGCGGGCAGCAACAGGTGCGAGGCAAGGGTGTAGACGTCTTCCGTCGTGTGCTTGATCAGCACCCCGGTGTTGGTGCGCAGGAAGTATTCGTACTTGCGATCCAGCAGGTTGCGCATCAGCGAAATGCGCAGCTGGTTGGTGATCATGAAGGCGTAGCGCGACCGGGCATAGTCCGCCACCAGCGTCGAGATATTGCCCAGCACCAGCACGACCAGTGCGAACATTCCGACGATAAACAACAACTTGCTGTCACTGACATCGCCCGTAATGGCGAGGACGTTCTGCCCCAGAATCGATCGGCGAAAGGCTGCGACATCGGCCGCCGCGCCAAGAAACGGCATCAGCGAAAAGATCGCCAGTGTCTGCATCACGGCCTGCATCAGGATCAGGAGCATGGTCGTGGCAAGCTTGCGCAGGCCGCTGGGGCGGGCAAGCCGGTACACCTCGACGAACAGGTCCAACATTGCGTTATTCGGCCCTTATCATGGCGTTGCACATTCGCGGAACGGAAGGATTACCGCCTCCGACAGCAAGGAAATACGCGCTTTCGCGCCGTCCGCCGCTGACCCGCAAATGTCCCCCACCCGCTCAATGAATGATCCGGAATGCTGCCTATGCCGCGCCGCAACGCAGAGGGCAACAGCAAGGATCGGCCACCCCGGATTTACCGCTGCCAGGCTCGGAAAAACGGCAGATTTTCGCTGGTTTCAGGGCTTGGCCGCATCACCGGCGGCGTGACGGTGCGGTTTGTCGAGCAGGATGCGCAGATAGGGCATGACGCGGTGGCCGAGCTGCACCAGCGGGCCGCCGCCGTGCAGGGCGACGAAGCGGCGCCAGTCCACGCCATGAATTCGCCCCGCCTCTTTCCAGCGCTTTTTCAAGCGGTTGAGCTTTGGCAACGCCGCATCGACCGAGGTTCCGGCCACCGGATTGCCGCCGCAATAGCCGCCCGGCTGGCTGGCAAGCAGCACCGGAATCCCGGCCGCGACGGCCCGCAAACCATAGTCGAGATCGCCGTAGATGTGGCGAAACGCGGGCGAGATGATCCCGATCGAGCCCACAGATGACCCCGAGATGAGCGCGATATTGCCGCTGATGGTGTCCACCCGCTCCGGTTTTCCGGTCGGCGCGACCAGTCCCATGCGCAATGGACGCCCCGGATGCGGCCGGCGATGGGCGCCGTAGGTCAGTTCGCCCGTGTCACGATCGTGCGTTGCTGCCGCCACGATCACCGGCCCGCCGCGCGGCACCACCGCATCGGCATCGCGCACCATCATGGCGAGCGCGCCGGGCAGGATTTCCACGTCATCGTTGAGCCACAGGAAGAAATCGTAGGTCTGCCCGGAAGCCAGCGCGCTTTCCCAGGCGAGCCGCATGCCGCCGTTCCAGAACAGCGAGCCATCGCCCGAAATGACATGGGCGCCGGGCATCAGGGCGCGCACCGCATCGCCGGTGCCGTCAGTGCTGCCATCATCGACGAGGAACAGGTCATCCTCGCGGAAATGGGCCTGATCCGCCAAGGTCCTGAGGCAGCGCAGGGTCAGTTCCCGCCGGTTGTGGCAGGTAACCAGCACCGCGATCCGGGTTTCGGTTTCAGCCAAGTTCGCCACGTTCCCTTTTTGCACGATTTGTCTTTTGCTTCGTTGCCTTAGTGCCGGGGCGATGCCAATAGCAAGCACGAGCCGGATGGAGATGGGCATTGGGTTTGGTAAGCGCGTTGCGTGGCGGTCTGCGGCGGTTCGGCGTCGATCTGATCCGGACGCGAAATCTTGCAAAACTGCGCGCCGATGCGCGGTCCGCCGGGGACATCGCCTTCCTCTGCGCGCTGGACGATGCCAGCCTGCGACCGGCGCTGGACTGCCTGCCCCATTCGCAGGGGCAGCTGCGGCAGGATATTTTCGCGCTGGCCAGCAACGGCTTCAAGCGCAATGGCTTTTTCGTCGAATTCGGCGCGACCGACGGAAAGACGCTGAGCAACAGCTGGCTGCTGGAAAAGCACTTCGGCTGGACCGGTATCCTCGCCGAACCGGGCCGCGTCTGGCACCCCCGGCTGACGGCCAACCGCACCGCCAGGATCGAGTTCGACTGCGTGTGGAGCAGGACGGGCGAGGAGTTCAGCTTCACCGAAGCGGACGAGGCGGAGCTTTCCACCATTTCCAGCTTTTCCGAAAGCGATGGCCATGCGGCAAGCCGCAAGTCCAGCCGCAGCTACACGGTGAAAACCGTTGCCTTCAACGAATTGCTGGAACGCCAT
>JBJTLW010000172.1:0-13524 GCA_046063225.1 Novosphingobium sp. | reverse complement strand
AGCCACACCGTGGCGGCGCAGGGCGGCATCGCGGCGAGCCTGAAGAACAACACGCCCGATCACTGGACCTGGCACATGTACGATACCGTCAAGGGGTCGGACTGGCTGGGCGATCAGGACGCCATCGAATACATGGTGCGTGAAGCGCCCCAGGCGGTCTACGAACTGGAACATGCCGGCGTGCCGTTTTCGCGCAACGCCGATGGCACGATCTATCAGCGCCCCTTCGGCGGCCACATGCAGAACATGGGCGAAGGCCCGCCGGTGCAGCGCACCTGCGCCGCGGCCGACCGTACCGGCCACGCCATGTTGCACGCGCTCTATCAGCAGAGCCTGAAGTACGACGCGGACTTCTTCATCGAATACTTCGCCATCGATCTAATCATGGAAAACGGCCAGTGCCGGGGCGTCATCGCCATCTGCATGGACGATGGTTCGATCCACCGCTTCCGCAGCCATGCCGTGGTGCTGGCGACGGGCGGCTATGGCCGCTGCTATTACACCGCCACCTCGGCCCATACCTGCACCGGTGACGGCGGCGGCATGGTGCTGCGCGCCGGCCTGCCGCTGCAGGACATGGAATTCGTCCAGTTCCACCCGACCGGCATCTACGGCGCGGGCGTGCTCATCACCGAAGGCGCGCGGGGCGAGGGCGGATACCTCACCAACTCCGAAGGCGAGCGTTTCATGGAACGCTATGCGCCCAGCGCCAAGGACCTTGCCAGCCGCGACGTCGTGTCGCGTTCGATGGCCATGGAAATCCGCGAAGGCCGCGGCGTTGGCCCGCACAAGGATCACATCTACCTGCACCTCGATCACATCGATCCCAAGGTGCTGGCAGAGCGCCTGCCGGGCATCACCGAATCTGGCAAGATCTTTGCCGGCGTTGACCTGACCCGCCAGCCGCTCCCCGTGGTGCCGACCGTTCACTACAACATGGGCGGCATCCCGACGAACTATCACGGCGAAGTGATGACCATCGGCGCCGACGGCAACCCGGAAACGGTCGTCCCCGGCCTGTTCGCCGTGGGTGAAGCCGCCTGCGTTTCGGTCCACGGCGCCAACCGCCTCGGCTCGAACTCGCTGATCGACCTCGTGGTCTTCGGCCGCGCCGCCGGTCACCGCCTGAAGGAACTGGTCAAGCCGCAGTCGGCCCACGCCGAACTGCCCAAGGATTCGGCCGATCTGGCGCTCACCCGCCTCGATCACTTCCGCAACGCCAAGGGCGGTTCCTCGACGGCGGAAATCCGCGACGAAATGCAGCGCACGATGAGCCTGCACGCCGCCGTGTTCCGCAACGATGAACTGATGGTCGAAGGCAAGGCGAAGCTCGCCAAGACCTATGAACGCATGCAGGACATCAAGGTCACCGACCGTTCGCTGATCTGGAACAGCGACTTGATCGAAACGCTGGAGCTGGACAACCTGATCAGCCAGGCCAGTGTCACGCTGCACGGCGCGCAGAACCGCAAGGAATCGCGCGGCGCCCACGCACACGAGGATTTCCCCGATCGCAACGACGGCGAATGGATGAAGCACACCGCCGCCTGGTTCGAAGGCTGGGGCGGCAAGGGCGGATCGGTGAAGATCGATTACCGCCCGGTGCACGAATTCACGCTGACCGACGATGTGGAATACATCAAGCCGAAGAAGCGGGTTTACTAAGCCAGCCTTCCGCAAGATCGATCAAAGGGCCGGGGCGCAAAACGCTCCGGCCCTTTTCGTTTCCGGCGCGGTCCTGTCATCAAAACGCAGCACGAATCGCGCATCCTCGCGCTCATGGAAAACGCACAGACCGCCTCGCGGTTCGACTGGATCGCATGGCTCGCCACGATCCCCGGTGTTCCTTCAGACTGGGGCGTTTCGGCGTCCCGGCTGGCGCAGCGGGAGTCGCCCGCTCCTGACGATGGCGGCGATGACTTCGCGATGCCCATGCTGAAAGCGGCCTGAGCCTTTCGGCCCAGCGACCGGCGGTGAGGCGGTTGCCGGGCGGGCTGTTCCGGGGCTAGAGCGCAGGGCGCAAAGTCTCTGGAGTTGCCTTGATGCCCGATACCGCCCGGTCCGCCACGCTTGCGCTGGTTGCGCGCTATTACGACGCCTTCAACCGGGGCGATGGCGAGGGCATGCTGGCCTGCCTGTCGGACGATGTCGCGCACGACATCAACCAGGGCGCGCGGCAGGTGGGCAAGGCGGCGTTCCGCGCCTTCCTCGCCCACATGGACCGCTGTTACCGCGAGCGGCTGGACGGGATCGTCGTGATGGCCAGCGACGATGGCACGCGGGCCGCGGCGGAATTCGTCGTCCACGGCGAATACCTCGCCACCGATGAAGGCCTGCCCGAGGCGGCGGGGCAGACCTATGTCCTGCCCGCCGGCGCCTTCTTCGACGTGGCAAATGGCGCGATTACGCGGGTTTCGGTCTATTACAACCTCGCCGACTGGACCGCACAGGTCGGCGGCTGAACCCAGCCCGGACGGGGCGGATCAAAATGCAGATGCCAGATCGCAAACGGTGTGGCAGTCTTTGCCCATGCGGCTCCTGTCCCTAGCTCTCTGTTTTCTCGCCCTGTTTTCCCGGCCGGCGCTGGCCGATAGCTGGCCGCCGCCCCAGGCCGAGACGACCTATTCGCCGAACAAGCTCTATCGCTTCGTTTCGACCCCCCGCGACATCGAATCGCGGCTCGCCTATTTTCGGGCGAAGGCGGAAGGGCGCGATCTGCCGCCGGCACCGCCCGCCAGGGGCCAGCTCGAACGCCTGAATGGCAGCCAGTGGCAATCGGTCTGGACCACGGCGCTCGCCAACGAGGTTGCGCCGGTCAGCGTGCTGGTGTCGGACGATGGCAAATGGGTGGTCACCTTCGACAACTGGCATTCGATGGGGCACGGCGACAATGTTGTCGTCATCTACGGCGCAGAAGGAACGCGCGTCCGATCGCTGCGGCTGGATGAACTGATGCCGGCCTATTTCATCGATGCCCTGGCGCATTCGGTGAGCAGCATCCACTGGCGGGGCGATCCCGTGATCGAGGGCGGACGGCTGATGATTCCGGTTGTCGGGGACGTGAACCGGTCGGAAACGCCCGCCTATCATATCACTCTGGCGCTGGAAGATGGCGCCGTCGCTCCCCTGTCGGCCGAGGTGCTGGCGAAGGTCAAATCGCGCTTCTGCGCAGGCCATATCGACGTGGTAAAGGCGCACAACGCCTGGCTGGCCTTTGAGCGCAGCGATCTTGCGCCGTGGGGGGCAGACCCCAAGCTGACGTGGCAGCGTTACGAATACCAGGTCAGGTCCAGGCTCCGCACCGGCCCGGTGGACGATCTCGATGACCTGACTGGCAGCTTCGAAGTCCCGCTTCCCGGCGAATACATGGGGAATTTGACTCTTCGCTCGTTCCGCCAGGCCTTGCAGGCCAGCGCTTCCGAAATGCCCGTGCGCTGGCTGTCCTCACGCGATCCGGCGCGCCTGACGGCCGAGATCGAACGCACGGCGCGAAAGATCAAACCGGGCCAGCTTGCCGGGGTCGAACTGCACGTGATGACCACCAAGGAACACTGGCCGCGTGTCAGCGCTGCTCTCGCCGCGTCGGGCGCCAAGGTGGTTCTGGCGGACATCGGCGCATCCATCCCGCAGCGCGCGGACAACCTGGCGCAGGCCCCGGCCGAGCGCGCCATCGACCCGGCCTGCGCGGGCATGGGTGGCTGATCGCAAGGGCGCGCCAAATCCCCTCTTGCTATTGAAACGGATCAGGTGACATTATCGTCCGGCAAGGCGAGCGCGGGGGCCGCGATTCGCCAAACGGGAAAGGATCACCTCATGCGCGTCGGCATGCACCTCGGTTACCAGAACCTCGACGGGACGCCCGATCACGAATTCTTCCTGCGGGAAACGAAGCTGGCGGTCGAGGCCGAGGCGATGGGGTTCGACTATGTCGGCCCGGTCGAGCATCACTTTACCGACTATGCCGCCTGTCCCGATCCGTTCGGCATGCTGTCCTATGTCGCGGCGAAGACGTCGACGATCGAGCTGATCACCGGCGCGGTCATCCTGCCGTGGAACAACCCGCTGCGCGTGGTGGAATCGGCGCTCCAGCTCGATGCCCTGTGCGAAGGGCGGCTGACGCTGGGCATGGGGCGCGGCGCGGCGCGGCGCGAGTTCCGCTCGTTCGGGGTGGAACTGGCCGACAGCCGCGAAATGTTCGACGAGGCCGCGCTGATCATCCTTGACGGCCTGAAGACCGGCATCGTCGAGGCGGAGGGCAAGTGGTACCAGATCCCCCGCAGCGAAGTGCGCCCCCGGCCGATCCCCGGCAAGAACTGGGACGATCACACCGTAATGGTGTCCATGTCGCCCAGCTCGGTCGAAGTGGCGGCGCGCTATGGCCTGAAGACGCTGCGTTTCAGCCAGGGCGACTGGCGCAACGCCATCCCCGAAATCGAGCAGTACCGCGATACCTTCCGCGGCCTGCACAAGAACGAGGCGCCGCCGTTCATCATCTCGGACTTCGTGCTGTGCCATGAAGATCCGAACGTGGTGAAGGAACGCTGCGACAACTATTTCAGCAAGATGTTCATGACCGTGGGCAACCACTACGAATTCATGTCCGACCATTTCAAGGCGCTGCCCAGCTATTCGACCTATGCCTATATGGGCATGGCGGCAGAGGCAGCGGGCGGGCTGGACAAGGCCTATCTCGATTACATTTCCGGCAACATGATCGGCACGCCCGAACAGCTGGTGGAACACCACCGGGTGCGCCATTCCATGGTCGGCGATTATGAAATGCTCGCCAATTTCAGCTTCGGCGGCCTACCGTACGAGGCTGTCTACGAACAGCTGAAGCTGTTTGCCGACAAGGTGCTGCCGCACATCAAGGGGTAACCGGCCTTGGCGCATCCCCGCTATCCGCACCTGTTCACGCCCTTGCAGATCGGCCCGGTTACCGTGCCGACGCGGTTCTATTTCGCGCCGCACGGATCGGCGCTGACGGTGGGGTCGAAACCGGCGGATGACCTTATCGCCTATTCCGCCGCGCGGGTGGAGGGCGGCGGTTGCGGCATGGTGGTGATCCCGGTGGTGACGCAGGAGCGCGCCCGGACCCGCCAGCCAAGCCCCTATCCGCCGGGCAATGTCGCGGCGTTCCGGGCCTATGCCGATGCCATTCACGCGGCGGGCGGCGTCGCCTTTGCCCAGTGCCTCTATCACTGGCTCGGCACCGGCTTCTGGCAGGTGATGGGCACGCCCGCGCCCAGTCTCGCGCCGTCGGTGCGGCAGTTTTCGATCATGGACCGGGCGGCATCGACGCGGGCCATGGGGCTGGAGGAAATCCGCCTGATGGTGGGCTCCATGCGCCAGACCGCGCGGCACCTGATGGAGGCCGGGTTCGATGGCATCATGCTGCACGCCAGCCATGCCACCATGGCCGAACAGTTCCTGTCCCCGTACTACAACGAACGGACCGACCGTTACGGCGGATCGCTTGAAAACCGCATGCGTTTCATGGTCGAGATGCTCGAAGCCGCGCGGGAGGGGAGCGAGGGCAAGCTGGCCGTGGGCCTGCGGCTCAACTGCGATGAACAGGTGCCGGGCGGTTATGGCACCGACGTGGCGCGCGATGTGGTGGCGCGGCTCTGCACGGCGGGCCTGATCGATTACGTCGATCTCGACGTCGGGATGGAGCCCCAGCAGTTCCACCACGGCATGCCGACGCAATATGCGCCGGGGCAATTCTATCGCCCATGGGTGGAAAAGGTGCGCAGCGCCGCGACGGTGCCGGTGCTGTCGGTGCTGGGATCGATCACCGATATGGCCGATGCTGAGGCGGCAATCGGTACCGGCGTGATCGACATGGCCGGTGCCGCGCGTCAGCTGATTGCCGAACCGCGCTTCGTGCAGAACGCCCGCCACGGCACGGAGGAAGAGGGCCGCACCTGCATCCAGTGCAACTGGTGCACGGCCGCCGGCAGCGAAGGCGCACAGGGCTGCACGGTGAACCCGGCGGCCTATCGCGAACGGCTGTGGGGCGGCTTTGCCCCGGCACCGGAAAAGCGGCGCGTGCTTGTCATCGGCGGCGGCCCGGGCGGCATGGAGGCGGCGCGTGTTGCGGCAAGGCGCGGGCATGACGTGACGCTGATCGAGGCGAAGGACCAACTCGGCGGCGCGCTGGCGCTGTGGGCGCGGCTTCCGGGGCGCGAGACATTCGGCAAGGCGATAGGCTGGTGGGCCGGCGAACTGGCGCGGCTGGGCGTGACCTTGCGACTTGGCGAAAGCGCCGACGCCGCCGCCGTCCTGGCGCTGGCGCCCGATGCGGTGATCGTGGCGACCGGGGCGCGCTACAGCGCGGGCGGGCGCGCGATCACAATGGACGCGGACATTCCGGGGCATGACCTGCCGCACGTCTATCGCCCCGAAGACCTGCTCGAAGGCCGCGCCGCACCGCGCGGGCGGATCGTGCTGGTTGATGGTGAGGGCTATCACGCCAGCACCGGCCTTGCCGAAATGCTCGCCTCTTCTGGGGCGGACGTGACCTATGTCACCGCTGGTTTCAGCCCGATTTCGCAGCGCATTGCCGATGCCTTTGAAGGCCGGCACGTGATCGAACGGATGAAGCGCGCCGGGGTGCGCCTTGCGCCGACAAGCTGGGTCCGCGCGATCGGCGCGGATGCCGTCACGCTCTACGATGTCCACACGGGGGAGGAGCGGCAGCACGCCGCCGATGCCGTGGTTCTCGCCACTGGGCGCGTGCCGCAGGACGGGCTGGCGCGCGAACTGGAAGGCCGGGTGGCGCAGCTGTTCACCATTGGCGATGCCCTGTCCGCCCGCATGTTTGCCGCGGCAACCTTTGAAGGCCACCGCTTTGCCCGTCTTGTTGGTGAACCCGGCGCACCGGCCAGCTTTGCCGAGGCCTTTTTCGCCCCGGACGACCCGCAGACATTCCCGTTCCCGGCCGAGATGACGCGCTGATCGCTGCCGGAACGGCAGGGGCGGTTCCGTTCATCTGGGCTTCATGTTTACAGACGTAATCGATTACGCATGTAATCAAGGGAAGGGAGTCGGGATGTCTGCCGAAGAACCGGACACCGGTGAGCGGATCACCGAGGCTGAACACGCCGTGATGGAAGCGCTGTGGCTGCGCCATCCGCTGACCGCCACCGAAGTTGCCGAAATGGTCGGCCGCGCCCGTGGGTGGAGCCTGCCGACGGTCAAGACGCTGCTTTCGCGGTTGGTATCGAAGCAGGCAATTGCCACCGAGCCGCAGGGCCGCCGCTTCCTCTATTCGCCGCTCGTCGCCCGCAGCGATTACGTTGGTGGAGAGAGCAAGCGGTTGGTCGATCGTCTGTTTGGCGGGCGCGCCGCGCCGCTATTTGCTCATCTGGCCGAATCCGAAGCGCTGAGCGATGCCGACCTCGCCGAGATCGAGGCCCTGTTGAAGGAGCTGCGCAAATGAGCACCTTCCTGTTCGATACCATGCTGATGACCGGGCTGCTGATCGGCCTGGTCCTGCTGCTGCGCCGTCCGGTTGGCCGCATGTTCGGCGCGCAGGCTGCCTATGCGCTGTGGCTGCTGCCGTTCCTGCGCCTGCTGCTGCCGCCGGTCGAGCTGCCCGCTTCGATGGCGCCGCAGGCCGACGCTGCCGTGCCGGTGGAGACGCTTGTGGTCTATGCCGCCGAACCGGCCGCGATCCCGGTAGAGGCCGGGTTTGACTGGGCGGCGGCTGGTGTGGCGCTGTGGCTGCTGGGGGCCGTGGCCTTCCTGGCCTGGCGCACGATCGCCTATTTGCGGATGCGGCGCGAACTGCTGGTCGATGCGGTGGCCGTGGGTGAGGCCGGGCCGGTGCGGCTGGTCGAAAGCCCCTCGGTCAGCGCGCCGGTCGCCTTCGGCGTGCGCGACAAGGTGATCGCGCTGCCCATGGGCTTCATGGGCTGGCACGATCGCACCGCGCGCGATCTCGCCCTGGCGCACGAGCTGGCGCACCATCAGGGCCACGATCTGCTGATCAACATGCTCGCCCAGCCGGTGCTGGCGCTGCACTGGTTCAACCCGCTGGCCTGGGCCGGCTGGCGCGCCATGCGCCGCGATCAGGAAGCGGCCTGCGATGCCCGCGTGCTAGCGGGGCAGGGCAGCGCCGTGCGTGCCGACTATGGCCGCCTGATTGCCGGACTGGCCGGCGGCCCGCGCCTTGCCCTTGCCGCGCCCATGGCCTGCCCGGTGCTGGGAGAAAAATCGATAATCCACCGTTTGAGGAGCATTTCCATGCCTGAACCCACCAAGACCCGCCGCCTTGCCGGCCGCAGCCTGCTGATCGGTGCCGCGCTGGCGCTGCCGCTGACCGCGACCATCGGCTATGCCGCGCCCGATGCGCCGGAGCCTCCGATGCCGCCGGCGGCCCCGGCTGCGCCCGAAGCGCCCGCCGCCCCCGATGCCCCGGGCGTGCCGAAGATCGTCAAGCGCATTGTCATCGTCGAAAAGGATGGCCCCGCCCATGGTGACGAATCCAAGCTGAAGACCCGCGTCATCGAGCGCAACGGCAAGACCATCGTGTTCAAGACCGACAAGGACCTGACCGACGCCGAAATCGAAGCGAAGATCGCCAAGGCCGAAGCCGCGATCCCGGCCGACATCGACGTGCTGGTGAAGTCCGGTCACGCGCCGGGCGAACTGTCTGCCGATGCGGCGGGCAAGGTGCGGCGCATGGTCATCGTTCACGGTGATGGCAGCACCGTCGCCACCAACGGCGGCCCTGACGGCAAGGACGTGAAGATCATGCGCTGGCACAGCAAGGACGGCGCGCCGCCGATGGCCATGGCCTTTGCCGGTACCGGCGAGCACTGCGGCGAAAGCGAAGTGCGCGGCGTCACCTCCGAAGTGGAGAAGGACGGCAAGAAGCAGGTCGTCAAGATCCGTGTCTGCTCCACCGGCGCCATGGCTGCCGCCCATGCGCTCGGCGGCCTGAAGAAGGCGCGCGAACGGATTTCCGCCAACACCGAGATGAGCGCCGAAATCAAGGCCAAGGTGCTGGAAGAGCTGGACCGTGAAATCGCCAAGATGGCGAAGGGCGGCTGACCTTTCCCCGGGGGCGGTCATGTCCCCTCGCTCCTGGGCGTGTGCGGCGAGGATGGTCTGTGCCATCCTCGCCGCATCGCGTTTATCCCCCTTGAATATGGGCCTTTCCTTGGCGCGGGCTTGCGTTAAGCTGAGCGGATATCCGGGAAGAGGGGATCATCATGTCCAGCACCGAGCGCCGCGAAAAATCGCCTGCCATCAAGCTTCTGCTCGTCGGTCTGATCGCCTTCGTACTGATCGTGCCGCTGATGATGATTTATGGCCTGGTGTGGGACCGGCAGAACCAGGCGCAAACGGCGCAGGATTCCATCAACGAGGGCTGGGGCGGGCGGCAGATCCTTTCCGGACCGATCATCGTCGTCCCGTTCCGCACCACGCAAACGCAGGACGAAGAGGTGAACGGCAAGACCGTGAGCAAGGTCGTGGAGGTGGAAAAGCTGTTCTACATCTCGCCGGTTGCCAACCGGGCCGACACCAAGATCGAGCCGCAGGAGCGGAGCAAATCGATCTATCGCTCCGTCCTCTACACCTCGGCCATCGACGGCGAAGCCACCTTCGCGCTGCCCGCGGATCTTGAACGCTTTGGCGTCACGCGGGAGCGGCTGATGTGGGATCGCGCCGAAATCCGCGTGGGCGCGTCCGATGCGCGCGGGCTGACGACTGGAGCCAAACTTGCCGCGAACGGCAAGGCGCTGGACGTTCAACCGGGCAAGGGGCCGGCGGCATCGGGAGGGCAGGGGTTCTTCGCCTTCCTGCCGTGGGATGGCCAGGGGGACCTGACGGTCGCCTATTCGTTCGGACTGCGCGGATCGCGCTCCATCGCGCTCGTCCCGCGGGGCGGGCAGACGCGCTGGAACGTCACCTCGTCGTGGATCAGCCCCAGCTTCCGGGGCTCCTTCCTGCCGGACAAGCCGCAGGTGAGCGACAAGGGTTTCGTCGCGCATTACACCATCGACAAGCTCGCGCTCGGCCAGCCCCCGGTGGCTTTTGAAGACATGGACAATCCCGCAAACGGCGCGCCGCAGAACAAGTTCGGTTTCTGGGAGGCTACGGAAACCAGCTATATGAGCAGCTCGGCCGGGGACCGTGCCGCAGGCGGGGCGAGCGAAAACATCGGCAGCGCCGCTCGCTGGCTGGTGATCGACCTGATCGAGCCGGTGAACCTCTACACGAAGGTCGACCGCTCGGTGAAATACGGCTTCATGTTCATCGGCTTCACCTTTGCCGCCTTCCTGCTGTTCGACATCGTCGGCGGCGCGCGGGTGGCGGCGGCGGAATATCTGCTGACTGGCGCGGGGCTGGTGCTGTTCTTCGTCCTGCTACTCGCCTTTTCCGAAGTGATCGGCTTCACCTGGGCCTATCTGGTGGCCAGCGGTGCGATTATCGGACTTCTCTCCAGCTACAGCGCCGCCGTGCTGAAAAGCTGGAAACGCGGCCGCTTCGTCGCGGCCCTGCTGGTCGGGCTCTACGCAATGCTCTTCGTGCTTCTCAACCTTGAGGCCTGGTCGCTGGTGATCGGCTCGGTGATGCTCTTCGCGGCGCTGGCCGGTGTGATGTACGCAACGCGCAAGGTGGACTGGGGCGCGGTGGGCCGCCATGATGAGGAAGGCGCTGCGGGGTGAGCACGCACAAGTCCCTTCCCGAATTTGCGCAGCACATTTGGGGAGGTGGCAGCGCGCAGCGCTGACGGAGGGGTATTGATTTACCGACGGTGATCAACCCCTTCCATCATCCGCTTCGCGGACGGACCCCCTCCCCGTTTGCGCTTCGCGAAAACAGGGAGGATCAGGAACCCTACCGCCAGCGCAGCTTGTCGCGGTTCAGCTGGTCGAGGCTGGACAGGCCCATCAGGCGCATGCCGCGTTCGATTTCTTCCTTGAGGATGCCCACCGCGCGGTCGACGCCCGCTTCGCCTGCAGCGGCGAGGGCGTAGAGGTAAAGCCGCCCGCCCGATGCCGCATTTGCGCCCGCCGCCAGCGCCTTCAGCACATGGGTGCCGCGCCGCACGCCGCCATCGCAGATGATCTCGATTTTACCGCCGACGGCATCGACAATTTCGGGCAGGTGATCGAACGAGGCGCGGCTGCCGTCGAGCTGGCGGCCGCCGTGGTTGGACACCATGATCGCGTCGGCGCCGATTTCAACCGCGCGGCGCGCGTCCTCGGCGCTCATCACGCCCTTGAGGCAGAAGGTGCCGCCCCAGTCCTGCCGCAGCTTCGCGGCGGTATCCCAGGTCATCGTCGGATCAAGCATTTCGGTGAAATACTCCTGGATCGACACGGCCTTGCCGGTGCCCTGCCGCACGTGATCGTCCAGTTGCGGCAGGCGGAACTTTTCGCGGAAGACATAGTCCATCGCCCAGCGCGGGCGCGTGGCATAGGAAATCAGCGAAGACAGGGTGAAGGTGGGGGGCGATTTGAAGCCCGAACGCAGGCAGCGTTCGCGCTTGCCCGATGTGATCGTGTCCACCGTCAGGGCGATGGCATCAAATTTTGCCGCCTGGCACCGCTCGATCATCGACCGGTTCAGCCCCTGGTCCTTGTGGTAATAGAACTGGAACATCTTGGGGCTGGAAACCATCGCCGCGATTTCCTCGATGGAAACCGTGCCCAGACTGGAGATGCCGAACCACAGGCCGTATTTCTGCGCCACGCGAGCGACGGCGCGTTCGCCCTGCCAGTGGAAGATGCGCTGCAGCGCCGTGGGCGAAAGGATCAGCGGCAATTCGCTGCGCCGGCCCATGATCGTCAGCGAAGTGTCGATCGTCTCGCTGCCGGCAAGGACGTTGGGCACCAGATCGCATTCCTCGAAGGCCGCAGTGTTGCGGTTCTTCGTGCGTTCATCGTCGGCCGCGCCATCGATATAGTCGAACACCGGCCAGGGCAGGCGGGCCTTGGCCAGACGGCGGAAATCGTCGATGTTGTGGCAGTCGGTCAGCTTCATGCGCGCGGACCTAGCAAAGTCACCGCGGCTTTGCACCCTGTTGAATTGCCTGCACCACCGGTTGCGAAATGAAACGGCGCTTGATGCGGCGCTCGCGCTTGCCCTCGGGCGCGGGGGCGGGGGCAGGCGGCGGGGCTTGCGCCGCTTCGCGCTCAGCCGCCATCGCGGGCGTGGCGGGGCGCGCGGGGTAGCGGCAGCCACGCTCAAGCCCTACGCCTTTCAGGAAAGCGCGGCGCACGCTGCCGGCATAGATCGCCTGCTGCAACCGCCTTTCCTGCGCGTTGGCCCCCGACAGTTCGCGGATCACACCGCGGAACGGGATGAACGAACTGACCGCCGATTGCGCCAGCCGTCCGGCGCTGACCCTGGATTCGCGCGCCTGGACAACGTCGATGTCTTCACCCAGCACCGCGTCCAGCTCGCCGATGGCCGAGGCAATGGCCGCGCAGCGGCGCATCCCGGCAAGGCCATAGGGATCTACTTGCGCGGCGAGCAGCAGCGGCGGGATATCGTCCTTGCGCAGCCCCAGGTCGCCCACCGGAGTGGCGACCACATCCCCGGCGGTGACCGGCCGGTCGGTCACCGGCTTGTCGGGTGCCTGCGGTTCGCCGGCCCGCGCCGCGCCGGTGGCCAGCACCAGCAGCACGGCGGCAAGGCGCGCGCCGCGCATCGTCAATGCCGAATATCGGCGAATGTGTCGCAGGCATCCTCGTTGCCGGTTTCCAGCCCCTTGCGCAGCCATTGCATGCGCTGGGCGCTGGAGCCGTGGGTAAACGCGGCCTCGACCGGGCGGCGACCGGCGTTCTTCATCAGCGTATCGTCGCCGATCTGGTGTGCGGCGTTGAGCCCGCTTTCCATGTCTCCCGCTTCCAGCCGGTCCCGGTTGCGCGCGGCCCAGACCCCGGCATAGCAATCGGCCTGCAGTTCCAGCCGCACCGAAAGCTGGTTGGCCGCGCCGGGGTTCTGCCCTTGCGCGCTGCGCACCTGATCCGATGTGCCGAGCATGTTCTGGATGTGGTGGCCATATTCGTGGGCGATCACATAGTCGCGCGCGAACTGGCCGGTGGCACCCAGTTCCTGGTCCATCTGGCGGTAGAAATCGGTGTCGATGTAGATGCCCTGGTCGGTGGGGCAATAGAACGGCCCCATCGCGCTTTGCGCCGCGCCGCAGCCCGATTGCCCTGACTGGGCATAGAACACCAGCTTGGGCCGGTGGAACTGGATGTTCGCCTGCCGGAACAAGGGTTCCCACGTCTTGTTGAGCGAAGAGAGCGCGTTGCACGATTCGCGGCTGGCGGCATCGACCGAGCAGCTTTCCGCCGCATTCGACCCGCCTTGCGCCGTGGTGGCAGGGGCCTGCTGCGCGCTGTCGCCCTGGATCGATTGCAGGCCGCCGATGGTCTGGCCGGGATCGACGCCGAACACGAAATAACCGATCAGCGCGATGAGGATCGTGCCGCAGCCGATCGAGCCGCCACGCCCCCCGGGCATCGAAAAGCCGCCGCCGCCGCTTCCGCGCTG
>JBJTLW010000171.1:0-21929 GCA_046063225.1 Novosphingobium sp. | reverse complement strand
TTCGCGCTGAAGTGCCGCTGGGCGATGCCAGCTTCGACGCCAGCCGTGACCACCCACTGCCTGCAGCGGCAGCCTGAGAGGAAACAGAACCATGTCTGCAGAAACGAAAGACATCTTCTCCGGCCACAAGAAGCTGGAGCGCAACATCACCCTGATGGCGGTGGCGAGCTTCCTCGTCGTCACCATTGGCGGCATCGTCGAAATCGCGCCGCTGTTCTGGATCGACAACACGATCGAGAAGGTGGAAGGGGTTCGCCCCTACACCCCGCTGGAGCAGGCCGGGCGCGACATCTATGTGCGCGAAGGCTGCTATGTCTGCCACAGCCAGATGATCCGCCCCTTCCGTGACGAGGTGGAACGCTATGGCCATTACAGCCTGGCCGCGGAATCGATGTACGACCATCCCTTCCAGTGGGGGTCCAAGCGCACCGGGCCGGACCTTGCCCGTGTCGGCAAACGCTATTCGGACGAATGGCACGTCCAGCACCTGAAAGATCCGCGCGCCGTGGTGCCGGAATCGGTCATGCCGCCCTATGCCTTCCTGGCGAAGCGCGACCTGAAGGTCGGGGATGCCGCTGCCGATCTGACCGCGCTGTCCCACGTCGGCGTGCCCTATACCAAGGAGCACATCGCCAAGGCCAACGAAGACCTTGTCGGCCAGGCCGATCCGATGAGCGGCAGCGACATCGCCAAGCGCTATCCCAAGGCGCAGGTGCGGGACTATGACGGCGATCCATCGCGCCTTACCGAAATGGACGCGCTGATCGCCTATCTCCAGGTGCTTGGCACCATGGTTGATGTCAACGCCGTCTCCGCCCAGGAAGACCTGGCCAGGGAGAAGGGCCGATGACCTCTCCGCATTCGACATATGAAACCCTTCGCCAGCTCGCTGATAGCTGGGGACTGCTCGCCATGGTGGTGACCTTCGCGGTCTGCGCCCTGTGGCCCTTCCGTCCCGGCGCTCGGAACCGCAATCACGACGCTGCGATGAGCATCTTCAAGGAAGACGACCATGGTTAAGACAACAGGGGCTGATCCGAGAATTGACGAAGCCACCGGCACGGCAACCGTCGGCCACGAATGGGACGGCATCGAGGAACTCAACACGCCGCTGCCGCGGTGGTGGGTGCTGACCTTCTATGCATCGATCCTGTTCTCGATCGCCTATGCGGTGGTCTATCCGGCATGGCCGCTGCTGTCGAAGGGCACCGAGGGCATGTGGGGCTGGACCAGCCGCGGCCAGCTGGCGGCGGAAAAGACCGCTGGCGATGCCATCCATGCCAAGGTGCGCGCCGATCTGGCGAACGTTCCGGTTGAAGAGCTTCAGAACAAGCCCGAACTGCTGGCCGCTGCGGTGGCCGGCGGCAAGGCCGCGTTCCGCGTCAACTGCGTCCAGTGCCATGGCGCGCTGGGCGGTGGCAGCCCGGCCGGCAGCGCCGGCGGCTATCCCAACCTGGCCGACAATGACTGGCTGTGGGGTGGTGACCTGAAGGCGATCGAAACGACGATCATCCACGGCATCCGCTCGCCCGGCGATGCGCAGACCCGCACCAGCCTGATGCCCAGCTTTGGCAAGGACGGCATCCTGACGTCGATGCAGGTCAATGATGTGGCCAACCATGTCCTCTCGCTGACCGGCAAGGCCCGGCCGACGGGCAGCGGCGCGGCCCTGTTCGCCACCAATTGCGCCACCTGCCACGGGCCGGACGGCAAGGGCCTGCGCCAGTTCGGCGCGCCGAACCTGGCCGATTCCATCTGGCTCTATGGCGATAAGCCCTCGCAGGTGACCGCCAGCATCACGCAGGCCCATGTCGGGCAGATGCCCGCCTGGGGTGGACGGCTTGATCCGGTGACCATCAGGATGCTGGCCGCCTATGTCCATTCGCTGGGTGGTGGTGAAAAGTTCGCCCCCGCACCAGCAGCCCCCGCCGCACCTGCTGCCGGAGCTGCGCAGGGCAAGTAAGGACAAGTCCAATGTCCAACCCAGTCCCGGTCGCCGCTGGGCTTTACGAGAAGCGCAAGGCAGTCTGCCCCAGCAAGGTGGATGGCAAGTTTCGCCGCCTGAAATGGGCGGTGATGCTTGCTTGCCTCGCGGTCTATTACGTCACGCCATGGCTGCGCTGGGATCGCGGCCCCTATGCCCCGAACCAGGCGGTGCTGATCGACATGGCGCACCGCCGGTTCTACATGTTCTCGATCGAAATCTGGCCCCAGGAATTCTACCTGGTTGCCGGGCTGCTGATCATGGCGGGCATCGGCCTGTTCCTGGTGACCAGCGCCGTCGGGCGGGCATGGTGCGGCTATGCCTGTCCGCAAACTGTCTGGACCGACCTGTACCAGCACCTTGACCGGCTGATCGATGGCGATCGCAATGCCCAGCTCCGCCTTGCGTCCGCCCCCTGGGGCCTGGCCAAGATCGCGCGGCGCGGCTTCAAGTGGCTGATCTATCTGCTGATCGCCTTTTCCACGGGCGGCGCCTGGATCCTCTATTTTGCCGACGCGCCGACCCTGTGGGGCGAATTCTGGAGCGGCGAGGCTGCCTCCATCGCCTATTCCACCGTTGCCGTGCTAACCGCGACGACGCTGTGGTTCGGCGGTTTCATGCGCGAACAGGTTTGCGTCTACATGTGCCCCTGGCCGCGCATCCAGTCTGCCATGCTCGATGAAAAGAGCCTGATCGTCACCTACAAGGACTGGCGGGGCGAACCGCGCGGTTCGATCAAGAAGGCAGAGAAGAACCCCGGCGCGGTGGGTGACTGCATCGATTGCCGCCAGTGCGTGGCCGTCTGCCCGACCGGCATCGATATCCGCGAAGGGCCGCAGATCGGCTGCATCACCTGCGCGCTGTGCATCGATGCCTGTGATCGGGTGATGAAGGACATCGGCCGGCCGCGCGGTCTGATCGACTATGCCACCCTCGAAGATGCCGAGCGCGAGAAGAAGGGCGCCGCGCCCACGCCGCACTGGAAGCTGATCTGGCATCCGCGCACGCTGGTCTATCTGGCGATCTGGAGCCTGATCGGCCTGGCGCTGCTGTTCGCGCTGGGTACGCGCAAGCACATCGATCTTGCCATCCAGAAGGACCGCAACCCGCCCTACATGGTGCTCAGCCAGGGCGAGGTGCGCAACGCCTGGACGCTCAAGCTCAAGAACATGGAAAACCGCCCGCGCCCGATGAAGGTGTCGATTGAAGGTCTGCCGGGCGCCGTGATGTGGACCGATTCCATGCCGCGCGAGAATGCCGCGCGCGAACTGACCATCCCGGTTCCCGCCGATACCACCCTGCCCGTCCGCGCCTATGTGATGGCGCCGGCCGGAACCGCGGGGCAGGACTTTGCCTTCGTGCTCGCCGCGCAGGATGCCGATGGCGGTGGAGATCGGTCCGCCACCCATTTCAGCACACCGGGAGAATGACATGACAGAGGCGAAGTCCCCCCGCCCCTTCACCGGCTACCACATGGCGGCGATCCTGCTGACGTTCTTTGGCGTGGTCGTGGCGGTGAACGTCACCATGGCGCGGCTGGCGTCGCAAAGCTTCGGCGGCTCGGTGGTCGACAATTCCTATGTCGCCAGCCAGAAGTTCAACACCTGGCTCGACGAGGCGGAGAAAGAGCGCAACCTGGGCTGGAGCGCGTCAGCCGCGCGCGGAACGGATAACCGGGTGGTGGTTACCCTTGGCGGCACACCGGCCGGATCGCTTTCGCTCTTGGCGCAGGCTCGCCACCCGCTGGGTCTGGAGACGTCCCGCGACCTCCACTTCGATCGCGCAGCCGACGGCCGGTTCATTTCCCGCGAGGCGCTGCCGGCCGGCCGCTGGCGTTTGCGCATAGAGGTCAGCAACGGCGGCCAGCGCTTCCGGACCGAACAGGACGTGTCATGACGCAAGCCGCGCGCGCCAGCGAACCTGCCGTTGCCGAAACGGTCCTGGTCGTGCCGGGGATGCATTGCGCCGGCTGCATGGCCAAGGTCGAGGGCGCGCTGGCTGCGCTCGACGGCGTGGAGGCCGCGCGGGTCAACCTGACGGCCCGCCAGGTTCGCGTGGTCCATGGCGCGCAGGTCGATACGCCGCGCCTTGTGGCCGCGCTGTCGGCTGTCGGTTTCAACAGCCAGCCGCGCGAGGCAGACCTGGCCCCGCCACCTTCGGCCGCCCGCGCGCTGTTCGCGCCGCTGGGCGTTGCCGCCTTCGCCGCGATGAACGTGATGCAGCTGTCCGTCGGCATCTGGTCTGGCGCGGATGGCGCCACGCGGGAAATGTTTCACTGGCTGTCGGCCCTCGTCGGGGTTCCGGCGATTGCCTATTCGGGCCTGCCGTTCTTCCGCTCCGCCTGGGGCGCGGTGCGGCACTGGCGCACCAACATGGACGTGCCAATCACCATCGGCGTCACACTCGCGACCGGACTCAGCCTTTATGAAACTGCCGTGGGCGGCCATCACGCCTGGTTCGATGGCGTGCTGATGCTGCTGTTCTTCCTGCTGGCCGGGCGGACGCTCGATGCCATGATGCGCGACCGGGCCCGCGCCGGGGTTGATGCCCTGCTGCGGCAGGCGGCCCCCGGTGCCGTTGTCGTCGGCCGATCCGGCACCGTGGAATGGCTTGCCTCGCGCGATCTCGTCCCCGGCATGGTCATGCGCGTCGCCGCTGGCGAACGGCTGGCGGCGGACGGCATCATCGTGGCCGGAAGCTCGCGCTTCGACCGCTCGCTGCTGACGGGCGAAAGCGCGCCGGTTGCCGCGCTGCAGGGGGAAGAGGTGCTGGCCGGCACGCTGAACCTGGACGCACCGATCGACGTGAAGGTCAGCCGCGCGGGCCAGGGCACGGCGCTGTCGGAAATTGCCCGGCTGATGGAGGCCGCAGGGCAATCACGCTCGGCCTATGTCCGCATCGCCGACCGCGCATCGCGGCTCTATGCCCCGGCTGTCCATACGCTGGCGCTGGTCAGCGGGCTTGCCTGGCTGATCGGCGGCGCCGGGTGGCATCAGGCGCTGGTGATCGCCATTTCGGTTCTCATCATCACCTGCCCCTGCGCCATTGGCCTTGCCGTTCCCGTGGCGCAGGTCGTCGCCTCTGGTGCCTTGATGAAGAAGGGCGTGATGGTGAAGGACGCCACCGCGCTGGAACGCATGGCGCAGGTTACGCGCGCCCTGCTCGACAAGACGGGCACGCTCACGCTGGGACGTCCGGTGGCCGATGCGCGCGCACTGGCGGCCCTCACGCCCGAACAGGCCGGCGTTGCCCTGGCGCTGGCATCCAGCAGCGCGCACCCGCTAAGCCGCGCCCTGGCCGAAGCGCTTGCCGCGCGCGGCATCACGACGGCCATGATCGACGATGCCCGCGAAACCGCCGGGCAAGGCATTTTCGGCACTTGGCAGGGCCGCAGGGTGAGCCTGCGCCGCCCCGATGCCAGCCAGTCGATGGCTACCGCGCTCGATATCGAGGGCGATCCGGTCCGACTCATCCCCTTTGCCGACGCCCTGCGCCCCGATGCGCACGAAGCGCTGGCCCGGCTTTCCGCGATGGGCATAGACTGTACCATCCTGTCGGGCGACAACGCCGCCGCCGTCGCCATCGTTGCGCGCGAGACCGGACTTTCCGCCGAGTGCGCGGCCACGCCGGCAGGCAAGCAGGACGCGATCACTCGCTTGCAGAACGCCGGGCACAAGGTGCTGATGGCCGGCGACGGCCTGAACGATGGGCCGGCGCTGGCCGCCGCTCACGCCTCCATCGCGCCGGGTTCGGCCAGCGACGTTGGCCGGCAGGCGAGCGACATGGTCTTCCTGGGTGACAGCCTGCTCGCCCTGCCCCGCGCCGTGGCCGCATCGCGCCGCACCATGGCGGTCGTTCGGCAGAACTTCGCGCTGGCCATCGGCTATAACCTGCTGGCTGTTCCGCTGGCGATGCTGGGCTATCTCACGCCGCTGATGGCGGCGGCGGCGATGTCCTCCAGCTCGGTCATCGTCGTTGCCAATTCGCTCCGTCTGGTAAGGGCCGCCCGATGAATTCGATAGCACTCCTCATTCCGCTGGCGCTGGTCATGGGCGGGCTTGGCCTCGCCGCCTTCTTCTGGTCGCTGCGGCGCGGGCAATACGAAGACATGGAAGGCGCGGCCAATCGCATCCTGATCGATGAGGACAAGCCCGCCGCATGAAGCGCCCGGTCGCCTCCTTCGCTATCACTGCGCTGCTGCCCGCCATGCTTGCGGTTACACCGGCTTCAGCCTCGGCCCTGCTGGTACCGCTGTGCACCGGCAACGGCCCGGCGCGCATGGTGGAACTGCCCCTGCCCGGCAAATCGGGCCGCGACCATGAAAGTCCGTGCTGCGTCAAAGGGTGCCATTCCGGAGCCAGCCGGAAAAAGGTTCAGCGGCAATTTGATGCGCCGCAATGATTTGCTCCTGCCGGAATGGGATTGAACCCGCATGTGGCCCTATTTCCCCGAACTGCTGAGCATCCCGGTTCCGCGCTATACCTCCTATCCGACGGCGGTGGAGTTTGGCGACCAGATTGGCGCGCGCCAGCAGGAAGAAGCACTGGCCCAAGCCACCGGAGACCTATCGCTCTATCTCCACATCCCGTTCTGCGAAAAGATCTGCTGGTACTGCGGCTGCAATACGGCGGCGGCGAACAAGCGCAGCCGTCTGGAAGCCTATCTTGACGCGCTGCATCACGAAATCGCGCTGACCGGAGCCCGACTGGGCAAGGGCGCCCGCGTGCGCCGCATCGCCTTTGGCGGCGGCAGTCCCAACGCCCTGCAGCCGACCGATTTCGTGCGCCTTGCCGATGCGCTGACAGTCCACATGCCGCTCGAAAACCCGGACTGGTCGGTGGAAATCGATCCGCGCCACCTGACTTCGGCCTGGGGCACGGTCATGGCGGTGGTTGGCGTCTCGCGCGCAAGTCTTGGCGTCCAGACGTTCTCGCCGCACCTGCAGCAGGCGATCGGCCGCATCCAGCCCGCCGAAGAGATCGAACGGGCCACCGAACTTCTGCGCCGATCCGGCGTCACCTCGCTCAACTATGACTTGATGTACGGCCTGCCTGGGCAGACCATGGCCGATCTGGCCGACAGCATTGATCGCACCATCGCGCTGAAGGCGGATCGGGTCGCCCTGTTCGGCTATGCCCACGTGCCGCACATGATCGCCCGCCAGAAGCGGATCGATGCGACCGCCCTGCCCGATCAGGACGCGCGCTTCGCCATGGCGCAGTTCGGCCACGAGCGCTTCCTTGCCGCAGGATATGTTCCGGTCGGCTTCGATCACTTTGCCCTGCCCGGCGATGCGATGGCCCGCTCGGCGCAGGATGGCACGCTGCGGCGCAATTTCCAGGGCTTTACCGAAGACCAGTCCGACACGCTGATCGGCCTGGGATCGACCGCGATCAGCAGCTTTCCCGATGTCATCATCCAGAACGAAAAGAACGCCGGGCGTTACGGAATGATCGTCAGCCAGGATCGGCTCCCCGGCTCGCTGGGCGTGCGGCGCAGCAGCGACGATCGGCAGCGCGGCGCGGTTATCGAAGCCATCCTGTGCCACGGCAAGGCGCTGGTCGGTGCCGGTTGGCTGGCGGAAATGGGCAATCGGCTCGCGCCGTTTGTCGCGCGCGGCCTTGCCCGCATCGACGGCGATTGGCTGCTCCTCAGCGACGATGCGCTGCCCTATGCCCGAAGCATTGCGGCGCAGTTCGATGCCTATCGCCAGGACAGCACGCGCAAGTTCAGCTCGGCGGTTTAATCGCTAATTATACGCATCGTCTATTTGTAATTCCGCAGACGAAAGGCTAGACGCTTTGGTCTGACCGATTTGATTCGGGCGGAGGGAGAATCGATGCTGCGCAAAGTGCTCAAGGTTTTGATGTGGCTGGTGCTGGCTTTCATCGCCTTCATCGCCATCCAGACGATCCGCTATTGGGACACGATCCAGCGCGTTCTGCTGGGCGGCAAGCACGATCACGAAACGATCGCGCCCGCACTTCCGGCCAACCTGCCACGCCCGGCCATCCTGGTCTTCTCCAAGACAAACGCCTTCCGGCACGAGGAATCGATTCCGCCCGGCAATGCCTATTTTGCCGAACTCGCAAAGGAAAAGGGCTGGGGCTATTTCCACACAGAGAACGGCGCCGCCTTCTCTCCAGAAATCCTCGCGAAGTTCGACGTAGTGGTGTTCAACAACACCAGCGGCGACGTGTTCTCCGCCCCCCAGCAGGCCGCGTTCAAGGCCTGGCTTGAGCAGGGCGGCGGTTACGTCGGCATTCACGCCGCGGGCGACAATTCGCACAAGGCCTGGGGCTGGTACATCAACGATGTGATCGGCACGCTGTTCACCCAGCACACGATGAGCCCGCAGTTCCAGACCGCGAAGGTCAATGTGGAAGCGACGGACCATCCGGTCACCCAGGGCCTGCCCTCCAGCTGGAACCGCGAGGAAGAATGGTATTCGTTTGAAAAGTCGCCGCGCACGACCGGCGCGACGGTGCTGATTACCGTCGATGAAAACAGCTACAAGCCGATCGGCATGTTCGGCAAGGATCTGAAGATGGGCGACCATCCGATGGTCTGGTCGCGCTGCATCGGCAAGGGGCGCATCGTCTATTCCGCGTTCGGCCATCAGGCGTCATCGTGGACCGAACCGGAAAACCGCCGACTGTTAGCCAATTCTGTTGGCTGGGCCGCCGATCGAAATGGCGCGCCGTGCAATGGCGGGGCAGTCTCTGCGGACAAGACACCTGCATCGGGGAGCGGAAAGAAGTGAAACCAGTTCGTTATGGCATGATTGGCGGCGGCCAGGGCGCCTTCATCGGTGGCGTGCACCGCATTGCCGCGCGCATCGCCGGCAATTGGGATCTGGTTGCCGGCGCCTTTTCCTCAACCCCGGAAAAGTCGCGCGCCTCTGGCATCGAACTCGGCGTCGATCCGGCCCGCGCCTATGGCTCGTTTGCGGAAATGCTCGCCGCCGAAAAGGCGCTGCCCGAAGACGTTCGCATCCAGGCCGTGTCCATCGTCACGCCCAACCACATGCACGCTGCCCCCGCCATTGCCGCGCTCGAAGCCGGCTTTGACGTGATCATCGACAAGCCGCTGGCCGACACGATGGAGAACGCCCGCGCCATTGCCGAAGCCGCGCAGCGCACCGGCCGGCGCATTGCCGTCACCCACACCTATACCGGCTACCCGCTGGTCAAGCAGGCGCGCGAACTGGTGGCTTCGGGCAAGTTCGGCAAGGTGCGCCGCGTCGCGGTCAAGTACACACAGGACTGGCTGAGCCGCGCCGCCGATCTGGAAAACAACAAGCAGGCCGCCTGGCGCGTCGATCCCAAGCAGTCGGGCGATGCCGGCGCCTTCGGCGATATCGGCACCCATGCCGCCAACCTTGTCGAATTCATCACCGGCGAACGCATCACCCGCATCTGCGCCGAGCTGACCATGCTGGAAGGCCGCGCGATCGACGATGACGGTGCGGCGCTGTTCCATCTTTCCGGCGGCGGCAAAGGCACGCTGACCGCGAGCCAGGTTCTCGTCGGCGACATCAACGACCTCGCCATCGACGTCTATTGCGATGAGGCGGGGCTGCACTGGCGCCAGGAAGAGCCGAACACCATGCGCATCGGCTATCGCGACAAGCCGACCGAGATCTGGCACGCGGGCGGCAACCGCGCCTACCTTTCGCCGGAAATCCTTGCCATCCAGCGCACGCCGGGCGGGCATCCCGAAGGCTATCTCGAAGCCTTTGCCAACATCTATCAGGCGTTCGGCAATGAGCTGCTGGGCGCTGCCTCGGCCGAGCCGGGCTATGCCACGATGGAAGACACGCTGGCCGGCATGAAGTTTCTCGCCGCCAGTCTTGAATCCAGCCGCCAGGGCGCGGTCTGGGTCGATCTTTGAGCAAACCTGACATGAAAGGCAATTTCTGATGAAGGGTCCGGCCATTTTCCTCGCGCAGTTCGCCAGCGCCGAGGCTCCGTTCAATTCGCTGGATTCGATCACCAAGTGGGCGGCCTCGCTTGGCTACAAGGGCGTGCAGATCCCGACTTGGGAAGCGAGCCTGATCGATCTGGAAAAGGCAGCCGAAAGCCAGGACTATGCCGACGAGATCAAGGGCATATGCCAGGCCAACGGGGTGGAGATAACCGAGCTTTCGACACACCTTCAGGGCCAGCTCGTCGCCAGCCACCCGGCTTACGACAAGCTGTTCGACGGGTTTGCCCCGCCGCAGTATCACAACAACCCTTCGGCGCGCACCGAATGGGCGGTTTCACAAATGAAGCTGGCCGCCAAGGCAAGCGAGCGCTTTGGCTGCACCAGCCACGCCACCTTCTCGGGCGCGCTGATGTGGCACCTGCACTATCCGTGGCCGCAGCGCCCCGCCGGTCTGGTCGAGGAAGGTTTTGCCGAGCTGGGCCGCCGCTGGAAGCCGATTTTCGACGTGTTTGATCAGCACGGCGTCGATGCCTGCTTCGAACTGCATCCAGGCGAGGACCTACACGACGGCGTGACGTTCGAGCGCTTCCTGGCAGAGGTCGACAACCACCCGCGCTGCAACATCCTGTACGATCCGTCGCACTTCGTGCTGCAACAGCTTGATTACCTGCAATTCATCGATTTCTATCACGAACGGATCAAGGCCTTCCACGTCAAGGACGCGGAATTCCGCCCCTCTGGCAAGGCGGGGGTCTATGGCTCCTACTCGCCGTGGACCGAGCGCCCCGGCCGCTTCCGTTCGCTGGGCGATGGCCAGGTGGATTTCACCTCCATCTTCACCAAGCTGGGCCACTACGGCTATCAGGGCTGGGCCGTACTGGAATGGGAATGCGCTTACAAGCATCCCGAACAGGGCGCGGCCGAAGGCGCGCCCTTCATCGTCCGCCACATGATCCGCAAGCCCGAACGCGCCTTTGACGATTTCGCCGGAAGCGGCGCGGACATGGCCGTGGTCCGCGAGGCGCTCGGGCTTACCTGATCACGAAACACAAGAAGGGGAGAGGGCTGATGACAACGACACGACCAGCCAATCACAAGGCGATATTCTGGATCAGCGTGCTGGCGCTGTTCACCGCGGCCGTGGCCAATGCCATCCGCGGCGGCGCGTCCGAAGCGATGAAGGTTGAACTGTTCGACCCGACCCAGTCCGCCCGCTCGGGCGAACTGATCGCATCGGCACTGGGCAACGCGTTCCTTGGCTTTGCCATCAGCCTGCTGATTATCAGCCCGCTGCTCGACCGGATCGGGGCCAAGCGCATCGTGCTGTTCGCCGCGGCCTGCTTCGTGGCCGGACCGGCGCTGATCCTGCTCGCGCCTTCGGCGGGCGGCTTCGACGCGGTCTACGCGCTGCTGACCGCCGGGATGATCGCCACCGGCTTCGGCTGGGGGGCGACCGAAGGGTCGATCAACGCCATCACCACGACCATGTATTCCGAGGACAAGACGGGCAAGCTCAACGTGCTGCACGCCTGGTGGCCGGCGGGCATGATCGTCGGCGGGCTGCTGTGCGTGCTGCTGTTCGGCGCGGGCCTTGGCTGGCGCACCCTGATCGCCATCATCATGCTGCCGGGCATTGCCCTTGCGCTGTGGGCCATGCGCCACGAATTTCCGCAGACCGAAAGCACCACCCAGGGCGTCACCTTTAACGAGATGATGGCCGAACCGTTCAAGCATCCGGGCTTCTGGATCTTCCCGGCCATCATGTTCCTGACTGCGTCGACCGAACTGGCGCCCGGCGCCTGGGTTCAGGTCGCGCTCACCGAAACGGTGGGCATGCAGGGCGTGCTGCTCAACGTCTATGTCGCCGCGATCATGTTTGCCATGCGGCACTTCGCCGGGCCGCTGGAGCATCGTTTTTCCGACATGGGCCTTCTGTGGTTCAGCACGATCCCGGCCGCCATCGGCCTCTACCTGCTGGCCACCGCCAATTCGCCGGTAACCGCGCTGGTTGCCGCAACGCTCTGGGCCTTTGGCGTGTGCTTCATGTGGCCGACCATGCTGGCCGCGATTGCCCGCCGCTATCCGCGCAGCGGATCGTGGGGCATCGGCATCGTCAACTTCTCCGGCGCGCTGGCGATCTATCTGGTCCTGCCGGAAATCGGCAAGATTTACGACAACGCCAAGATCGCCAAGGCCGGCGGTCAGGCCGCGTTCGAAGCGCTGCAGGCCGGCAGCCCCGGCATGCACGAGGTGCTGGTCCATGCCGCCGAAGTCTCGTTCAAGACGATCTCGATCATCCCGGTGGTTCTGTTCTTCGTCTTTGGCATCGTCTGGTTCTTTGAAAGAGGCAAGAACACCAAATGAAAGTCGGCATGAACCTGCTGCTGTGGACGGGCCACGTGACCGAAGATCACGTGCCTGTCCTCAAGGCGCTCAAGGACACGGGCTTTGACGGGGTGGAAGTCCCCGTCTTCGATCCGTCGGACACCGGGCATTACCGCTGGCTTGGCGGCGTGCTTGACGATCTCGGGCTGCAGCGCACTGCCGTTGCCCTGATCCCCGACGAGGCGCACAGCCCGCTTTCGCCCGATGCCGCCGCGCGCCAGGGCGGGATCGATCACCTGAACCGGGTTATTGACTGCTGCGAGGCGATGGGCGCACAGGCGCTGGTCGGCCCATGGTTCCAGCCGCTGGGCGTGTTCTCCGGTGAGGGACCGACCGATATCGAGCTTGAACGCTGCGCCGGCGTCCACCGCGCCGTTGCCCAGAAGGCTCGCGATGCCGGCCTGATCTGCGCGCTCGAACCGCTCAACCGCTTCGAATGCTACCTGCTCAACACCTGCGAGCAGTCCTCAGCCTATCTCGAACGGCTGGGTGAGGACGGGTTCGGCATCCTCTACGACACGTTCCACGCGAACATCGAGGAAAAGGACCCGCTGGCCGCGCTGCGCACCGCCTTTGGCAAGGGGCACGTCAACCACGTCCATATCAGCGAGAACGATCGCGGCACGCCAGGGCGCGGCCACGCCAAGATCCGCGAGACCATCGCCGAGCTGAAAGGCCTTGGCTATGACGGGTGGCTGACAATCGAGGCCTTTGGCAAGGCCCTGCCCGAACTGGCCGCCGCCACCCGCGTGTGGCGCGATTTCTTCGCCAATCCCGAGGAAGTCTATTCCGAAGGTTATTCCTATATCCGCGACTGCTGGGAGCAGGCTTGATGACTGACGCATTTTCCTTTGACCGCCGTGGGGCGCTTGCCTCCATTGCCGCGCTGATCGGCGCTTCGGCCCTGCCCGCGGACGCGCTTGCCGCGCCGAAGAAGGGGGCGAAGAAATTCCTGAGCCCGGCGCAGTTTGCCGTGCTGTCCTCTGTCGCCGATACAATCCTTCCCGCGTCGGATTCGCCCGGCGCGATCACCGCCAAGGTCCCCGCACGCATCGACAGCCTGCTGGCCAACTGGGCTTCGGCCAAGACACGGACCGAGATTGCCGGCGCCCTCTCCCGTGTCGATGCCGAAGCAAAGGCCAAGACCAAGAAGGGCTTTGCCGCATTGCCGCCAGCCCAGCGCGATGCCGTTCTGCGCGCCTACGACGTGGCCGCGCTGAAGAAGGCTCCGCCGCCGCCCGATGCGCCGCCGACCAACTTCTTCGTGCAGCCCAATTACGTCGTCGATCCCGGTTACCTCAAGCTCAAGGAACTGGTCGTCGACCTCTATTACTTCAGCCCGGAAGCGAACGGCAAGGAACTGACTTACGAGCACGTGCCCGGAAAGTTTGAACCTTCGATCAAGCTCACGCCTGCATCGCGCCCCTACCTCGGCACCGGCCCCTTCTGATCGGAGTTTTCCATTATGTTTGATGCAATCGTCATCGGTTCGGGCATGAGCGGCGGGATCGCCGCCAAGGAATTGTGCGAACGCGGGCTCAAGGTTCTGGTTATCGAGCGTGGCCGCAAGGTCGAACACGTGGCCGATTATCAGGACACGCAGATGCCGTGGGAGCTGCCCAACAACAACCGCATCCCGGAAGATGAACTCGCCCGCGACTATCCGATCCAGCGCCAGTGTTATGCGGTGAACGCCGCCACCAAGCAGTTCTGGGTGAAGGACAGCGAACACCCCTATACCACGCCCGAAGGCAAGCCCTTTGCCTGGATTCGCGGCTATCACCTGGGTGGCCGTTCGATCATGTGGGGCCGCCAGTCCTATCGCCTGTCGCCGCAGGACTTCGAAGCCAACGCCAAGGACGGCCATGGCTGCGACTGGCCGATCCGGTATGAGGATCTTGCCCCCTGGTACAGCCACATCGAAAAGTTCATCGGTGTGGCTGGATCGAAGGAAGGGCTGCCGCAACTGCCCGATGGCGATTTCATTCCACCGTTTGAACTGAACGATGGCGAAAAGCTGTTCAAGGCGGCGGTTGAAGCCAAGTTCCCGACCCGCAAGGTGATCATCGGGCGCAACGCCAACCTTTCGGTTGCGCAGCCGCATCACGAGGAACTGGGCCGCAATTCGTGCCAGAACCGGTCAATCTGCGAACGCGGCTGTTCGTTCGGTGCCAATCACACCAGCCTGTCGTCCTCGCTGCCGGCGGCGGAGCGCACGGGCAACCTCACCATCGTGACCGACGCAATCGTGCACAGCCTGGTGCAGGACCCGAAGACCGGCAAGATCACCTCGGTGCGCGTCATCGACGCCAAGACCAAGGTGGGCCGTACCTATGAAGCGAAGATCTTCTTCCTCAACGCATCGGCCATCGCATCGGCGCAGATCCTGCTGAACTCCGCGAGCGAGGCCAATCCGCGCGGTCTGTGCAACAAGTCCGACCAGGTTGGCCGCAACCTGATGGACCACATGTATGCCCTGACCACCGCCGGTATCATGCCGCAGTATCCCAAGGACAGCTACTATCGCGGACGCCGCCCAACCGGCATCTACATCCCGCGCTTCCGCAACGTCACGGAAGAGGCCGATGGCTATGTCCGCGGCTATGGCTACCAGGGCGGTGTGATGCGCCAGGGCGGCAAACCGGGCGCAAGCACGCCGGGCATCGGACAGGAAATCAAGGAACGCGGCCGCAAGTTCGGCCCGTGGCTCACCTTCATCTCCGGCTTTGGGGAAATGCTGCCCAATCCGGATAACCGGGTGACGCTGCACGCCAGCCGCAAGGACCAGTGGGGCATCCCCATCCTGCACATCGACTGTGCGCAGGGGCCGAACGAAGCCAAGATGGCCAAGCAGATCCTGGCAGACGGCAAGGCCATGATCGAAGCCGCCGGCGGCATCGTCGTGAGCCAGGCCAGCGAAGCCGGTCCTCCGGGGCTCGGCATCCACGAAATGGGCACGGCGCGCATGGGCCGCGACCCGATGACGTCGGTGTTCAACGGCTTCAACCAGGCGCACGAGGCAGCCAACCTGTTCTGCACCGATGGCGCAGCCATGGCCTCGTCCGGCTGCCAGAACCCCTCGCTCACCTACATGGCGCTTACCGCGCGCGCGGCAGACCACGCCGTGAAACTGCTGAAGGAAGGCAAGCTGTGATCCGCACGGTTTTCGCAACCACGCTCGCTCTGGCGGCCACGCCGGCGCTCGCCAAGCCGGTCACTGATTGTCCTAACCGCGACGTGCCGTTTTCCGCGCAGTCTCCGCTGATCGACGTGTTGCTGAGCCCGGCCGCCAAGGCGGTGATTGACAAGCACGCCCCCGGCCGGCTCGACAAGATGCCGCCGAACTTCGCCGGCACCAAGCCCCCGAGCTTTGCCGCGATCCTGACGGCCGAAACCGCGACGCGCTTCACCGGCATGTCGGCGGACAAGGTTGCCGAGATCGACAAGGAACTGCGCATGGTTCCGGTGACCGCCGCGGACAAGGCGGCGCGTTGCGAGCGCTATGACAACGACGTTCCGGCCTTTTCGCTGCCCAAGGCCAAGGTGCGCCTGCTGGTGATGGAAAAGATCAACGGCTTCAAGGACGTGCCGTCGGTCGAGGCTGCCCACGCCGCGCTCACCGCCATGGCGGCGCGCAAGGGCTGGGCCATCGCCTTCACCGAAAAGGGGGGTGCGATCAACGCGAAGACGCTGGCGCAGTTCGATGCCGTCATCTGGAACAACATCAGCGGCGATATTCTGACGCTGAGCCAGCGCAAGGCGCTGCAGGGCTTCCTCGCGCGCGGCGGCGGCTTTGCCGCAATGCACGGATCGGCAGGCGATCCGGCCTATTTCTGGGACTGGTATCCCGACACGCTGATCGGCGCCCGCTTCACCGGCCATCCCATGGCCCCGCAGTTCCAGGAAGCGCGCGTGATCGTCAGCACCGATCACCCCATCGCCAAGGCAGCGAACCTGCCGCGCGAATGGCGCATGACGGACGAGTGGTATTCGTTCAAGACCAGCCCCCGCGCCGCCGGGGCGCAGGTGATCGCCTCGCTTGACGAAGCATCCTATACCCGCAAGAGCCCGATGGGTCCGGACGGCTATCTCGACATGGGCAACGATCACCCGATCGCTTGGACCAACTGCATCGGCAAGGGCCGGATGTTCTATTCGGCCATCGGCCACCTGCCGCAGACCTAAAGCCAGCCGCAAGCGCTCGCGCTGCTGGAAGCCGGCATCGAATGGGCCGCCAGCGACAAGAAGGGCTGCCCGGCGAAGTAGGCCAAAAAAAAGAGCGGCTGTAAAATACAGCCGCTCAAGGCGGGGAGAAATTGGAAGTCCTGAAAGGACTTGCAAAGCTGTGTAGGCATCCCCGCCCGGCCAAACCTTGACCTGCATCAAGGGAACAGAAATTTTCGGCCCATTCAGATCGAAAGCGCCATCTGGCCGGGTTCGCCCAGCCATGTGGCGCCGATCTGCCAGACCCGAGCGACTATGTCCGCGCGCAAGGCCTGACGCGGCGGACCATCGGCAGCAATCGCGCCATCGGCCATGACGATCACCCGGTCCGCATGGTTCATGGCGGCCGCAAGATCGTGCACCACCACCACCACCCCGCGGCCTTCGCGCGCCTGGCCTTGCAGCATGGCGATCAGTGACCGGGCGTGGGCAAGATCGAGATTGGCAAGCGGCTCATCAGCCAGAAGCCAACGCGGCTCCCCGGCAAGGACGCGCGCCAGCAGCGCCCGAGCCCGCTCACCGCCGGAAAGCTGCGACATGGGCCGCCCGCGCAGATCGGCCAGATCCATCGCCGCAATCGCCGCCTTTATCGCCGCGCCGCCCGGTGCGCCCTTCCACGGCAGGCGGCCAAGCGAAACCAGCGTTTCCACCGTCACGTCCCAGGCCACTTCCGGGGTTTGCGGCAGAAAGCCGATGGCCCGCGCGCGGTCGCTGGCCACCATCCGATCGAGCGCAACGCCGTCCAAGGTGACCGTGCCAGCATCAAGCAGCCCGGCGAGACTGGCGATCAGGCTGCTTTTGCCCGCGCCGTTCGGGCCAACAATCGCGGTCAGCTCACCGGCGCGAAGATCAAGCGAGACGCCGTTCAGTCGCCCGGCCAGCGTGAGGTTGTCGGCCTTCAGGCTCATGCCCAGCCCCCATCCGCCGAAGCGCCACGCCGCATCCGCAGCAGCAGGGCAAGGAAGAAGGGCGCGCCCAGCAGGCTGAGCGCGATGCCAAGGCGCAGCTCGCCGCCGGCCAGTGGCAGCACCCGGCACAGGCAATCCGCCACCAGCAGCAGCAGGGCGCCGGCGAGCGCCGACGGCAGGATCAGGCTGGAAGGGCGGCGATCGGTGAACGGACGTATCAGGTGGGGGACGACCAGCCCGACGAAACCGATGATCCCCGCCACGGCAACTCCGCTGCCCACTGTCAGCCCGACGCCAATGACCAGAAGCGCCTGCAAGCGCGCCGGGTTGACGCCCAGCGTGCGCGCCACCTGATCGCCCAGCATCAGCGCATCGAGCGCCCGGCCGGCGCTCATCAGCACGCCGATGCCGAGCAGCGCGCCCGGCAGCGCTATCCACACCTCGTTCCACGAACGATCGGCCAGCGCGCCCATCAGCCAGGTGACGATTTCCGACAGGGCGAAAGGCGAAGGGGCCAGGCTGATGGTCAGGCTCATCAGCGCACCGGCAAGGCTGGCAAGCATCATTCCGGCCAAGGTGAAGGTGGCAACACCGCCGCTGCGCCCGGCGATCAGGCTGAGCAGCGCCATGCCCGCCCCCGCGCCGACGAGCGCAAACAGCGGCAGGGTCCAGGCGCTGGCGGAATAGCCCGTCCATAGCGACAAAACCGCGCCCAATGCGGCACAGGGGGCAATGCCGAACAGCCCCGGATCGGCCAGCGGATTGCGCAGGTAGCCCTGCATAGCCGCGCCGGCCGCGCCCAGACCGCTACCCACCGCCAACGCCAGCACGGCGCGCGGCAGACGCAGGTCGAACAGGATGGTGGCCGCGTTCGGCACTGAGGGATCGAACGGATTGATCCACACCTGCCCCGCCAGCAGCGAGGCAGGCACCGCCAGCACCAGCAGACCCAGCAGGATAAGGACAAGCCGGTTCATGTCCCGCGCACCTCGGCAAAGCGTTGCATCGCCTTGATGATTGTCGGCCCGCCGCAATAGAGCAAGGCCGGATCGATCCGTTCGCGGCGCACGGCCTTGATCGCGGACAGGGCGGGATGGCCCAGCAGGCGGTTTTCCTCCGCGCGCGGATTGCCGGCGGTCAGGATCAGCGCGGGCGGATCGGCCAGAAGCCGCTCAAGCGGCAGATAGTCCGCCTGTTTCAGCCCGCGTGCAGCAGAAAAGTTGGCCAGCCCGGCGCGGCGCATCAGTTCCGCGATAAGCGTGTCATCACCCGGCACGATGCCGCCCGGTTCCCACAGCACGGTCGGCACCGGCTTCCACCCGGCGGGCGGCGCGGCTTGGGCAAGCGAAGCATCGATGCGCCGGATCAGCGCTTCGCCGCGTTCGGGATGGCCGGTCAGGGCGGCAAGCTGCCGGACCTGCGCCTTGCTGGCCTCAACCGTAGAGGCGATGGGCACCGCTTCCAGCCGCAGGCCCAACTTGCCAAAGGCGGCGCGCGTCGCAGGCGGGGTGAAGGTGCCATCGATCACCAGATCGGGCCTCAGCGCCAGCACCTCTTCCACCGATCCGTTGGTGCTGGCGAAGCGGCGCGCCTGGGTGACGTCCATCGAGCTCGACGCCGGATCATGGCTCCAGGCCGAAACCGCCAGGATCTGCGCGGGTTCGGCAACCTCTGCCAAAATGGCATCGGTACAGGGGTTGAGACTGACGATGGTCGGCCCGGACCGTCTGGGCGCTTGGTCGGGCACCCGGCCGGCCTGCGTCGGAGCGCAGGCTCCGAGCAGCAGTGCCAGCAGGATGCCCGCCCGCATGGTTCAGAACCGCGCCCGCGCGCCGATATAGGCGCTGCGGCCCGGCGTATTGTAGCCCGCCACCGTCTGGTAATCAGCGTTGCCGACATTCTCGATCCGGCCGAACAGATCGAACTGCTCGGTCACCGGCAGGCTGGCGCGCAGGGTCAGCACGACGTGGCCTTGCAGGCGCACATCGTTGGTCGGATCACTGTCACCGAACTGGTCGTCCATGCTCGGCCCGACGAAGCGCGTGTCGGCACCGATGACAAGGCCGTGCAGCGGTGTCGTCCAATCGCCCGACAGGCTGAGCGCATGGCGCGGACGGCGATAGAGATCGCGGCCGGTCGTGCGGTTCACCGACTTCACGTAGGAATAGGCCGCACGCAGTTGCAGCGTCTCTACGGGGCGAACATCGGCTTCCAGTTCAAAGCCCGATGCGCGCGCACCACTGACGTTCAGATAGCCGCCCCAGCCGCAGTTGGCGTTGGCATCGTAATCGATGAGGTTGCGGCTATCGCGACGGAACACCGTTGCGGCAAAGTGCAGGCGCGATGCGCGGTCGCCCTTTTCGATCCCCGCTTCGTAGGACCGGCTGCGTTCCGGTTCGAGCGCCAGATTGCCGGCAAAACCGAACAGCTGGTAAAGCGTCGGCGCCTTGAAGCCTTCGCCATAGGAGGCCCGCACACGCCATTCGCCGCCGATCTTCACCGATCCGTTGGCGCCCATCGACCAGGCATCGCCGAAGCGGCTGTGATGATCGAGCCGCGCCCCGGCGGCAAAGGTCACGGTGTCGGTGGAGTAATCCGCCAGCAGGTGGCCGCTCGCCTGACGGGAGGTCTGGCGCGTATCGAAGGTGCCTTCGTAGCGATCCCAGGTGTGCCCCGCACCGAACAGGACGGAAAACGCCCCGGCCGCCTTCCAGCGCCCGCGCAGTTCCGCCGTCTGGTTGCGTCCATCGTAGGCGTAGCCGAAGAACGGGCTGGCATAGGCGCGGTTGGTGTCGGCAAGGCTGTAGGACGCCGCCAGATCGATCGCGTCGGAGGCATAAGTCACCCCGGCGCGGCCCGATGCCTGCTTCATCGTCTGCACGTAATCGTTGGCGAACGAGAAATCGATGTCGGTATCGGACCGGGCATAGCGCGCATCGACGAAAGCGTTCAGACCGCCACCAAGATCCACGGCAGCACGGCCGCCCACTTGCCACTGTTCGAAGCCATCGGCCTCGGCATCGGCCGCCAGCGCGGAGAAGCCGTCGCTGCGGGCATAGCCGCCGTTGACCGACAGTGTCAGCGCACCCGCCTTGATCCCGCCCGATGCCGCGCCGGTAAAGCTGTCATAGGCGCCATATTCGGCCGAAGCGTCGAGGCCTTCGGTCGCCTTGGTCGTGACCGCGACCACCCCGCCAATCGCATCGGATCCCCAGATAACACTGTTCGATCCGCGCAGGAGTTCCACCTTGGCAATGTTGCCGGAAAGCAGCGTGCCGAAATCGAAACCGCTACCGGGCGAGGACACGTCCGCGACGCGCGCACCATCAACCAGCACCAGCGTCTGTTCCGAGCTGGCACCGCGCACGCGCACGCCGGTGAACGCGCCCAGCCCGCCGTTGCGGGTCAGCGTAACCCCCGGCAGGCGTTCGAGAACGCGGGTGATGTCCGGCCCCTGGATCGATGCCAGCTCATCGGCAGCGACCACGCTGATCGCCTGTCCGGTGCTGTCCACCGGCTGGCGCAGTCCCGAGGCGAGGACGGTGATTTCCTCGTCACCGATACGGTTGGCAACCGAATAGACAACGTCCTCGTTGGCCCAGGCGGGCGCCGCGACGGCAAAGGAACAACCCAGCAAAAACAGATATTTCACGCAAAAACCTCCACACATGAACGAATGCCGTTCATGGCGAGGCCGCCCGCACGAATTCGCGGGCTCCTGCTTACATCCGGTGCACCCCGCCCGGCTGCGGAACGACCGTCATCGGCAGGTCTCCTGGCTCCCGGATCAAGATGCCGCCCCGCCTTCCCGGTTTAGAACCAGTGGCATGTGGGAGCGGCACTCCCCGGTCACAGTTGCGGGGGCAGCGCAGGATTGGAACCCGCTTCCCTCTTAGGTCCGGCTTTCACCGGACAACCCATGACGTGGCCGCGCCCCTACGCCGGAGCGGCGCGAGGCGCAAGCGGGAGGTTCATTAACCGATTCACGCTAGGAAGCGGGACTGTCCCCCTTCGGCACGCTGCGGAATCGGCAGGTGCGCGGATGGGGCACCCTGGGTTACGCGCTTCGCGCGTAGTTTTGCGCCGCTCCGACCGGATGGAATGATGCCTGCGAATGCCGCCTCTTCTGCCGAATTGCCCCCGCGCGATTTTTCCGCGCGGCTGAGCCGCCGTGCACCCGGCATGGGCACTAAGCGGCGGCGCAAGCATGTGGGCAAGCGAGCCGCCGTTATGCTCGCCGCAGTCGGCTTTCCGGCCATTGCCGCTCCGGGTGACTGGACCCAGCTCGCCATCGGCAATGCCGGCAAGGCGGAAGTTCAGCTGGAGCCGATGCCGTTCGAACGCACCGGCGATTCCTTTCCGGGCTCGGCCTTCTATTACCTCGCGCCGGACGAGCCGACCAAGCCGATCGATAGCGGGGCGCACTGGGATTACGAAGAAGGCGGCACCGATCCCTTCGGCGGACCGACCGCGCGTTCGTTGCGGCTCAACGGCAATGC
>JBJTLW010000020.1:0-10977 GCA_046063225.1 Novosphingobium sp. | reverse complement strand
GCGCGCGGGACCGCCAGCGTCGTGGACTATGGCACCTCTGGCGGGGTGATCGGCTGGTCGCGCTGGGCCGGCGGCACAGTGATCAACCGCAGTTCCAACAACCTGGAATCGGAAATTCCGGCGAACGGGGGACTTTCAACCATATGGGGCACGCCGGCCACCAACCTGCCAACCTCGGGCACGGCAACCTATGCGATGGTCGGCTCGACCAAGCCAATCATGCAGTCGGGTGCCGTGGCGCCGGGCACAGTCAACAGCGCGGCACTTGCGGTCAACTTCGGAACGCAACGGGTCGGACTTGATGCCAGCGTGACGATCAACGGTACAACGTACAACTTCGGTTCGACCGGCGGCACGGCCGCACCGTCGATGGTGCTCGGGACCAATGCAACGTTCCAGGAAACCAATTCGACCGTGCACCTGTTCGGCTTTCTTGCCGGACCGGGCGCATCGCATGCCGGGGTTTCCTACAACGGCTTTGCTCAGGGAATCAGCGGCGTGATCGCCTTCGCCAAGCCCAGCCAGAACCCCTTCCTGGGATCGCCTGGCCTGACCATCATTCCCCAAGAACAGGTCAGGCGATAGGACCGCGTTGCCAACCTCCGGCAACGCGGTCCGTTTTTTTGGGAGCGGGCGGGTGTTGCCAAGCCAATCACGGATGTGATTGGCGCACGCATCAAAGATTCAAGGATCGAGGCCGCTAACCCATTCCTAACAGCAAATGTCATGCACATGACAGGTCAAGTGTCTGGCACTAACCGCCCCAGCAATTAGAGGCCGTTAGCAAGATGACGGCGCTTGTCAGCAAGATGACGGGCTGGCAGCTTGAACAGGGACTTGGGGAATCAATGGCCGGGATAAATATCCTCTACGTTGAAGACGATCAGCGCGCCGCCGAGGAAGTGCAGGCGCTGGCCCGTGCCAATGGTGACAACCTGATCTGGGAAAGCACCGGTTCGGCCGGCCTGCTGCGCGCCGGGCGCGACAGCTTCGATGTCATCATTCTTGACCGCATGCTGCCCGATCTTGACGGCATGACCATCCTGAAGCGCCTGCGCGAAAGCGGGGTTGGCACGCCGGTGCTGATGCTTTCGGCGCTGGGCCGCACCACCGACCGGGCCGAAGGGCTGGATGCCGGGGCCGACGATTACCTGGCCAAGCCCTACGAGGCGGAGGAACTGATCGCCCGCCTGCGCGCCCTGCACCGCCGCAATTCGGGGCGCGAGCACGCCGCCGTAATCATCTATGGCCACTTCGAATGCCACACCAAGGCGCGCACCGCCTTTCGCGCCAACCGGCACATCGCGCTCAGCCCCAAGGAGTTCGAGCTGTTCCGCTATTTCATGGAAAACGCGGGCGAGGTGGTGACGCGCGAAATGCTGCTGCGCGACGTGTGGAAGATGAACTTCGATCCGCAGACCAACGTGGTCGACGTCAACATCGGCCGCCTGCGCCGCAAGCTGGAAGACGGGTTCGCCACCCCGGCGCTCGAAACCATCTGGGGCACCGGCTACCGCCTGCTGGAGGGCCGCTAGGCGATGGCCGCCGGTGACGTCCGTTTCCGCGATTCGATCTTCGCCCGGCTGGTGGTCTGGGCGATGCTCGTATCGGTGGGCGTCACCCTGCTGCTCTGGGTGGTGACCTATACTACGCTCGACCGGTCGAGCCGGGCGGCGCTGGTCCGCGCGGTCGATGTCGATCTGGCGGGCATGGCCGATATTCACGCCAGCGGCGGGCAGGCCGAACTGGCCAAGCGGATCGAGGACCGGCTGGCCCTTGCCGCCGACGACGGCAATGCCTCGCACTATCTGGTGGCGGACAATGCCGGCCGCGCGCTCGCCGGCGATATCGGCGTCTGGCCCAAACTTGATGCCCGCCTGTCGGAAGCCGGCTACATCACGCTGTCGGGCAATGTCCCCGCCTATGCCCGCGCCACGCAGCTCGCGCCCGATCTGAAGCTGCTGGTGGCGCGCGAATATGGCTACGATTCGGCGCTTGCCGCACGCATAAACTGGGCCTTCCTGGCCGCCGGCGCGCTGGCCGCCGCCGTGGTCGGCCTGATCGGCCGCTGGCGCGCGAACATCCTGGCGCGGCGCGTCGGCCGCATCAACCGCGCCTTCCGCGAACCTGATGATCCCAGCCTCGAAGCGCTCGAAGAGGGCAGCGCCGAGCGCGACGAGATCGGCGAGCTGACGCGCCACACCTCCGAAGCGCTGGCCCACCTGCGGCGCATGGTCAACGCGCACCGCGAAACCACCGATCAGGTGGCACACGAATTGCGCACGCCGCTGATGCACCTCGATAACCGGCTGGTGAAGGCGCTGGCCAAGGCGCAGGACGATGACGACCGCCAGCACCTTTCAGACGCCCGGGCAGAGATCCGGCATCTGGTCGCCTTGCTGGAATCGCTGCTCGACATTGCCACCAGCGAGGCGCGCAAAGGCGATCGGCTGGGCCTGTCGCCGGTGAACCTCAGCCAGCTGGTGGGCCGCATCGGTGAACTTTACGCCGACAGCGCCGAGGAAAGCGGCCACCGCTTCGTCCGTTCGATCATGCCGGGCATCGTGTGCCAGGGCGAGGAGATGCAGCTGACCCGGCTGATCACCAACCTGCTCGACAACGCGTTCAAATATGTCCCCGCCGGCGGCACCGTCCGCCTTGCGCTCGAACAAGGGCCAACGCTCACCGTGTCCGACGATGGCCCCGGCGTTCCCGAGGACGAGCGCGAGAACATTTTCGACCGCTTCCGCCGTGGCCGCGCCTCGATCCAGGCGCAGGGCACCGGCCGCCGCCACAGCGCCGGGCTTGGCCTTGCGCTCGCCCGCGCCATTGCCGAGCGGCACCGCCTTACCCTCAACCTTGCGCCCAGCGAAAAGGGCGCCTGTTTCGTCGTTGCACCGGAGACCAGGTCATGACCCGTACCCCCGTCCTATCGCTTGCCACGCTGCTGCTGGCCTCGGCCTGCGCCATGTCGCCGAGCGTCAGTTCCGCCGAAGCGGCGGGCGAGGTGTCGCCAGTCCAGCGGCTCGCCAATGCTCTGGCCGATGCCGCCGATGCGGAAAGCCGCGGCGATACCAAGGCGCTGGCCCATGCGGTGCACCTGATCGACGCATCGGGATCGCGCCCGCTCGAAGCCTCGCCCACCGATCCCGTCCCCGCCTGGCGCGATGCCTCGCGCGGGCAGGCCGCCGCGCCCTATCGCGGACGGCCGCTTGGCCCCGGATACCGCAGCGGCAAACTGGGCGTTGGCGGGCGCGAAAGCTTCAGCCAGCTGTTCCTTTCCGGCACCGGGGCGACCATCGCCCTGTCGGCACCGACGGGCGACAAGCTGGCCCTGCGCGTGCTCGACCCGCAATCGAAGCCGATTTGCACCGATGAAAGCGGGCGCGGCGGGCTGTGCAAATGGGTGCCGCTGTTCACCCAGCGCTACACCATCGAAGTGCTCAACCGCGGATCGGGTGACGCGCGGTATTTTCTGGTGGTGCAGTAGGCCTTACCGTTCCTTGGTGGCGGAGAATACCAGGTCCGGGTTCTTTTCCTGCTGGTAGCCGACGTCCCAGGCAGACCGGGCCATGAACACCGGGTCGCCGTCGCGGTCCTTGGCAAGGTTTGCCATGTTGAAGTCCGCGAACGCCTTCAGCGCGGCATCGCTGCCCTTGATCCAGCGCGCCGTATCGAAGGGAGAGGCTTCGAGCACGGCCTCTACCTTGTATTCGGCCTCCAGCCGCGAAATCAGCACATCAAGCTGCAGCTGGCCAACCACGCCGACTATCCAGGCCGAGCCGATCTCCGGGTAGAACACCTGGATCACGCCCTCTTCGGACAGGTCGTCAAGCGCCTTCCGGAGCTGCTTGGTCTTGGTCGGATCCTTCAGTGCGACGCGGCGCAGGATTTCCGGCGCGAAGTTCGGCAGGCCGGTAAAGCGCACCTTGTTCGTCTCGCTCAGCGTATCGCCCACCCGCAGCGTGCCGTGGTTGGGGATGCCGATGATGTCGCCCGGTTCCGCCGTATCGGCAATTTCGCGGTCCTGCGCGAAGAACAGGATCGGCGAATGGATCGCCACCGGCTTGCCCAGCGCCGAAGGGGTGAGCTTCATGCCGCGCTTGAAGGTGCCCGAAACCAGCCGCATGAAGGCAATGCGGTCGCGGTGCATGGGGTCCATGTTGGCCTGGACCTTGAAGATGAAGCCGGTCACTTCCTTGTTCGCCGGATCGATGGTGCCGCTGTCCGAAGGCTGCGGGCGCGGCGGCGGGGCATAGCGGGCGATGGCGTCGATAAGTTCCGAGACGCCGAAATTCTTGAGCGCCGATCCGAAATAGACCGGGGTCAGGTCGCCGTTTCGATAGGCTTCCAGATCGAAGGCGGGATAGCCGCCCTGCGCCAGTTCCACCTCGTCGGCAATGTCGGCGGGCAGCGGTTCCTTGTCCCGCTTGCCCAGAAACTCGCGGCTGTCGCCCTCGGGCCGGCTGATCTCGCCGCTGGCGAAATCGAGCACGCCCTGGAACTGCCCGCCCAGCCCGACCGGCCAGGCCATCGGGCAGACGTCAAGCGCCAGCGCATCGGCCACTTCGTCCAGCGTCTCGAAGGGCGAGCGGCCTTCGCGGTCGACCTTGTTGACGAAGGTGATGATCGGCACCGAGCGCAGGCGGCAAACCTCGAACAGCTTGCGGGTCTGCGGCTCGATACCCTTGGCCGCGTCGATCACCATGATCGCCGAGTCCACCGCCGTCAGCGTGCGATAGGTATCCTCGGAAAAGTCCTCGTGCCCCGGCGTGTCGAGCAGGTTGAAGGTGATGCCGTCCTTTTCGAAGGTCATCACGCTGGACGTGACCGAAATGCCGCGCTGCTGCTCGATCTTCATCCAGTCCGATCGCGCCCGCCGCGCCGCACCGCGTGCCTTCACTTGGCCCGCAAGGTGGATCGCGCCGCCTTGCAGCAGCAGCTTTTCCGTCAGCGTGGTCTTACCCGCGTCAGGGTGCGAGATGATGGCGAAGGTGCGGCGATTGGAAGTCACGGGCTGGCAAACAGTTCGTCAGGAGTTGCGGGCGATCTGGAAGCCGGCGAAGCTTTGCGTCACCGGCATCATTTCGATCGTGTTGATATTGTAGTGCGGCGGCAAGTTGGCGATCCACACCACGGCATCGGCAATGTCGTTGCCGTCGAGCGGGTTGGCGCCGCCGTAAAGCGCGTCGTTGGCGGCCTTGTCGCCGCCGTTGCGCACCATGGTGAATTCGGTTTCCACCAGCCCCGGTTCGATCGAGGTCACGCGCACGCCGGTGCCGGCAAGGTCGGACCGCAGGCCAAGGCTGAACTGGCGCACGAAGGCCTTGGTCCCGCCATAGACGTTACCGCCGGTGTAGGGATAGGTCGCCGCCACCGAGGACAGGTTGATCACCGCGCCCCTGCGTTCGATCAGCCGGGGCAGCAGCTTGTGCGTGATCGAGACCAGCGCGGTCACGTTCGTCTCGATCATGGTCTTCCACTGGTCAAGGTCGCTCGCCTGCGCGGGACCCGTGCCGAGCGCGAGGCCGGCGTTGTTGACCAGCAGATCGAAGCCATCGACCGGCAGCGCAGCCAACGCCGCATCGCGCGCGGCCTCGTCGCGGATATCGAACACGGCCGGAACGAATGCATCGCCCAATTCGCGCGCAAGATCGTCAAGCCGCTCCGCCCGGCGCCCGGTGCCGACCACGCGCCAGCCGGTGGCGATCAGCTTACGCGCGCAGGCCTCGCCGATGCCGGCCGAGGCTCCGGTGACGAGCGCGGTTTTCATCCGCGCAGCACCGCGCCCAGCTTGGCCGCCGCCGCCGTCACCTTTTCGGCAACCGCCTTCAGGTCTTCGTCGGTGTAGCTCTTTTCGCCCGGTTGCAGCGTCACTTCGATGGCGAGGCTCTTCTGTCCTTCCGGAACGCCTGCCCCGCGGAAATCATCGAACAGGCGGGCAGCGACGATATTCGCCTTGTCCGCGCCCTTGACCGTGCGCACCAGATCGCCCGCCGGAACATCGGCGCCGACGAGGAAGGCAAAGTCGCGCGTTACCGCCTGCAGCGCGGGCGGTGCATAGTGCGTGCGCGCGAAGGTGGCGGCGCCCTTCCTGCCCGGGATGGCATCGAGGAACAGTTCGACCATGGCCACCGGCACATCGATGTCAAAGGCCTTGGCCGTTACCGGGTGGACCATGCCGAAGCGCGCCAGCACGTTCTTGGGGCCAAGCCGAAGCGTCGCCGACTGGCCGGGGTGGAACTGCGCCCCGGCCTCTCCCATGACCTGCAGGTTATCGACCGGCGCACCGGCTTCGGCCAGCAGGGCAATGGCCTCGGCCTTGGCGTCGAAAGCATCGAAGGCCACGGCCTTGCCGCTCGCCCAGCCACGCGCGGGCCTTGCGCCGACTAGCACGACCGCGAGCGACAGGCGCTCGTCCGAATGCCCGCCTTCGCCGCGCAGGTAACGGCGGCCGATTTCGAACAGACGCAACCCCGATGCCCCGCGATCGACATTGCGGCGCGCAGCCGAAAGCAGCCCCGGCAGCAGCGAGGGGCGCATCGCCTTCATGTCCTCGCTGATCGGGTTGGCCAGGGTCCACAAGTCGCCCTCGGCGAAGTGTTCGGCCTCACCCGTCGGCAGGAACGACCAGGTGACCGCCTCGTTCAGCCCGCGCGCGGCCGCAGCGCGGCGCAGGCGGCGTTCAAGCTTCTGTGCGGCGGTCGCGGTGGGACGCGCCACGCCATCGGCGCGCGGCAGGGCGACGCTTTCGATATTGTCGAGCCCGTGGATGCGCACCACTTCCTCGACGATATCGGGCGCGCCGGCCACGTCGCAGCGCCAGCCGGGGGTCGTCACCGTCCAGTCGGAACCGACCGTGAAGCCCAGCGATTCAAGGATCGCCTTCTGCCGCTCGTCGGAAATCGGCACGCCGCCCAGCGTGGCGCTGAGCGATGGGTCATAGGCAACGGCCCTGGCCCCCGAAGGCGGCGAGCCGGCACGGATCACCTCCGAAGCCTCACCGCCGCACAGCGTCTGGATCAGCTTGGTCAGGTGCTGCAGGCCAGTCTCGAGGAACTGCGGATCAACCCCGCGTTCAAACCGCTGGCGCGCGTCCGAAGTGAGGTTCAGCGCGCGGCCCGTTGCGGCAATGTGCGCCGGATCGAAATAGGCGATTTCCAGCAGGACGTCACTGGTGCCGTCCGAACAGCCCGAATGTTCGCCGCCCATGATGCCGGCAATGTCATGCACGCCGCTGTCATCGGCGATGACCGTCATGCTCGCATCGAGCGTGTAGGTCTTCTCATTGAGCGCGACGACCTGCTCGCCATCCTTCGCCTTGCGCGCGACGACCGCGCCGTTCAGCTGGGCAAGGTCATAGGCGTGCGCCGGGCGGCCATAGGCGAGCATCAGGTAGTTGGTCGCATCAACCAACGCCGAAATCGGGCGCTGGCCCGCGCTCTTCAGGCGGTCTTGCAGCCACTGGGGGCTGGGGCCGTTCTTCACGCCCTTGATCACCCGGCCGTAAAAGGCGGGGCAACCGGCGGGATCGTCGGTGCGGACCTCCACCGGGCAGGGGAAGGTGCCGGCGACATCGACCGCCTCGATCGGCTTCAGCGTGCCGAGGCCGGCAGCGGCGAGATCGCGCGCGATGCCGTAAACGCCCATGCAGTCCGGCCGGTTCGGCGTGATCGCCACGTCGAACACCGGATCTGCGCCGTGGTAATCGGCAAAGGGCGTGCCGATGGGGGCATCGGCGGGAAGCTCGATAATGCCGTCGTGATCGTCACCCAGCTCCAGTTCGCGGGTCGAGCACATCATGCCGTTCGATTCGACCCCGCGCACGGCGGCAACCTTCAGCACCATGCCGTTGGCCGGAACCGTTGCGCCGGGCAGGCCGAGTACGCCGACCAGCCCGGCCCGCGCATTGGGCGCACCGCAGACCACGGTGAGCGGCGCAGTGCCATCGCCGGTATCAACGGTCAGCACCTGCAGCTTGTCCGCCTGCGGGTGCTTGTCGGCCGTCAGGACCTTGGCGACGCGGAAACCGGCCAGCTTTTCCGCCGGGTTTTCGATGCCTTCCACCTCGATACCCACCGCGTTGAGCGTGGCCGAGATGGCTTCCACCGAAGCGTCGGTTTCCAGGTACGACTTCAGCCAGGAGAGCGAGAACTTCATGGTCTTTCTCCCTCTCAGGCCGGAGTGCCGACGCCGCCCGACAGGGTCGGCACGTCAAGCGCGTTGAAACCGTAGTGCTGCAGCCAGCGCACGTCGCCGTCGAAGAAGGCGCGCAGATCGTCCATGCCGTATTTCAGCATGGCGAGGCGGTCGACACCGACGCCGAAGGCAAAGCCCTGCCATTCATCGGGATCGAGCCCGCCGAATTCGATGACCTTGCGGTTGACCATGCCACTGCCCAGCAGCTCCATCCAGCCATGGCCCGGCGCATCGCCGCTGCCGCCCAGCACGCGGCGCCCGTTCTCCAGCTTGAAGCCGACGTCCACTTCCACCGACGGCTCGGTGAAGGGGAAGTAGCTCGGGCGCAGGCGCAGGACGATGTCCTCACGCTCGAAGAAGGCCTTGAGGAAGGTTTCCAGCGTCCACTTCAGGTGGCCGAGGTGGATGCCCTTGTCGATGACGAGGCCTTCCACCTGGTGGAACATCGGCGTGTGGGTGGCGTCGCTGTCCGAACGATAGACGCGGCCCGGCGCGATGATGCGCAGCGGCGCGCCCCCCGGATTTTCCTTCACGCACGCCAGCATGGACCGGATCTGCACCGGGCTGGTGTGCGTGCGCAGCAGCATGTCGCGCCCTTCGGCGTCCTTGTCCGGGAAGTAGAAGGTATCGTGCATGGCGCGCGCCGGGTGGGTTTCCGGCATGTTGAGCGCGGTGAAATTGTGCCAGTCGTCCTCGATCTCCGGCCCGGTGGCGACGGCGAAGCCCATGTCGGCGAAGATTTCCGCCAGCTCGTCCATCACCTGGGCAACCGGGTGGACCGAACCGCGCGCAGCGTCCGGCGCGGGCAGCGACAGGTCGATGCGTTCGGACGCCAGCCGCGCCTCCAGCGCCGCGCCTTCCAGCGAAGCCTTGCGGCCTGCCAGCGCCTCGGTCACGCTTTCGCGCAGGGCGTGGATCTTCGGCCCTTCGACCTGGCGCTCTTCCGGCGACATGCCGCCCAGCGTCTTAAGCAGGCCCGAAATCGACCCCTGCTTGCCGAGAAATTCGACGCGCAGCTTCTCCAGGCTGTCGAGATCGCCGGCCGCCTCGATGCGGGCGAGCGCTTCCTGTCCGGTGCTTGCGTGATCCACGGGCAATTTGTCCTGCTGAAAGGGGCCTGAACGCGGCCCTTTAGAGGCACCGGCGGCCAGGGGCAACCTGCGCTGTTACCCGCGGCTGCCCGGGCTATCGAGTCCCTGCACGGCCTTGCCGGCAAATTGCGCCCGCGCGCGCATCACCGCATTGAGGATCGGCTTGTCGAGCGCGGCATACTGGCGCGGCGACATGCCCATGAACTGCTTGAAATCCTTCACGAACTGCGCCTGATCGTGATACTGGCTATCCAGCGCGCCGATCCATTTCAGGCTGGGATCCAGCACGTACTTCGCCAGGCTGCGCAGGAACCGCTGGCGGCGCAGCAGCATCTTGGGGGCAAAGCCGAAAGCGCGGTGGCACACGCGCTCCACCGTGCGGTGGCTGACGCCGGCGCGTTCGACAAGCTGGCCCACGCTGTTCACCTCGGGATCGACCAGCGCGGCGTGGATCGCCTGGACGCGGGCTTCATCGTGCACCGGTTGCTGCACGCGATCGAGGAAGAATTGCGTGATCCGGGCCAGTTCACCCGCAACATCCGGCCTGTCGCCATAGAGCTGCTGCGCCAGGGGCGCGAATTCGGCGAACGCGCTCTCGCTGTGTCCATCGATCAGGGCATCGGCCCAGTCGCCTGCGTCCAGCCCGATGAATTTCGCCCAGCCGAGCGGCAGCACGCCGATCCCCCACATGCGCAGCGAGGAATCGAATTCAAAGCGCACGGCCTGGCAACTGGGGCCGGTGACATAGAAATTGGTGTCCGCCGCACGGTCGCCGCGCATGTTGGTCGCCAAGGGCCGGCACCCGTCAAGGATGCGGAAATTCGCCCATTCGGGGTGCAGGTAATCGCACTGGGGAAGCGGCCCATCGAAGCGCACTTCGACGTTGTAGAAGGTGGTGAAATAGCGCCGCAACGGCGGCGGCGGCCAGAAGAATCGCGCCTCTACTTCGCAAATCTGCGACACCAATTCCTGCCTCTGGTTTGTTCTTATCGCCGGACTAAGCCTGAAATCGGCGCGGCTGGCAATTGGTCAGGCAGGAGGAGGCATGAAAAAAGGCGCGGAAAAAGCCGAAGCCTTTCCTGCGCCTTTTTGTTCAGACCTTGCGGCCTGATCGGTTCAGGCGAGTGCCGCCTTTGCCTGAGCGATGACGGCTGCGAAGATCGCGCCCTCGTTCATCGCCAGATCGGCCATCGCCTTGCGATCGAGTTCGATGCCAGCCAGCTTGGTGCCGTGGATGAACTGCGAATAGGTCAGGCCTTCGGCGCGGACAGCCGCGTTGATGCGCTGGATCCACAGGGCGCGGAAGTTCCGCTTCTTAACCTTGCGGTCGCGATAGGCATACTGGCCGGCCTTTTCGACGGCCTGACGCGCAACGCGAATGGTGTTCTTGCGGCGACCGCGATAGCCCTTGGCTTGATCGAGAATCCGCTTGTGCTTGGCGCGGGTGGTAACACCCCGTTTGATACGGCTCATGGTTCAGCGCTCCTCAGTTCAGCCCGTAGGGCGCCCACTTCTTGATCACCTTCGCATCAGCGTCGGAGGTCAGTTCAGTGCCGCGGTTCTGGCGAATATACTTGCCGTTGTGGCTCATCAGGCGGTGGCGCTTGCCGGCAACGCCGTGCTTCACCTTGCCGGTAGCCGTGAGCTTGAAGCGCTTCTTGACGCCGCTCTTGGTCTTCATTTTGGG
>JBJTLW010000170.1:0-10157 GCA_046063225.1 Novosphingobium sp. | reverse complement strand
ATCTGCGTCGCCGCCGGCAGGTCGATGCCATAGGCCTGCGCGATGAAGATCGTCGCGAAGCTCATGTACATCATCGAACCGTCGAGGTTGAACGAATAGCCCAGCGGCAGCATGAAGCCCGAAATGCGGCGCGGCACGCCGAAGCGGTCGAGCTGTTCGAACATCTTGGGCAGCGCCGCCTCGCTCGACGCGGTCGAGAAGGCGATCATCATCGGCTGGCGGATGTAGCGGATCAGCGTGAAGATGCGGCGGCCGAGGAACACGGCACCGATGCCCAGCAGGATCGCCCAGAGCAGCGCGAGGCTGAAGTAGAATTCGAGCAGCAGTTCAAGGTAGGTCTTGAGGATTTCGAGGCCGCTTGCCGCCACGACATTGGCAAGCGCGCCGAACACCGCGATCGGCGCATAGCGCATCACGTAGCCGGTGATCTGCAGCATCATTTCGGCCAGCGCATCGGCACCGCGCACCAGCGCCGCGCCCTTCTCGCCAATGGCCGAGAGCGCCACGCCCGCGAAGATCGAGAAGACCAGGATCTGCAGGATATTGTTGGTCGCCATCGCCTCGAAGGCGTTCTTGGGGAAGATCGAGAGGATGAATTCGGTGGCCTTGAGCTCCTTCACCTCGCCCACGGCCTTGGCGGCGGCGGCGGCATCCGGAATCGGCGCACCGATGCCGGGCTGCAGCAGGTTGACCATCAGCAGGCCCAGCCCGATCGAAATCAGGCTCGCGGTGATGAACCAGGCCAGCGCGCGAAAGCCGATGCGGCCGAGCGCCGTGCTATCCCCCATGTGGGCGATACCGACGACGATGGTCGACAGCACAAGCGGTGCGACCAGCAGCTTGATAAGGTTAAGGAAGATGTCCGACAGCAGCTTGAGCCACGGCGCGACCGAAGCCTTGATCGTCGCGGCATCGACCGTGAGGTGCAGCGCCTGCCCGACGACAACGCCCAGCACCATGCCAAGCAGAATGTAAAAAGTCAGCCGCCGATCCATCGCGCCCATTTCCCCGTGTGAAAGATTGTTGCGGGTGAGACTAACGGCTGTGGCGCTGGTGGCAAGCCGACAGGAAAACGATCCTCTCCATTTTTGCCGAATGGCACAAATGGGGAGGTGGCTGGCCCGTCAGGGCCAAACGGAGGGGTTTGGGCCCTCCCGCATTACCCCTCCGTCAGCGCTTCGCGCTGCCACCTCCCCATTTGCCCTGTAGGAAAATGGAGAGGGTCTGGATGGGTCACTTTTGCAACGCGGCCTCTGCCACCCGCGCGTAAATCCGCGCCAGCGCTTCCAGATCGGCAATTGCCACCGCCTCGTCGCGCTTGTGCATCGTCGCGTTGCACAGGCCGAATTCGATCACGGGGCACAGGGTCTTGAGGAACCGCGCGTCGGACGTACCGCCGGTGGTGCTGGCTTCCGGCACGATCCCCAGTTCCGCCTTCACGGCATCGGCGATCATCGCGGAAAAGTCCCCCGGCAGGGTGATGAAGGCCTCTCCCGAAATGACCGGGCGCGCGGTGCCGCCGTGCCTTTCGGCAATCGCGCTCACCCGGTCGGCCAGTTCCTGCCCGGTGTGCAGCGCATTGAAACGGATCGAGATGCGCGCCGAAGCCTTGGGCGGGATCACGTTGGTCGCCGGATTGCCGATGGCAATATCGGTGATTTCGAGGTTCGACGCCTGAAACCACTCGGTGCCCTCATCGAGCACTAGCGCGTCGAGTTCAGCCAGCATGGCGACGAGCCGCGGCGCCGGGTTGTCCGCCAGATGCGGATAGGCAACGTGGCCCTCGCGCCCTTCGACATCCAGCCAGATGTTGACCGATCCGCGCCGGCCGATCTTCATCGTGTCGCCCAGCCGGTTGGTGGAGGTCGGCTCTCCGACAAGGCACAGGTCGGGGATCGCGCCCAGTTCCTGCATGGTGTCCATCAGCGCCAAAGTACCGTATTTCGCCGGGCCTTCCTCGTCCCCGGTCAGGATCAGACTGACCGTGCCGGCATCGGCGGGAATGCGTTCCACCGCCGCGATCATCGCGGCAATCGCGCCCTTCATGTCCACCGCGCCGCGCCCGTAGAGCAGTTCGCCCCGGCGTTCGGGCAGGAACGGGCCAGAGGTCCAGCCTTCACCCGGCGGCACGACATCCAAGTGCCCGGCCATGGCGAAATGGCGGCTGCCGTCCGGCCCCTTGCGGATCGCCAGCAGGTTTTCCACCGGGCCATCGGGCGCCTCGCCGCTGATCTTGCGGTGCACGGCAAAACCGAGCGGACGCAGGTGCTTTTCCAGACAGTCGAACACCATGCCCGTCGCCGGGGTGACACTCGGGCAGGCGATAAGCTCTTCGGCCAGTTCGACGACATCGATCATGCGGCGCGCTTATCGCGTTTCGGCGGGATTGGAAATGGTCGAGGAATCGGGCAGCCTGCTGCACGTTGAAGGAGGGACAGAAACGCCATGCCGAAGATTGCCGTCGAAGACATCGAACAGAGCAACCGCACAGGCTATCCCGCGCCCTTCGATCAGGAGGTTCAGGGTCGCTGGTGGCGGCGGCTGGCTCCGGCGGGCGGGCTGACCGATTTGCGCGCCAGCCATGTCGTGCTGAAACCCGGCGCATGGTCATCGCAGCGCCACTGGCATGACGATGAGGACGAAATGGTCATCATGCTGAGCGGCACGGCCGTGCTGGTCGAGGACGATGGCCGAACCGTCCTGTACCCTGGCGACATCTGCGCCTGGCCCAAGGGTGTGACCAACGGCCACCACCTGATCAACGAAAGCGAGGCCGACTGCGTCTTCGTGGCGTTGAGTGCCGGCAACAAGGACGGCGCCGGCGGCTATTCCGACATCGACATGACCTTCGATGACAAGGGCTATTACCGAAAAGACGGTACGCCCTATCCCACCGAGCGGATGAAGTAGCGGCTATTTGGCGAGCGCGCCGTCCAGCAGATCGGCCAGCCGCAAACCGGCCTGGCTGACGCGGCGCTGGGCATCGGGGATGCTCGCCTCGATCGCTTCGGGGCTCCAGGTGATCTGCGGCGGCAAATCCTTGCGGTCGCAAGGATCGAATCCATAGGCGCGGGTATAGATCTTGCGCGCCAGTTCCCAGCTTTCGCGGCCCCAATCGGCCGGAACCCCGCCGGACAGCGCGGCGCGGTCTTCCCGCGAGTATGTGCGGACCAGCGGCGGCACGGCGGACGAGATCGACCGTTCCGCCTGCACCCCGTCCCACAGCCAGTGCAGGTTGCTGATCGGCGCGATGCCGTAGATGGCCTTCACGTTGTTCGCCCCGGCATCGTAATTGTCGCCCGAATGGAGCGGCATGTGCAGATCGCCGGTGAAATGGACGAGGAAGGCAAAGGCTTCCAGCCGCACGGCAGCGGGAAGGCTCTTGTCGGCCAGCACCTTGCGGCTGCGTTCGATCTGGCCGGTCACGCAGTTGCCGTTGGCGCAGTTGGCCTTGGGATCATAGGGCTTGCACACCGGCTCCGTCTGGTAATGCCAGGGGAAGGTATAGGCATAGCGCCAGGCCAGCTTGCGGATGCAATCGGGCCAGTAACTGGCATCCTCGATATTGCGGACCCGGCATTCGGGCGTGCCGAGCCCCTTTTCCGCCTGCAACAGCTTGCGGATTTCGGCGCGGGTTTCCGGCTTGATATTGGCCCAGGCGATCGATCCGGTGGTGTGGTGGCCATATTCACCCCAGGCCAAGGCGGCCGGGCTGAAGACCAGCGACAGGCAGGCGAGAAGGGCAAGAATGCGGCGGATCATTTGGACGGCACCTCGTACTGTTCGATCACCCAGTCTTCGCTTTCGGCGGCAGACACCCAGGCTTGCAGCCATTCGTGTTCCCACACCGCTTCCATATAGGCCTGGGCAAAGCCGGGCACGCCGATTCCATAGGTGATGAACCGGCTGACCACTGGTGCGTAAAAGATATCGGCGGCGCAAAAGGTTCCGAACAGGAACGGCCCGCCCTTGCCGAAACGGGCGCGGGCTTCGGCCCAGAGGGTGAGGATGCGCACGACATCGGCGCGGGCGGCATCGTCAATCTTCGCGCCTTCCACCCGGCGGCGCACGTTCATCGGGCACTGGCTGCGCAGCGCGACGAACGAGGAATGCATTTCGGCGACCATGGAGCGAGCCATGGCGCGGGCATCGTCTGCCTTGGGCCAGAACCGGTCACGCCCCACCTTGTCCGCCAGGTAATCGATGATCGCCAGGCTATCCCACACGACCGCGTCGCCATCCCACAGCACCGGCACCTTGCCCTGGCTGGGGGCCACTTCGCCCATGGCCTTTTTCTGTTCGGGCCAGTCATCGGTGTGGATCGGCACGACGATCTCTTCAAAGGCGATCCCCGATTGCTTCGCCGCCAGCCAGCCGCGCAGCGACCAGCTGGAATAGTTCTTGTTGCCAATGATGAGCTTCATGCCCGCTGCGGTAGCCGTTCAGTTTGACAGTGTCGAGGCTGAACGCTTAACCCGCTGGGCATGAGCCTGCCTCCCTTCCATCTCGCTTTCCCCGTCCGCGATCTGGCCGAGGCGCGCGCCTTCTGGGGCGGCGTCATGGGCTGCAGCGAAGGCCGCAGCAGCGAGGCGTGGATCGACTTCAATTTCTACGGTCACCAGATCGTCGCGCATTGCGTGGGTGAGCGGTCACAGGACGCGGGCGCCAATCCGGTCGACGGCCACGGCGTGCCGGTGCCGCACTTCGGCCTCGTCCTGCCGATGGAGGAATGGCACGCCCTGGCCGATCGGCTGCGCGCCGCCGGCGTCGCCTTTGCCATCGAACCCTATGTTCGCTTCAAGGGCGAAGTGGGCGAACAGGCGACGATGTTCTTCCGCGATCCTTCGGGCAACGCCATTGAAATCAAGGCCTTCGCCGACATCGGCCAGCTTTTCGCGACCTGACCGGCAGGCGCCTCGCCGCGTCTTTCAAAAAAATTCGAAAAAAATCGCACCGTGACGGCCGTCACGCGTGCCGGACGTTTGCCCGGCCTAGCAAGGGGTCACCCAAGCAAGACAGGAAGGGAAATCGAAATGACCATCAAGACCAACACCATCGCTCTCGCCGCTGCCGCTCTCGCCGCTCTGGCTTTCTCCTCCACCGCCCACGCCCAGGCCGAAACCAGCCAGCGCGAAGTGAACCTCTCGGGCTATGACCTGAACAATCCCGAAGGCCTGAAGAAGGTGCACCAGCGCATTCACTCGGCCGCCCGCTCGGTCTGCGAAATGCGCGAAAGCGACGGCCTCGGCAACTCGATGCTGAAGCGCCAGTGCTACGAAAAGGCGGTGACGATCGCCCAGGCCCAGGTCCAGGCCCGCATCGCGGCGCTGAATTCGAAGAACACCCCGGCGGTGGCTCTCGACAGCACCATCAAGATCGGTGGCGCCAAGCGCTAACGACATTCCGGCCCAGTCCTCCGGAAGGGAAGCCCTGCCGCCACGACCCCGGCAGGGCTTCTTCCGTTTGTCAGGAACCAAGGCTATGCATGGACCGATGTTTCGCACCCCCACTCTTGCCGCGATTGTCACAGCGGCCCGTGCCGGTGCGCTGGACCATGCCGAAGCCCTGCTGCGCGAAGGCCGGTATGACGAGCGGCGTGACGATCCGTCAGCCTTGGCCGTCGCCGCCCGCCTTAAAAAGGACCGCGCGCTGCGTCTGGATGGCGAGGCGCGAAAGGCCGGCCTCTGCGAAGCCGCCGCGCTTTATGCCCGCGCCGATGCGCTGCGCCCCCAGCCCTTTACCCGCATCAACATGGCCAGCCTGCACCTGCTTGCCGGCGATGAGGCCGAGGCGCGCCGCATTGCGCAAGGCGTGCTGGCCCAGATCGACAGCGGCGAGCCCTTGGCGGAAACCCCCTATTTCCTTGCCGCGATCCGGGCCGAGGCGCTGCTGATCTGCGAGCCGTCCGCCGCCCCGGCCGCGCTCGATGCCGCCATGGCGCTCGATAGCGGCGACTGGACCGATCGCGCCGCCACCCGCCGCCAGCTCCGCCTGATTGCCGAGGCGCGCGGCCTGTCCACCGACTGGATCGACGCGCACCGCCCACCCGCCTCGCTCAATTTCGCCGGGCACCTCGGCGTCGCGGCCGAGGGCGATGGCCCGTTGCGTGAACGCATCGACGCCGAGCTTAACCGCATCCGACCCGGCTTCGCCTTTGGCGCGCTGGCGGCGGGGGCAGACATCGTCATCGCCGAACAGGTTCTGGCCCGTGGCTGCGAACTGCACATCGTTTTGCCGACCGCCGAGGACGACTTCATCGCCCAGTCCGTTGCGCCCTACGGCGCGGACTGGCTGGCGCGCTACACCGCTTGCATGGACGCGGCCGCCAGCGTGATGGCGACGGCGCACACCACCGGCGAATTCGAACCGCTCGCCACCGCGCTCGCCAGCGAAGTGGCCATGGGCAGCGCTTGCCGCAACGCCCGCCAGATCGATGGCGAAGCGGTGCAGCTGCTGATCGTCGATGAAGGCCCCGGCCCCTATGGCGAAGGGGTATGGACGGCGCACATTGCCGAGCGCTGGCGCGATACCGGGCGCGAGCAGGCGGTGATCCGCTGGCCGCGCACCGCCCGCGTCGCGCCGTCAGGCCGCAAGGCGAGCGAAGGCCGCGCCGACCGTCGGCTGGTCGTGCTGCTCAAGCTGGGCTTCGAAGGGATCGACGATCTCGACGATGCCGCATTCGCCGACGCGCTGGACCGGGTGCTCACCCCCTTCCGGCAGGCGGCGGCGGGATTGCAGGCGCAGCCGATGCTCGTCCTCCCCGCCGGCAACGCCCGCTTCGCCGCCTTCGCCACCTCGCAGGAGGCTTGGGACCACGCCCGCGCTGCGCTGGAACTGCCGAGCGATGGCCTGCCGGTAAAGATTGCCGGGCACTATGGCATGGCCCACTGGCTGGAGAGCCCCCCCGCCCTCGTCGGCCGCACCGTTGCCCAGCTCGACCGCCTGTTCGATGTCGCCGTTCCCGGCGTGCTGACAGTGAGCGAAGCCTTCGCCTCAAGCCTCTTCCTGCGCGGCGGCGAGGACGCCTTTGCCGAGCCGATCGGCGAGGTGGATGACGTGCGGATCCTGGCGATTACGGCGGTTCGGGGTGGGATGGTTTAGGGGACCGACCTGTCCAAACCACCCCGTCGCCCCGTGCCTGACACGGGGCTTGGCTTCCCTCCCGACGCCTCGTTTGGCATGATGGCCGGATGGAAAAGGGCGGCTGGGTTTACATCATGGCAAACCGTTATCGCGGCGGCATGTACGTTGGCGTTACCTCCGATCTGGCCCGCCGGATCTGGCAGCACCGCGAAAACACAGGCTCGATCCATGTCGCGGACTTTGGCAAGAAGCGGCTGGTCTATGCCGAACGGCACGAGGAAATCGAACCCGCCATTGCCCGCGAAAAGCTGGTCAAGAAATGGCGTCGCGAATGGAAATTCGCGCTGATCGAGGCCGACAATCCCGATTGGCTAGATCTGTGGGAGCAGTGGTATCCGGACGGCGGAGTGCTGAATCCTGACGCGGAAAGGTAGCCAAGCCCCGTGTCAAGCACGGGGCGACGAGGGTTTTTGGATTGCGAAGAGGGTAGTCTGGAATGTTGCCTTGTGTTGAGATTCAGTAACGGCGACTGTGTCAGGGAAGCGGGCATTGACGCGTCAGATCGAATCTTCCCAGCCCGACCCTTCACCGCAGAAGAACGCATTGCGCGTTGGGCCGCGCTGGTCGAACTTGATCACAAATGGTTCGCGAACGTTTTGCACCCATACGGTGAGCCTGTCCTTGCCGACGATCAGCCTCGCATCGCGTGGGCCAATTGTGCATTGATATGCACCAGCAAAGCTTTTGTCGTTTTTGATGATCGCTATTCGTTGCTGACCATGGCCAGAAAGTGGATTCACGAACTCCAAATAGTAGATGACGTAGGTGGACGCCTTCACCCTCACCGTGCCGAGATTCCGAATGCCGGTATTTGGAAGCCGGCCGTACGGATCGTGTGCAGCAAAGACAGATCTTGGATTGGCACCCGGTGATGCTGCCACCGTAGTTCCGAGCGTCAATGCTGCAATCATAACAACCAGCCAGCGAACCATATTTCAGGTCATACGTCTATTCACGACGAATGTCTGCAATGTTGTCATGTCCGGAATGCCCGCTTCTTCGATAAATCGACGGACCCTGGCAACGCCCCTCAATAAACCAGTTCCTCCAGCCTATGCGGGCTGACGATCAGCAAGTCGTCCCCATCCCTCCCCAGGATCCCGCGCTTCAAGAGGGCAGAGATCGTCCGCGAGACTGTCTCCCGCGTCGAGGCCACCCTCAACGCCAGTTGTGCGTTGACCGGCGCAGGCGAAATGCGCGTTCCCCCCTGCGCCCGCGCCAGCCGCAGCAGTTCAGCGTGAATGCGGCCCGTTGCGGATAGCGTGGAGCCCTCCACCAGCCGCCGGGTAAGCGAGGCGAGGCGCGCCACCAGCAGGCGCGACATGGCCATGGCGACGGCGCTGTACTGGCTCATCAGCGTGACCATTTCAGGCGCGGCGATGATCCCGGCGACAGTCTGTTCCACGGCGGAAACCTCGTCCGCGCTGCTCGCCGCGCCGGTCAGCGCACCTTCGCCGAAGAGGTCGCCGGAAAAGAAATCCTCGACCACCACCAGCCGCCCGTCGAGCGAATAGGCGTGCATCCGCGCGTGGCCGTCGATGACGATGAAAAGCCGCTCGTCAGGCTCGTGCCCGCTGCGCAGCGCGGTGCGCGGCGGGTAGGCCTCCAGCCGCGCGCGGGCCGAGACGACTTCGGCAATGTCCGGCCCGCAGGCGAGGCAGGCGGCGATGACTTCGCGGGCACGTTCGTTCGAACGGGCGCCCGCCGGGTTCATTGGGCAAGCCCCAGCGCGTCTTCCATAAGCGCGGCGCGCAGATCATCGATGCCCATGCCTTTTTCGGACGAGGTCACGTGGACCACCGGATAGGCGGCGGAATGCTTGCGCGCCTCGGCCTGGGTGGCGGCCAGCACGGCTTCCAGTTCGCTCGCCTTGATCTTGTCCGCCTTGGTCAGCACCACGCGGTAGCTGGCGGCGCTCTCATCGAGCATCTGCATCATCTCGATGTCGACCGGCTTCACACCGTGGCGCGCATCGACCAGCAGCAGCGTGCGCTTCAGCACCACGCGGCCGCGCAGGAAATCGCGCACCAGCCGCCGCCATTTCTCCACCACGGCGGGCGGCGCCTTGGCAAAGCCGTAGCCGGGCATGTCGACAAGGCGGAACAGGGTCGGCTGGCCCACTTCGAAAAAGTTCAGTTCCTGCGTGCGGCCCGGCGTGACCGAGGTGCGCGCCAGCGACCGCCGCCCGGTGAGCGCGTTCAAGAGCGAGCTCTTGCCCACGTTCGAGCGGCCGCAGAACGCCAACTCCGGCACCGTCGGTTCGGGCAGGAACTTGAGCGCGGGGGCGGAGAGCAGGAAGTCCACCCGGCCCGAAAAGAGGCGCGAAGCCTCCCTGGCCAGCGGGTTCGCCTCCGCTTCGCTCACTTCTTGGCCTTCTTCGCCGCGGCAATATCCGCCCGTTCCTTCTCCACCATGGCCTTCATCTGCGGATGGCGGGCGTAAAGGTACTTCTGCTGGGCGATGGTCAGCACGTTGGAGGTGATCCAGTAGATCAGCAGACCGGCGGCGAACGGCGCCATGATGAACATCATCATCCACGGCATGATCGCAAAGACCTGCTGCTGCACCGGATCGGGCGATGCCGGGTTCAGCTTGAACTGCAGCCACATGGTGACGCCCAGCAGCACGGCCAGCACGCCAATGGCAAGGAAGCCCGGCACCTGGAACGGCAGCATGCCGAAGGCGTTGAGGATATGCGCCGGATCGGGCGCGGACAGGTCCTTGATCCACAGCACGAAGGGCTGGTGGCGCATTTCGACAGCGAGCGTCAGCACCTTGTAGAGCGCGAAGAACACCGGGATCTGCAGGAAGATCGGCAGGCAGCCGCCGAGCGGGTTGACGCCCTCGGCCTTGTAGAGCGCCATCGTTTCCTGCTGAAGCTTCTGCTTGTCGTCCTTGTAGCGTTCCTGCAGCGCCTTCATCTTCGGCTGGATCGCCTTCATCGCCGCCATCGAGGCGAACTGGCGCTGGGCGATGGGGAACATGATGCCGCGCACGATCAGCGTCAGCAGGAT
>JBJTLW010000169.1:0-6595 GCA_046063225.1 Novosphingobium sp. | reverse complement strand
CGACCACGAGACGATCTGGCCCATGCCCTTCATCTTGTTGAAGCGCGGGAAGTTCATCAGCATGGCGAAGGAGGCGAAGAGCTGCAGCCCTTCGGTGAAGCCGCCGAACATGGCGAGGGTGCGGGCGATATCCTCGTCCGTGTCGACGCCGAAGGTGTGCAGGTAATCGTGCTTGGCCTTCAGCTCCTCGTATTCGAGGAACATGCCGTATTCGCTTTCGGGCATGCCGATGGTGTCAAGCAGGTGCGAATAGGCCGCGATGTGCACCGTTTCCATGTTGGAAAAGGCGGCGAGCATCATCTTGATCTCGGTCGGCTTGAACACGCGGCCGTATTTCTCGTGGTAGCAATCCTGCACTTCGACATCGGCCTGGGTGAAGAAGCGGAAGATCTGCGTCAGCAGGTTGCGCTCATTCTCGGAAATCTTCTGCGCCCAGTCGCGGCAATCCTCACCCAGCGGCACTTCCTCGGGCATCCAGTGGATCTGCTGCTGGCGCTTCCAGAAATCGTAGGCCCAGGGGTATTCGAAGGGCTTGTAGGTCTTGCGGGCTTCGAGAAGGGGCATGGGCGTGGCCTTTTTGAGAATCAGCGGGTTTCTATAGCGGAACGGGCGGCGTGCGACGAGCGTGGGCGCGCCGCAAAACTGGGGAAATCGGAAGGCGCGGCGCGGGCGGCGGTCAGCCCGTCGCGGGCATGGGGCAAGTCGGCCCGCGGGGCGCCGGCGGCGGGGAACCGGATGGCCGGCGCGGGGTTTGATCCCCTGTTCGCCGGGTCCGATCCGGCGATGAAACACCAGACCGGAGAGTTCCCATGAACAACCAGAACCAGACCCCCAACGCCAGCGCCCAGACCGGGAACCAGAACCAGGACAACCAGCCCGCGACTACCGCGCAGCAGCAGCAGGACGGCGGTTCGCGCCAGGATTCCGGCAGCACCGCGCGGCAGGGCGGCTACGAATCGGTGCAGCTCACCCAGTTCGACGCCGGGGACAACGACAGCTTCCGCAGCCAGGTGCGTGAACACATGGAAGTCATCGACGCCAATGGCGACCACTGCGGCACGGTCGATTCGATCGACGGCGACCGCATCAAGCTGACCCGCGACGATTCGAGCGACGGGCAGCACCACTATGTCGAATTCGGCCAGGTGGCCGGCATCGAAGGCGGGCGCCTGCGTCTGGGCGAAATGAGCCAGGCCGGTTCGGCCGACGCCAACGCGGCGGACAACGCCCGCGCCTGACGCCCGGCGCGGCTCAGGCCGCACCGTGTGAGACGTCCTTCCTGCCCGCCGCCCCGCTTGCGGGGTTGCGACAGGGCGAAGCGCCCCTCTCCAGCCGGGAGGGGCGTTTTTGCGTGGGAAAAGGGCGTCGGCGGCGATCACACCGTGCTGCCCTTGCCCACCGGATGCGCCGGGATGGCGACGATCACGGCACGGGCCGGCGCGCCGCTGTCGTTGCGCCACGAATGGATCACCCCGCGATCGACCAGCACGTCGCCGGCGCGGATCGTCACCGGGCCGGTCTCCAGATCCAGCGTCACCTCGCCCTCGGTCATCACCAGGTATTCGATTGAATCCGTGGCGTGCCAGAACTCCGGCGATCCGGGCATGAAGGTGTGCGTCATCACCGCCGAGCCGCCCTTCTGCATCAGGTCGAAGGTGAACGGCACGTCGGGGCAATCCCCTTGCGAGGAATTGTCCGCCGGGTGGCCCTCGGTCAGCCAGACGCGCCCGCCGGTCTCACCCCAGGCGGGGACCGGCCCGTCGATGATGACGGTGGAGCGGCCTTCGGCATCAAGCCCGGTGACGACACGGCGGACCATGGCCGATCAGTTCCAGAACCAGCCGGGCTTGATGTCGCGGCTCTTCCGGTTGCGCCACATCTGGATGTAGAGCCACAGGCCGGAGAAGCTGAAGAACACCATGGCGAGGCCCGACAGGGTGGCGATGATCGTGCCCAGCGGCCCGAAGCTCTCACCCGAATGCAGGTGGTGGATCAGGCCGATATTGAGGCCGCTGGTCTGCGGCTTCTTGGGGCGGCACATCATGGTTTCGGGGCAGACGAAGCCCGGCGGGATCGCCGCCTTGGCCGCCGCTTCGGCCGCCTCATCCTTGCCGCCGAACTGCTCCTGCCACAGCGGAACCTGACTGAGCACGCCCGTCACCGCGATCCACAGAAGGAACACGCCGAAGAACACGGAAAGCCAGCGATGCCATTTGCGCATGAATTCAAACTCCTCACTTGTTGCGAACGATTCGCAACAAGCTCAAGTGCCGGTTATCCGCAAGCGGCGGATTGTCACAAAGTGTCTCAGTTGCCGGAAGGACCCTGCAGGCGCCGCGCTTCCGTCACCGGCAGGCCGGCCTCGGTCGGCACGTAGATCAGCTGCGCCTTGGTATCTTCCAGAGCCTGAATCTGCAGATAGCGCAGATAGCCTTCTGGCCCGCCGAGCGAATCCTGCAGGATCTTGTTCGCCTTGGCCGCGCCTTCGGCACGGATCACCTCGGCTTCGGCCAGACTGATCGCGCTTTCCTTTTTCGCGCGGGCTTCAAGGATGGCCACCTGGCGAGAGGACTGCGCCTCTGCCAGCGCCGCTTCGCCCGCCAGCCGCTGCGAATAGACACGATACTGCGGATAGCCGATCATCCAGGCCAGAAGCGCCAGAACGATGGCGCCCAACCCAAGGCCAAGGCAACCCGGTTTCACCTCGCTGGCGCTGCTCAAAGCCATGGTCCCGCTCCCTACCGGCCGATGCGACCCGCCTTACTGGCAGGCCAGACACTCCTCGTAGTCGGTCTGCTTGGCTTCCATCTGGTACTGGGCCGGCGCGGCGGTGTTGTCCGCCTCTACCCCGCCGGCAAAGCCCGCGCGCTGCACCGACTTCGAGCGCAGGTAGTAGAGCGACTTGATGCCCTTTTCCCAGGCCTGGAAGTGCAGCATCATCAGGTCCCACTTGTCCACGTCTGCCGGGATGTAGAGGTTCAGCGACTGCGCCTGATCGATGTAGGGCGTGCGGTCTGCCGCGAATTCGAGCAGCCAGCGCTGGTCGATTTCGAAGCTGGTCTTGTACACGGCCTTTTCCTCTGGCGAGAGGAAATCGAGGTGCTGGACCGAACCGCCGTGTTCAAGGATCGAGTTCCACACGTTGGTGGAATCCTTCGCCTTGTCCTGCAGCAGCTTTTCCAGATAGGGGTTCTTCACGACGAACGAGCCCGACAGCGTCTTGTGCGTGTAGATGTTCGCCGGGATCGGTTCGATGCAGGCGCTGGTGCCGCCGCAGATGATGCTGATCGACGCGGTCGGCGCGATCGCCATCTTGCACGAAAAGCGCTGCATCACGCCCATGTCCGCCGCATCGGGGCACGCGCCGCGTTCCTGCGCGAGCAGCAGCGAAGCTTCGTCCGCGCGCGAGGCGATGTGCTTGAACATCTTCAGGTTCAGCGCCTTGGCCATGGCGCTTTCAAAGGCCACGCCCTTCTTCTGCAGGTAGGAGTGGAAGCCCATCACGCCCATGCCGACCGAACGTTCGCGCATGGCCGAGTACTTGGCGCGGGCCATTTCGTCCGGCGCGCGGTCGATATAGTCCTGCAGCACGTTGTCGAGGAAGCGCAGCACGTCTTCGACGAAGCGTTCATCGCCGTTCCACTCTTCCCAGGTTTCCAGGTTGAGCGAAGACAGGCAGCACACCGCCGTGCGATCGTTGCCGAGGTGGTCGCGGCCCGTGGGCAGGGTGATTTCCGAACACAGGTTCGAGGTCGATACCTTGAGGCCGAGATCGCGGTGATGCTTGGGCATCATGCGGTTCACGGTATCGGAGAAGACGATATAGGGTTCGCCCGTGGCAAGGCGGTTCTCGACCAGCTTCTGGAACAGGCTGCGCGCATCGACACGGCCGCGCTCTGACCCGTCCTTGGGGCTGCGCAGGGCAAATTCCTCACCATCGCGCACGGCTTCCATGAAATCGTCAGTCAGCAGCACGCCGTGGTGCAGGTTGAGCGCCTTGCGGTTGAAATCGCCCGAAGGTTTGCGGATTTCGAGGAATTCCTCAATCTCCGGGTGCGATACGTCGAGATAGCAGGCGGCGGAACCGCGGCGCAGCGAGCCCTGCGAAATGGCGAGCGTCAGACTGTCCATCACGCGCACGAAGGGGATGATGCCGGAAGTCTTGCCGTTCAGGCCAACCGGTTCGCCAATGCCGCGCACCGCGCCCCAATAGGTGCCGATGCCGCCGCCCTTGCTGGCCAGCCAGACATTCTCGTTCCAGGTGTTGACGATGCCTTCAAGGCTGTCAGCCACCGAATTCAGATAGCACGAGATGGGCAGGCCGCGCCCGGTGCCGCCGTTCGACAGGACGGGCGTTGCCGGCATGAACCACAGCTTCGAAATGTAATCGTAGATGCGCTGGGCGTGGTCCTGATCGTCCGAATAGGCATCGGCAACGCGGGCGAACAGATCCTGATACTTTTCGCCCGGCAGCAGGTAGCGGTCGTCCAGCGTATCCTTGCCGAAATCGGTCAGCAGCGCATCACGCTCGGCCACGGTTTCGATGGTGAAGCGACGCGGCTGGACGGACTTGGAATCCTCCTTCGCCCTTTTCACGGCCTTGGTTGCCGTGGCCATGGCCTCGGCCATCGCCTCGGCACCCAGCTTTTCCACCAGGGCCTGACTGCCCGCATCGCTTTTTTCCGTCATGGGAACAGCCGGGCGCGCGCCCGCCTCCTTCGGTTCGGAAGGGGCCTCTGCCAGATCGGTATTTTCAATCACATCGCCGTCCGACACGGACCCATCCCCAGTTCTGAAATCCACCTTTGCAGCCCCCGATCAATCCCTGGCCAGCATCCCATGCCCAATGCGCGGGTGCGGCAACGTTCAAATCCATCGGCCGAATCGGAAGGCAAACCCCTTCCTACCAGCCTCGCCCTGTCTTTGGGAGAACAAAAAGGGAAAGTTTATCCCCAGCCTTGTCCCCCAGAACCTGTTCCGGCCCCCTGTTCACGAACCTTTACAAGGCCGAATCCACCCCCTTTCGCCGAAACCGGCGGTTTGAAGTGAATCTAGGTCTTGTGGGTACCCCTGAATACCGAACCACTATGGATAGTGCCTCATCCTGAATCAGAGGCAAGAGGGTAAATCACCGGGTAACCACGGGGCTGTGGGAACTTTACCCTCTCCACAACTTTTTGCGGTGCAGCGACGCGTGGGAAAAGCTCGACTGGCGCGGTGCGCAAGAGTCAAAGTACGCGGAGAAAATTTTTTTCTCCACATCGACGAAGCGAGTCCTGCTTGCGCCCAGTTGAATCGGCACTTGCCGGGCACCTGCGCCGCAGACAGAGCGGCGCATGATTTTTGTCGATTGCCGTTCGCCCGCATGCGGGTTAGCCCTAGGGCCGGGGACAAAGCCTGCGGGCGTCCTGGAACGGGAGACTATGCGATGATCAATATCATTACCTATGCACTTGTCGGTATCGTTGTCGGGGCGCTTGGCCGCTTCTTCTATCCCGGCAAGGTGGAAATGGGTCTGCTGTGGACCATGGTCCTGGGCATTGCCGGATCGCTGCTTGCAGGCATGATTACCAGCCGCGGAAAGGCGGGACTGCACCGCGGCGGGCTGATCGCGTCGATCCTGGGCGCCATCGTACTGATTTTCGTTGGCCGGCAGCTTGGCATTTCTGGCTAGGGCCAAGACCGATCAAGCGCGCAAAGCAGGCAGGATAGCCTGCACGCCCACCACATTTGGGGCGTGGACATAACGCAGCCTTTCGGGAAGTCTCGGAAATCGAATCACCTCGCTGGAGGGGGGACTGTTTATGCGTGCCCGCTGGATTGCTGCTCTGCTTGCCGTGGCCACCCTGCCCTTTGCGGCGCACAGCGATACCGCGCCGCAAGTGATCATGGCGACCACCGGGACGGGCGGCGGGGCTGGCGGCGCGGTAGAGCGCTTCACCATCCGCTTTTCCGAAGCGATGGTGCCGCTTGGCGATCCGCGCGCGGCGCCTGCGGCCACCAGCGATTGTCCGGTGCCAGCCACGGGGCGCTGGGTTGATCAGCAGACCTTCGTTCTCGATTTCGCCAAGCCGCTGCCTGGCGGGCTTTCCTGCAAGGTAACCCTGCGCGAAAAGCTGGCGACGCTGCGCGGAGTGAGCGTCAGTGGCCCGGCCAGCTATCCCATCGATACCGGCGGCCCTTCGGTCAAGGCGGTCCTGGCACCCGGCAGCGATGGTGACATTGACGAGGACCAGGTGTTCCTTGTCGCCACCAATGTCCGCGCCGATCCGGCTTCTGTCGGCGCGCTGGCAAGCTGCGCGGTTGATGGCATTGGCGAGGCGAGTGCGGTGGACGTGCTGCCAGCCGATACCGCCGGGCGCGTGCTCGAAGGAATGGGACCGGACAACTGGACACGCCGCAACTTCCTTGAAGAAATCGGCCTTCCTGCCGCTCTGCCAAGCGACGCGCGGCTGCGCACCGAAGCGCTGGGCACGGTATTGGCGCTCAAATGCCGCCGCCCGCTGCCGCCGGAAAAGGACATGGCGCTGGTCTGGCCCAAGGCGATCAGGGGGGCTGGCGGCAAGCTGGCGGGGACTGACCAGCGGTTTGACTT
>JBJTLW010000019.1:0-18718 GCA_046063225.1 Novosphingobium sp. | reverse complement strand
ATGCCAACCACTGCCGCCATCGCGGCGTGCCCGTGGCGGGCGGCAAGGGCAATGAACACGGCAACTGCGCCAAGACTGGCTTCATCTGCCCGTTCCATGGCTGGCGCTGGAACATGGATGGCGATTGCACCTTCGTTTACGGCAAGCACCTGTTCAATCAGGACGTGCTTGACCACGAAGAGCTGAAGCTGATCCCCGTTCGCTGCGAAACGCTGGGCGGCGAGGCATACATCAACTTCGATGATACCGCGCCGTCCTTGCGCGACTGGATGGGCCCGATCGCCGACGCGCTCGACGTGCGCAACATGGCCGATATGCGCGCAGAATGGTGGTACGGTACGGTCCTTCCCGCCAACTGGAAGATCGCGATGGAAGCCTTCCAGGAAGGCTATCACGTGATGAAGACCCACCCGCAGCTGCAGCACGCCACGCCGGTGCTCTACAACGCACGCTACGGCAACGAGACTGGCGGCCTCGGACCCGGCATCGATCCCGGCCTCACCACGCGCCAGCACATCGACCAGCACTTCCGCCAGATGGAACTGCTGAGCGAAGGCATGGCCGGGCTGATCCACGCCAAGGAGGTCGAGATCGCGCGCAGCCTTGTAGATGCGGAACTGCCCGAGGATCCGGCGATCGGCGTGCCGATGTGGTTCGGCATGGTGCAGGACGCGATTACAAAGCAGCTCAAGGCCAAGGGCGAGAACGTGCCTGATCTCAACGAGGTGTGCCAGTCACACCCGGTCGAGGCGCTGCAGTTCCTGTTCCCCAACCATTTCCTGCTGATCTATTTCACCGGCATGACCAGCTACCGCGTGCGACCGCTGACGGCGGAAACCTGCCTGTTCGAAATCTGGTCGCTGACCCACATGGCCCCCGGCACGGAAACGCCGGTGCCAATGGACCCGATCATCCTGCCTTACGATTCCAAGGATTTTCCGAAGATCCCGCAGCAGGACTATTCCAACATCCCGATCCAGCAGAAGGGCATGCATTCGCCCGGCTTTGAATACATGCGCCTGTCGAAGGACCGGGAAGGCCTGATCAGCAACAATCATCGCACCATCGATGCGCTGATCGAAGGAAAGCCGCTGGACCAGGTGGCTCAGGCGGTTCACAAACTGGCCTACAACTTCGATGGCGCGATCATCGAAGACCTGGGATTCTGAGGGTTGAAAGGGAGCCGATCGATGCAAATGAACGACATGGTGGTCATTTCCACCGACGACCACATCTGCGAACCGCCCAATCTGTTCGACAACCAGCTCTCGGGCGAACTGCTGGCCAGCGCCCCCAAGCTGAAAACCGATCCGCGCGGCAAGAACTATTGGGAATACCAGGGTTCGATGAAGGGCTCGATCGGCCTCAACGCCGTGGTCGGCCGCCCGTTCGAGGAATACGGCATGGAGCCGACCAGCCTCGATCAGCTGCGCGACGGCTGCTACGATGTCCATGCCCGCATCGATGACATGGACGTCAACGGAATTGCGGCATCGATGTGCTTCGGCAACTCCATCGCCTTTGACGGGCAGACCTTCCACAAGGCGCCGGACAAGGCGCTCGCCCTGCGGCACATGCAGGCCTATAACGACTGGCATTACGACGAATGGTGCATGGCCTATCCCGGCCGCTTCATTCCGCTGGGCGTGCTGCCCACCTGGGATGCCGATGCGACGGTGGCGGAAATCAACCGCATCGCCAAAAAGGGTTTCCGCGTCGTCCAGATGAACGAAAACCCGACGGTGCAGGGCCTGCCCTCGATCCACAACGACTACTGGGATCCGATCTACAAGGCGCTGGTCGATAACGACATGACCATCGCGCTGCACATCGGTTCGGGCAATCCGGCGCCGCACGCGTCGATGGAATCGCCGATCGAGGCGTGGATTTCCACCATGCCGTTGTCGGTCGCCCAGGGCGTGGCGGACTGGCTGCAGCTGGAAGAGCTGTTCCAGTATCCCGACATGCGCATCATCGTGTCGGAAGGCTCGATCGGCTGGGTGCCCTACCTGATGGAACGGGCGGACTTTTCCAACTGGCGCCACGGCGTGTGGACCAAGTCGCGCTTTCAGCAGAACAATATCAAGCCGTCCGAACTGATGAAGCGGCACTTCTGCCACTGCTTCCTGTGGGACCCCTATGGCCTTAAGAACCTGGGCGAAGTGGGCGAGGACAACGTGACCTACGAAGTCGACTATCCCCACTCGGACGCCGTCTGGCCGGACGCTGCCGAAATGCTGTGGCGCCAGATCGAAGGCACCAACCTGACCGACGCGCAGATTGACAAGATCACCCACGGCAACGCCATCAACTGGCTGCGCTTCGATGACATGTTCAAGCACAACAAGCGCGAAGATCTGACCGTGGGCGCCTGCCGCGCCCGTGCGGCCGCGCGCGCGGTCGATACTGCGCCCAAGGCATCGGGTGGCGCGGTGCCGCTGACCGAGGACCGTCCGGTTACCTCGGGCGACATCATGGGCATGTTTGCCGAACACGCCGAACGCCGGGCGAAGGAAAAGGAAACGGCCTGATCGTGCCGCGGCCCGGACATCAGGTTCGGGCCGCAGCGCACACAAGGGTGCGCAAATCGTTCTAGCGATTGCCGTTGCGGCGCGGCTCTGTTAACCGCTGAACCATGTCCTCTTGCGATTCCTGTCTGGTCCGCAATCGCGCGATCTGCGCCGCGCTCAGCACGCCGGAAGTCCACGCGCTCAACACCATCGGTCGGCATCGCCACCTGGAGCCGGGGCAGTCGCTGATCTGGGAGGATGAGGATTCCATCCTCGTCGCCAATGTCATCGAAGGCGTGCTGAAGCTGTCGACCGGCACAGAAGACGGCCGTGAACAGATTGTCGGCGTGGTCTATCCCTCCGATTTCATCGGCCGTCCCTTTGGCGGCAAGACGGGCCATTCGGTCACCGCGCTGACCGACGCGAAGGTCTGCGTCTTCGGCCGCCGCGATTTTGATGAATTCGCCCGCAGCCACCCGGCGCTGGAACACAAGCTGCTGGAACGCACGCTGGGCGAACTGGAACGCACGCGCCGCTGGATGCTGCTGCTGGGCCGCAAGTCGGCCAGCGAGAAGATTGCCACCTTCCTGCTCGATATGTCGGAACGCCTTGTCCAGCCGGGTTGTGATACGGACGCGGACGAAGTGCTTCAGCGCTACGAACTGCCGTTCTCGCGCCAGCAGGTGGCCGACGTTCTGGGCCTGACGATCGAAACCGTCAGCCGCCAGCTGACCCGGCTGAAGAGCGAGGGCGTCATCGATCTGCCCTCACGTCGCGAAATCGTCATTCGTGACCGGGCCGAACTGGAAGCCCAGGCAGGCTGATACCAGGCCAGCGCGCCGCCGTTCTGCGCCGCAAAGCATTGCCTCTCGTTTCAAACGAAACTAAAGCCGGATCATGTCTCCTGACCTGACCCGATGGGACCGGCTCGACCGGACCAAGTACCGCGACGAAGCCGAAGCCGTCGCAGAGATTCTCGCGCTGGAACCGCTGGCCACCGCCGATCGCAAGCAGGTGGAACGCGAGGCGGCACAGCTGGTGGTTGGCGCTCGCGCCCACGCCGGGCGGCAGCGCCTGATGGAAGGGTTCCTCGCCGAATATTCGCTCGATACGGCGGAAGGGCTCGCGCTCATGGGGCTGGCCGAGGCTCTGCTGCGCACGCCCGATGCGGAAACCCGCGATGCCCTGATCGCCGAACGCATCCTCGCCGGGGACTGGGCTGCCCATGCCGGCAAGTCGGACAACCTGCTGGTCGAAGCGGCAACGCGCGGGCTTGTCCTGTCGCGCAGCCTCCTGTCCGGCGATGCCGATGAGGCGGAGATCAAGGGCGCCGTCCACCGCCTTGCCAAGCGCATGGGCGAACCGGTGATCCGCCGCGCCGTGGCCACTGCCGTCGGCATCATGGGCAACCAGTTCGTGCTGGGCCGGACGATCGAGGAAGGGCTGGATCGCGCGGGCAAGGAAAACACGCTCTGTTCGTTCGACATGCTGGGCGAAGGCGCGCGCACCTATGCCGACGCCGAACGCTACGAACGCATCTATGCCGAAGCGATTGCCAAGGTCGGCAAGGCGCGCGGGTCCGCCAGCCCGGAAGAAGGGCACGGCATCTCTGTCAAGCTGTCGGCGCTGCACCCGCGCTACTCGGCGGTGCAGGAAGCCAGCGTCTGGGAAGTGCTCTATCCCCGGCTGAAGCGCCTCGCCGTCGCGGCGGCGGCGCACAACCTCAACATGGCGATCGACGCGGAGGAGGCGGACCGGCTGGTCATCAGCCTGAAGCTGGTGGAACGGCTGGCCTTCGAGGCGGAGCTTGGCGACTGGACCGGGCTGGGCGTGGTCGTCCAGGCATACCAGAAGCGGGCGATGCCGGTGCTGGACGGGCTGGCCGATCTGGCGCGCCGGTCGGGCCGGCGGATCATGGTGCGGCTGGTCAAGGGCGCCTATTGGGACAGCGAGATCAAGCGCGCGCAGGTGGCCGGGCGGCCGGGCTATCCGGTCTTCACCACCAAGGCGGCGACCGACGTCAATTACCTCGCCTGCGCCCGCCGCCTGATCGCCGCGAGCCCGCTGCTCTATCCGCAGTTCGCCACGCACAACGCCCATTCGCTCGCCGCCGTACGCCTGATGGCGAGGCAGGCGGGGGTTATCATCGAACACCAGCGCCTGCATGGCATGGGCGAAGCGCTCTATGCCGCCGCCGGCGATGACATTCGCCTGCGCGCCTATGCGCCGATTGGCGGGCATGATGAGCTGCTGCCCTATCTGGTGCGCCGCCTGCTGGAAAACGGCGCAAATTCCAGCTTCGTCCATGATCTGCTGGATGATGAGGTGCCGCCCGAAACGCTGGTGGCCGATCCCGTGGCAAAGCTTGCCGCCGCGCCGGGGCCGCATCCGCGCATTCCGCTGCCCGCCGACCTTTACGGACCGGCGCGGCGCAATTCGGACGGGCTGGACCTTTCCATTGCCGAGACGCGCGAAAGCCTGTCGCGCGCCATTGCCGCGCTCGACGCGCGCTACCCCGATGCCCCCGCCGATGCGAGCGAGGAGGACATTCACCGTCTTGCCGCCCACGCCCGGCTGTCCCAGCCGGAATGGAACGCGCGGGGCGGCGCGGGCCGCGCGCCGGTGCTGCGTGCCATGGCCGATGCGCTGCAGGCCCATATCGAACCGCTCACCGCGCTGCTTGCGCGAGAGGCTGGCAAGACGCTGGAGGACGGCATCGCCGAAGTGCGCGAGGCGGTGGATTTCTGCCGCTATTACGCGGGACTTGCCGAAGCGCAGTTCAACGGCTTGCAGCCCTTGCCGGGGCCAGTCGGTGAAACCAACGCGCTGGAACTGCGCGGGCGCGGCACCTTTGCCTGCATCAGCCCGTGGAACTTCCCTCTCGCCATCTTCACCGGCCAGATCGCCGCCGCGCTTGCCGCCGGCAACGCCGTGCTCGCCAAGCCGGCCGAACAGACGCCGCGCATCGCCGCAGAGGCCGTGCGCCTGTTCCGCGCAGCCGGTCTGCCCGAGGCGGTGCTGGCGCTGGTGCCGGGTGATGGTGCCAGCGTTGGCGCGGCGCTGGTCGCCCATCCCGGCATCGATGGCGTCGCCTTCACCGGCGGCACCGAAACGGCCTGGGCGATAAACCGCAGCCTGGCGTCGCGCGAAGGGCCGATCGTGCCGTTCATCGCCGAAACGGGCGGGCTGAATGGCATGTTCGCCGATACCACGGCGCTGAAGGAGCAACTGGTCGACGATGCCGTGCTTTCGGCTTTCGGCTCGGCCGGCCAGCGCTGCTCGGCGCTGCGCATGCTCTACCTGCCGGAGGAGAGCGCCGACGCCGTCATCGAAACGATCATTGGCGCCATGGATGCGCTGGTGCTGGGCGACCCGGCCGACCCGTCAAGCGATGTCGGCCCGGTGATCGATGCCGATGCGAAGGCTGCGTTGGAACACCATTTGGCAAGGCTCAGGAAAAGCGCGGAAATCCTCCATGGCCTGAAGGCCCCGGAGGGCGCCGGACTGCATTTCGGACCGGTCCTGGCCGAAGTGCCGGAACCCGACTTCCTGCAAAAGGAAGTGTTCGGACCCATTCTCCACATCTACCGCTACAAGGCTGATGAACTTGAAGAAGTTGCCCATCGCTTGGCTGCGCGCGGATACGGCCTGACGCTGGGCGTGCACAGCCGGCTGGAAAGCTTCGCCAACCGCATCCGGGCGCTGGTTCCGGCGGGGAACATGTACGTCAACCGCTCGATCATCGGCGCGGTGGTCGGCGTCCAGCCGTTCGGCGGCGAGGGGCTGTCCGGCACCGGGCCAAAGGCTGGCGGTCCGCATGCGCTGCTGCGCTTCGCCAACGAACGGGCGTTGTCGGTGAATATCGCCGCGCAGGGCGGGGACCCCGCGCTGCTGGGGCTGTGACGGGTTACTTGGCGGGCTTGCCCTTGGCCGGCTCGCCTGCGTCATCCTCATAGACCACGGGCAGGGCTGGCGCCGTCTGGCGGGGAGCCTTGGTCCACTTGGCCTTTTTGGGATCCTTTACCGCACCGACTAGGATTTCATAATCCTCCTCGGGAACGGCCTGATCGGCTGCGGGCTGGGTGGATGCGTCCTGCGCCGCGGCGGGCAGGGCGGCAAGGTTCGCCGCGCCCATGGCAAGCGCCGCAATGGCGGCACGCGCCGGCACTTTGTAGCTGACGCAGACGGACTCGTCGCAGGCAGCCAGAAAGGCGCGGCGATCGGGCTCGTTCATGGCAGTCAGGTCATGCACTTCGCGCTGGCACATGGAGCAGGTGCGGCCTTGCATAAGCTCGGCCAGACGCGACTTGTAAGGGCATGGTCCGGTAATGACTGGAAACTTGCTCATCGCGACTCTCCCGCTGCTTGGATGTGATAATATACCCTTGCGCCTCTTTGGCAAGCCAAAGCGTCGATCCGCGCTTTCCCGCGATAGTCACCTGGGTTAGGGACAGGCGAATCGAAACCAGCGGGATGACCGGTGAGCGACACGTATCTCCCGCAGGCGCAGCGAACACTGATCACGATTTCGATCATGGGCGCGGCGGTGATGAACCAGGTCGATACCACCATCGCCAATGTTGCCCTGCCGCACATGCGCGGCACGACCTCGTCCTCGCCCGAGCAGATATCGTGGGTTCTGACCAGTTACATCATCGCCATGGCCATCGCCACGCCGCTCGCCGGCTGGCTGGCGGAACGCTATGGCCGCAAGCTGGTGCTGCTGGCCTCGATCGCCGGCTTCACGGTGGTTTCCGGCCTTTGCGGGATTTCCCACCTGCTGGAAGAGCTGGTGCTGTTCCGCTTCCTGCAGGGGCTGTTCGGTGCCTCGCTGGTGCCGATAAGCCAGGTCATCCTGATGCAGCTCAACCCGCCGGAGGAGCGCGGAAAGTCGATGGCAATCTTCGGTCTGGGCTTCATCATGGGGCCGCTGATCGGCCCGCTGCTGGGCGGCTGGCTGACCGAGAACTATTCCTGGCACTGGGTGTTCTTGATCAACCTGCCGGTCGGCCTGCTCTCGTTTCTCGGCGCCTGGAAATACCTGCCGGAAAAGACCGAGGAAAACCCCCGCCCGTTCGACCTGTTCGGCTTTGCCCTGCTGGCCGTTGGGATCACCGCCTTGCAACTGGTGCTGGATCGCGGATCGACCAAGGACTGGTTCCAGTCCACCGAGATCAGCATCGAAGCCGGCGTCGCCGCGCTCAGCCTGTTCCTGTTTCTGGTTCACTGCGCCACGGCCGAGCATCCCTTCATGCGGCTGGCGATTTTCAAGGATCGCAATTTCACCGTCAGCTCGATCCTGGCCCTGGTGATCGGTGTGCTGATGTTCGGCACCATGTCGATGCTGCCGCCGATGCTGGCCGGCCTGTTCCATGAACCGATCCTTGAAGTGGGCATTGCCATGGCCCCGCGCGGCATAGGCACGTTCTTTGCCACCTTCATCGTCGGGCGCATGGTCACGCGTGTCGATATCAAGGTGCTGGCGCTTATCGGCCTGCTGGGCAATGCCCTGTCATCCTACCTGCTGTCCGGCATGTCGCTCGATTCCAGCATGGCGACGATCATGCTGACCGGGTTCATCACCGGCTTCGCGATGAGCTTCATGTTCGTGCCGCTGACCACGTCCTCCTTCGCCACGCTTGAGCCGAAATACATGTCCGAGGCGACCGCGCTGTCCACCCTGATCCGTTCGATGGGATCGGCTGCGGGCATCTCTGCGGTGGGGGTAGTGACCACGCACAACCTGTCGGTGGTCCGCGCAAGGCTGGGTGAGGGGGTTACGCCCGACAGCCCGCTGTTCAACTGGGTCTATCCGAACCTGGATCTGAGCGCGCCGGAAGGCGCAGGGCGCATGGTGGCCGAAGCGACCCGCCAGGCAATGATGGTGGCCTATGTCGACAGCTTTTGGATGCTGTTCCTGATGTGCGCCGCCGCCACGCCGCTGGTGTTCCTGCTCAAGACACCGAAAGATGGCTGGGCTCGCCAAGGCGGCGAGCCCAAGCCGGTTCACGCCGAATAGGCGCTTACTTCTTCTTCTTTTCCGGGGCGACGGTGATGCGCACCGTTTCGCCCGAACGGCCCGGGAAATCGGTGAACATGGCTTCGACCAGGTTCGGCACCAGATAGCCCAGGCGGTTGGAGGTGGAGACCGCCTCGGCCTTGCCTTCGAACAGGCGGCGGCCATCGCTGCGGTTGTCGATCTTCATTTCGATGCCGCTGGTGTAGACGGTGTAGCTTTCCACGCCGCCATCAAACCACGGATCGTACCAGCCATAGCCCCAGGCGCCATAAGGGCGGTAGCCATAGGCGCGGTAGGGCCGGCCGAAGTAGCCGCCGCGGCCGTAGCCGTACCACGGGCTCCAGAACGGATCGCCGGCAAAGCCGGTGGAGCGCACGCGTTCACGCCCCTTGTCCACGCCGTAATCGAAGCGGACGAGGAGATTGGCGTTCTCCGGCGAGGCGGCGACATAGCCGAGCGAGGCCATGCGCGCTTCGACAAGGCGGGCGTACTGCGAAAATTCAAGACCGCCCGCCAGCGCCGGATCATCGGCGACAACGGCAAAGGTCTGGCCGGCGGGGGCCGGAAGAGCGGATTCGAAGCGCTTGACGTTGGCGGTAAGGCCTGTGGAGCAAGCGGACAATGCCAGCAGCAGCGGGGCTGCGGCGATCATGGCAAAGGCTGATTTGCGACGCATAGTGATCAATATCCCCAATACATTGGCGGGGCGGCCGATGGCGCCAAGTGGCAGTCATCGCGTCCGATTCCCCGAACGACATGACGTTGCCCTAGTCCGGGGGCGCTGAACAGGGGTTGAATGTGCGCCGCGTTCAGCCGCGCACCAGCCCCAGTGCCTCGTAGGTCTTTTCCAGCGTCGGAATGGCCAGCGCGCGGGCCCGTTCGGCCCCTTTGCGCAGGATCGCATCGAGCGCGGACTGGTCCTGCTTCAGATCGACGAAGCGCGCGTTGATCGGGGCGAGCTTGCTGACCAGCAGCTCGCCCAGCGCCGGCTTGAACTTGCCGAAGCCTTCGCCGCCAAAATCGGCCAGAACGCTATCGACGGTGGAGCCGGCCAGCACGGCATAGATGCCCACCAGGTTCGCCGCTTCGGGCCGGCCTTCCAGCCCGCCCTTGTCCGACGGCAGGGGTTCGGGGTCGGTCTTGGCCTTCTTCACCTTCTGCATGATGGTATCGGCATCGTCGGTCAGGTTGATGCGGCTCATGTCCGAAGGGTCGGACTTGGACATCTTCGCCGATCCGTCGCGCAGGCTCATGATGCGGGCGGCTTCGGGCGGGATGATCGGATCGGGCAGGGTAAAGACCGGTGCCTCTTCCGATGCGAAGTCGTTGTTGAACTTCTGCGCAATGTCGCGCGCCAGTTCCAGATGCTGCTTCTGGTCTTCGCCCACGGGCACGTGCGTTGCCTGATAGAGCAGCACGTCGGCAGCCTGGAGCACCGGATAGGTGAACAGCGCGATTGAGGCGCCTTCGCGGTTCTTGCCGGCCTTGTCCTTCCACTGCGTCATGCGGTTCAGCCAGCCCATGCGGGCGGTGCCGTTCAGCAGCCATTGCAGTTCCGAATGCTGCGGAACCTGCGCCTGGTTGAACAGGATCGAGCGATCGGGATCGACCCCGCAGGCGACCAGCGCAGCGACCATTTCGCGCGTGTTTGCCGCCAGATCGGCCGGCACGTGCGGCATCGAAATCGCGTGGAGGTCAGCCAGGAAGAACAGGCACTGCCCGCCGCCGGACGAAACCTCGTCCTGCATGCGCACCCAGTTGCGGATCGCCCCCAGGTAGTTGCCAAGGTGGAGATTGCCGGTGGGCTGGATGCCGGAAACGACACGCATGATTATTGAACCTCGATGATTTCGTCGTCGGACGTGTTGCGCTTGGGTCGGCGGCGCCCCAGCAGGCGGATCAGGTCTTCGTCAAGCGCACCGGCAATCCAGGCGACGGCGAAGAACACGATCATGCCCAGAGCGACAAGGGCAGACAAGGACCAGACCCGGTCGAACACCGAGCCGGCATAGCGATCCGCCATCAGCGGCATGGCCCACCACAGCGCCGCACCCATGGCGGCGGTGGCGACAATCTGCCGGGCGATGCGGCTGCCGAGCTTGGCGGTAAAGTGGAACCAGCCGCGCTTGTGCAGGATGGCATAGAGCAGCAGGCAGTTGAGGCTGGCCGAAGCCGCCGTCGCCGCTGCCAGGCCAACGATGCCATAGCGGTTCACGACATAGAGGTTGAGCGCGACGTTGAAGATCAGCGATGCCAGCGCGGTCCACACCGGGGTGCGGGTGTCTTCACGGGCGAAGAAGCCGGGGTTGAGGATCTTGACCACAACATAGGCGGGAAGGCCCGCGACGAGCGCGACGACGATGTTCGCCATGATCGCGCCATCGGCAGCCGTGAACTTGCCGCCCACGAAGAACGCCGTGCAGAAGGCCGGGGCGCAGACCGCCAGCGCGACGGCGGCCGGCAGGGTCAGCAGGGTGGCGATCTCAAAGGCGTTGGCCTGAAGGCGCTGCGCTTCCTTTGCATCGCCGGTATGGATGTGGCGCGACAGCATGGGCAGGATCGCCGTGCCAAGGGCAATGCCGACAATGCCGAGCGGCATCTGGTTCAGCCGGTCTGCCAGCTTGAGCAGCGAGAGGGAACCCTGCGGCAGGCTGGTGGCGAAGAAGGTGTCGACCAGCTGGCTGATCTGATAGATGCCCGCGCCGAATGTCGCGGGCAGGATCAGCGCGCCCATCTTGCGCACTTCGGGCGTCAGGCGCGGCATGGTCAGTTTCAGACGCACGCCGGAGCGGTGCGATTCCCACCAGAGATACAGGAATTGCGCCACGCCGGAGAGCGAGACGGCGGCGGCCAGACAATAGCCGACCACGTGATCGTCCGCAGATGTGCCGCGCAGGTGCCGGCCCAGCAGGATGCCGCTGATCAGGAAGATGTTGAGCAGCACCGGCGCGAAGGCACCGGGGCCAAAGCGCGACCGGGCGTTGAGCAGGCCCGACAGCATGGCGACAAGGCTGATGAAGAACAGGTAGGGGAAGGTCACCCGGCTGAGCAGGACGGCCAGTTCGAACTTGCCGTCGACGCTCGCATATTCGCGCGCCAGCAGCCAGACGATCCCGGGCATGAACACCATGGCGACCGCACTGAAGGCAAACAATACCCAGACGAACACGGCCAGCACGTCATCGGCGAACTTTTCCGCCGCCGCTTCGCTGCCTTCCTTGCCATCGGCGCCATGCAGCGCGCGGCTGTACATCGGCACGAAGGCCACGCTGAAGGCGCCTTCGGCAAACAGCCGGCGGAAGGTGTTGGGCAGGGTAAAGGCCAGCTGGAACGCGTCTGCCACCAGCCCGGCGCCAAGCACGCGGGCCAGAAGCATGTCGCGGGCGAAGCCGAACACGCGGCTGATCGCCGTCAGTCCCCCGATAGTGCCGACGTTCCTGATCAGGCTCATCGATCAGGGCGCCGGATCAGGCGTTGCCGGCCGGCTCGGCTGCCGCGGTTTCCTGCGCAGCGGCAAGCTGCTGCATGTAGAGACCGTTGAAGTCGATCGGATCGAGCATGACCGGCGGGAAACCGGCATCGCGCACGGCATCGGAAATGATGCGGCGAGCGAAGGGGAACAGGATGCGCGGCGCTTCGGCATAGGTGAAGGCGTGCTCGGCTTCGGCCGGCAGGCCGCGCATGCCGATGAGGCCGCAATAGGTCAGCTCGACGATGAAGGCCGTACCGGCTTCGTGCTTCGAGGTCAGCTGGATGCGCAGCTTTACTTCGTGGATTTCGCCTTCGACCTGATCGGCCTCGACGTTCATCTGCACGTCGAGCTGCGGCGCGTCCTGCCACTGGTAGGCGGCCGGCGCGTTCGGGTTTTCGACCGAGAGATCCTTCACGTACTGCGAAATGACGCCGGCAGCCGGACCGGTGTCTTCACCGTTGGGTGCGGGAGAATCGAGATCGAGGTCGGTAATGACGTTGCCTTCGTCGGCCATGATGCAAATTTCCTGAAATTGGGATGCGTTCAGATTGCCGGCGCGCCTAGCATTGCGGGCTGGCAGGGGCAACCTTTCGCTTCGCAACGGCGATTGTCGCCCGATTGGTTCGCTTTGGCGTGAAAAGTTGCCCGAATGTCGCCGTCCACGCGTTGTTCATTTGTCAATGATACCTATCTGGGGTTAGAAATGCCCTGCGCCCTTACGGCGCGCCCGGAGTGAAAGTCTGACCGTGACCGTTCAAATCGTCATTCTTGCCCTGATCGCCGCCTTCCTCGGGCTGCGCCTCTATGCCGTGCTTGGCCGCCGTGCCGAACATGAAGAGGAAACGATTTCGGGCCGCGTCGATGCGAATGCGGACAGCAAGCTCCCCAGCCTGCCGCTGCCCAAGCCGGGTGAGCGCCTGCCGGCGCCGGCCAACCGCGATCGGGAAATGCCGGGTGTGCTGATCCAGGCCGAACGCGCGCTGCGGGAAATCTCGGCGGCTGACCGCCGTTTTGACCTGATGACCTTCCTTGCCGGTGCCGAAGGCGCCTATCGCATGATCCTTGAAGCCTATTGGCGCGGGGACAAGGAAGAGCTGTCGCACCTGTGCGATGCCGACGTCTATGAAGGCTTCAGCGCCGCGATCGACGCCCGCGCAGCCTCTGGCGAAGTGCTCGACAACCGACTCGTCCGGATCGAGGAAGCGGTTGTCGTCGATGCCGACTATGCTGCACCGATCGCACGCATCACCGTGCGCTTCACAACCGACATCGCCGCTGTCACGCGTGACGCCGCCGGCAATGTCGTTGCTGGCTCGTTGACCGACGCCGTTGTCGCCAGGGACGTGTGGACCTTCAGCCGCAACCTGAAGTCCGCCAGCCCGGACTGGCTGCTCGACGAAACCGACGAGGACTGATCGCGCAGATGGGGGGATTGATCGGGCGTCTGTTCGCCATCGCCGCAATCGCGTCGCTTTCGGCCTGCAAGATCATCCCGGATGCGCCGCCCCCCAGCGGCTATCCCTCGCCGCTGCCCAGTCCCACGCCGACCGCAACACCCACGCCGCCGCCCGCGGCAACCGCCGCCCAGCTTGGCGTGCGCGCTGGCCCGGCCATCGAAACGCTTGGCCTTGCATCGGCACGCGCCAGCGCGGCGCTGCGATCCTTCGTGGAGAGCTGCCCCCGGCTGGTCACCCGCGTCGATACCAGCGGCCTGACCCGCGCTGCCGACTGGAAGGACGCCTGCCAGGCTGCCCCCACATGGCCTGCGGCTGATGCTCCTGCCTTTTTTACCCGCTATTTCGAAGCCGTGCGGATCGGCGAAGGCAAGGCCTTTGCCACCGGCTATTACGAGCCGGAAATCGCCGGCACGCGCACACCGCAGCCGGGCTTTGCCGTGCCGGTCTATCGCCTGCCGCCCGATCTGGTGCGGGCCTGGCCCGATGACATGCCGCTGGAACAGCGCAGCGGCAATCCGCCGCTCGGCCGGGTGAACGAAAGCGGCAAGTTCGTCCCCTATCACGACCGCGCCGCGATCGAGGACGGGGCGCTCAAGGGCAAGGGGCTGGAACTGGCCTATGCCGCCGATGCGGTGGAGCTGTTCTTCCTGCAGATCCAGGGTTCCGGCCGCCTTCTCGCGCCCGATGGTACGGTCATGCGTATCGGTTATGCCGGGCAGAACGGGCGCGACTATGTCGGCATCGGATCGCTGATGCGCCAGCGCGGTCTTGTGGGCGGGGAGGGGCAGTATCCCACCACCATGCAAGGGCTGATGGCCTGGCTGCGCGAAAACCCCGAGGCCGGAAAGGCCATCATGCGGGAAAACCTGTCCTATGTCTTCTTCCGCGAATTGACCGGCGACGGTCCGCTCGGCGCGCTGGGCGTGCCGGTGCGCGGGCAATCGAGCGTGGCCGCCGATCCGGCCTTCACCCCGCTGGGCGCCCCGGTCTGGCTCAAGATGGACCGGGCAGAGGCAAGCGGCCTGTGGATCGCGCAGGATACCGGCGGTGCCATCAAGGGCGCGAACCGGTTTGATACCTTCTGGGGGGCGGGGCCGACCGCGCGGCAGATTGCCGGCGGCATGACCGGCCGGGGCGAAGCCCTGCTGTTCCTGCCCAAGGGCACGCTGGCGCGCCTGGGCGCGCAGTAGGATGCGGCGCCCGCGCAAGCTGAGCGGCGAAGAGGCCGCGCTGTGGTCGCGCGTCGCCGCAACCGTCCGGCCATTGGCGGGCAGGCGCAAGGTTACACAGCCGGTTGAAGCGGAACCAGCGGCCAGCGCTCCACCGGCGAAAACCAGGGCGGCTGCCGCGCCGTCGCAGCCTCCACCAATCGCAGCGCCGCCTCCGCCAAAACGGCCCGCCGACCTGCCGGTTCGCAATGGACTCGATGCCACGTGGGATCGGCGGCTGTCGCGCGGGCTGGTTGCGCCCGATTTCACCATCGACCTGCACGGCCATTCGCTCGATGCGGCGTGGAGCCGGCTCGAACACGGCCTGATGCTGGCAGAAAGCCAGGGTGCGCGCATGGTCCTCGTCATTACCGGCCGGCCACGCCCGGTCGATCGCGGGGCCGGCCATGGCCAGCGCGGGGTAATACGGGCCAAGCTGCTCGATTGGCTGGCGGCGGGCAGCCATGCCTCGCGCATTTCGGCGGTGCGCGGCGCACACCCGCGCCACGGCGGGGCGGGCGCGGTCTACGTCATCCTGCGGCGGCGCGGATAGCCGCGCGCCTCATTCGGTCAGCAAGAACTGCTCCCAGCGACCGGCAGCGCCCGGCTCGGCATAGGTTGACAGGTACAGGGTCTTGCCCGGCCAGGTGACCTTGAAAACACGGTTGACGAAACCACCGCGCAGACGCGGGGCGCGCACCGGGGCCAGATCGGTGGGCGGGCCAAGCTTCACCAGCGTTTCGCGATAGTCGCCCAGGGCTGTCGGCTTGAAGTAATACTGTGCGTTCTCGGTGAAATGCGCCGGATTGAACGTGCCGTTCGCCAGCGATTCCAGGTCCGCGCGCGCCTCTGCCGTGCGCGGCGTTTCGCTGGGCGCAGCGGCGGTTTCGCTGGCGGGCAGGATGATCTGGGAAACGGCATCGCTGATCTTGCCTTCCGCGCCGCCAAAGTCGGCGTTGGTCAGAACCACCACGGCGGCGCGCGATTCCGGCCAGACGCGGTTCTGCGAAAGGAAGCCCACCGATTCCCCGCCATGATCGATCTGGACGCGGCCGCCCACGACCTGCCGGAACACGCCGAGGCCGTAATTGGTGGTCTTGCCGTCCTTCAGCGCGACCGGGCGCTCCATTTCCTCCCAGTCTTCGCGCGGCAGCAGCTTGCGCTCGATGCGGGCGATGTCCCACTTGGCGAGATCGGCAGCCGACATCGAAAGTTCGCCCGCCGCCCACAGCCATCCCCGCGCCGGGGGCGTCGCGGGACGCACAGGGCCCAGGGCATAGCGGTGATGGCCTTCGGGAAAGCCGGGGGCGTTGGTATCGTCCAGCGGCCAGACCTTGAGGCCAAGCGGCTTGAACAGACGGGACTGGAACTGCGCGAAGAGGGGCTTGCCGCCCGCTTTTTCAGCGATCATTCCGGCCACGACATAGCCGGTGTTGGAATACTGCCAGCGCGTGCCCGGCTCGTAATCAAGCGGCTTCTTGCCCCAGCGATCAACGATGCCCTGCGGCGTCGTGGGCTTTTCCATTGCCGCGAAGTCATAGTCCTGCGGCCAGAAATCCTGCAGGCCCGAGGTGTGGCTCAGCAATTGCCGGATGGTGATGCGATCCGCGCCGGATACGTCGGGCAGCCATTTCGCCACCTTGTCATCCAGCTTCAGCCTGCCGTCGTTTTCCAGCACCAGCATCAGCGCGCCAAGGAACTGCTTGGAGATGGATGCGATCTGGAACGGCATGTCCGCACGCGCCTCCGGCAGGCTGGCAGAGGCCTTGCCCCAGGCCCTGGACAGCACGATCTTGCCATCGCGCACCACGGCAACTTCGGCCGCCGGCACCCCGGTCTGGCTGAGGACGCGGGTCACTGCCTCGTCAATGCGCTTGGCCTCGTCGGCGGAAATAGCCTGTGCAGATGCAGGGGCCGCCAGGGCTGTCGTTGAAAAGGCGAGGGCGAAAGCGAGGACGCGAGGACTGTTCATGCGGGCAGCTTAACCGCCTTGCGCGACAAGGCAATTGCGCAGGGCTGACCGCTTGCTACACCGGGCACGATAGGGGAATTTCATGGCCGGTGGCTCTACGCGAACGATCATCATAGCACTTGCCGCCAACCTTGGCATTGCGGCGGCAAAATTCGTGGCCGCGGCCATTACCGGATCCTCGGCGATGCTGACCGAGGGCGTCCACAGCGTGGTCGATTCGGGTAACCACGTTCTGCTGCTGCACGGCAGCCGCAAGGCGAACCTGCCGCCAACACCGCTTCACCCCTTCGGCTATGGGCGAGAGCTCTATTTCTGGTCCTTTGTCGTTGCCGTGCTGGTCTTCGCCCTTGGTGCCGGCGTGTCGGTCTATGAAGGCCTGCATCACATCCACAATCCGGAGCAACCCGGCAATCCGCTGGTCGCCTTCATCGTGCTGGGCATTGCCGCAGCGCTCGAAGGCTATTCCACCTGGGAGGCGAAGAAAGAGTTCGATGTGGCCAACGAGGGCCGCAGCATGTGGCAGGCCATCCGCCAGTCAAAGGACGCGCCGACCATTGTCATCCTGCTGGAAAACACCGGCGCCCTGCTCGGGTTGGCGCTGGCGGCCTTGGGGCTGTGCCTGACGCTGTGGACGGGCAATCCCTTCTGGGACGGGCTCGCATCGGTGCTGATCGGCCTTGTCCTTGGCGCGATAGCCTTGCTGCTTCTGTTCGAGGCAAAAAGCCTGCTCATCGGGGAATCGGCCGATCCGCGCATGGTGGAGGCCATTCGCGCTTCCGCTGCGGCTCATCCGGGTGTCCGGCACGTTCACGAAGTGCTGACCGTGCATAGCGCGCCGCACATGATCACCGCCATTCTCAGCGCCGACTTCGACGACGGCATGACCGCGCGGCAGGTGGAACAGCTGGTCCGCCGGATCGAATCGACGATTTCGCAGGACTATCCCACCGTGGCGCGAATCTATGTGCGGCCCTGCGATCCGCGCGATGGCGAGGACGCGGCCTGAGCGCAGCCTTGGCCCGCCATCCACCGGATTGCGGTGTCACATCATTGTCATTTCCCTGTCTTCGATCATAGCACCATGCCGCGCTGCGCGATTCGATTCGCGCTCGATTGTCGAGGGGGATGTTCGATGTTCGCATGGTTCCAGCGGTTGCTGCCGCATTCGGGTGACTTCTACGGAATGTTCGAAAGGCATGGGGTGACGATCATCGCCGCAGCCGAAGCGCTGGACGGCATGGCCCGTGGCACCATCGATTGCGAAACGGCCGTGCGATCGGTGCGCGATCATGAACACGCCGCCGATGAAGTGATCCGCGAAGTTCTGCACGCCGTGCGCCAGACCTTTCTGACGCCATTCGATCGCGGCGCGATCACCTCGCTGATCAACGCAATGGACGATGTCATTGATGAAATGCAGTCGGCCGCCAACGCGGTCGAAATGTATGGCGTCAAGGATTTCGATCCGCAGATGAAGGAAATCGCCGCGATCACCCTTCAGGCCGCGCGCCTGATCGGCGAGGCGCTGCCCCAGCTGCGCGACGTGGCCCGCAACGGCCACCGCCTGCACGAAATCACCGGCCAGCTGGTGGCGCTGGAAGGCAAGGTGGACTTGCTCCACACCTCGGGCATGAAGATGCATTACCAGAAGACCCGCGATGGCGGCGAGACGCTGGATTTCATCGTCACCCGCGAAATCTACAAGCACCTGGAACGCATCGCCGATGCCTTCGAGGATGTCGCCAACGAGATTGACAGCCTCGTCGTCGATCACGGCTGAACGGCTTCGGCGCCATCAGGAGAACGGCAATGCACGACCTTGCCATGCCCTTGCTTATCGGCCTCGTGATCATCGCGCTGGCTTTCGACTTCCTCAACGGCCTGCACGACGCGGCCAATTCGATCGCGACCGTCGTCTCCACGCGCCTGCTGTCGCCGGTGTGGGCCGTGGCCTTTGCCGCCTTTGGCAATTTCGCCGCCTATTGGCTGGTCGGCCATGGTGTCGCCAAGACGATCGCCAAGGGGATCATCAATCCCGATGATGCCACGCCTGCGGTGATCTTCGGCGCGCTTGCCGGGG
>JBJTLW010000168.1:0-9884 GCA_046063225.1 Novosphingobium sp. | reverse complement strand
CCAAGGTGTGAGATGAAGGCCCGACGGTGCCGCAAGCGCACCGGGGGAGAAGGCCATGACTTCACATCGTCCGCACTTGTCGACAGCGAAAATCCTTCAGATGAACCTCGGTTTCCTGGGACTGCAGTTCTCGTTCGGGCTGCAGCAGGCAAACCCGATCTTTGCTTACCTTGGCGCTGACGAGGCGGACTTTCCCTGGCTGGGTATTGCTGGCCCGCTGACCGGCCTGATCGTCCAGCCGCTGATCGGCGTGATGAGCGACCGCACCCTGTCGCGCTATGGCCGGCGCACGCCCTATTTCCTGATTGGCGCCATCATGTGCAGCGCCGGGCTGCTGTTCATGCCTTTTGCTCAGAGCCTGGCCATGGCCTTCGCCATCCTGTTCCTGCTTGATGTCGGCAACAACGTGACGATGGAGCCCTACCGCGCCTACGTGAACGATCGCCTGCGCGCCGAACAGCGCGGCTTCGGGTTCCTCTCGCAAAGCGGCTTTACCGGGCTTGCCCAGTGTCTCGCCTATGCCAGTCCCTTCCTGCTGGTGAACCTGTTCGGCGTTTCCAAGGTGGCCGAACCCGGCGTGATTCCGGACTATACGCGACTTGCCTTTTTCATCGGCGCGGGGCTTTCGATCACCACGATCCTGTGGTCCATCCTGCGCGTGCCGGAATTGCCGCTGCAGGAGGAGGAAAAGGCCCGCATCGCGGCCTTGCCCAAGGGCATTGGCCCGTTCCTGCGTGAAATTGTCGAAGCCATCCGCGACATGCCCCGCGCCATGCGCACCATGGCGTGGATGAGCGTGTTCCAGTGGTACGCCATGTGCTGCTACTGGGCCTATCGCGTGCCGTCGGTATCGATGGCGCTGTTCGGTACCTCGGATGGCAGCACCCAGGCCTTCCGCGAGGCGGATCTGCTTTCCGGGCCGATGGGCGCGTTCTACAACGCGATTGCCTTTGTCATGGCCTTTTCCATGGCCCCACTCGCCGCGCGCTTTGGTGCGGCGCGGCTGCACACGATCTGCCTGACGCTGACCGGCATCGCGATGATCGCCATGCCCTTCATGAACAGCCAGCCGCCGATGTGGGTGATGATGGGCATCATGGGGCTGGGCTGGGGCTCGATCATGGGTAACCCGTACATCATCCTGGCGAACGCGATCCCGGCGGAGCGCACGGGCGTCTACATGGGCATCTTCAACATGATGATCTGCGCGCCGATGCTGCTGTTCGCCGGCACCATGACCTTCATTTACGAACCGGTGCTGGGCGGCGACCCGCGCAACGCCATGGCCTTTGGCGGCGTGCTGATGCTCTGCGCGGCGATTGCCGTTGCGCGCGTCAAGCAGGACAGCGCGCAGGCACCGCGAGCGGTGATGGCCTGATGACAGCAAGGCTTGCCCTTCTGCACAGCGACGAGGCCAGCCTCGTCCTGGAATGCCGCGCCGATGGCCCGCCCCTCTGGCGGCACCTTGGCGCGCGCGTTGACGCTGATGGGCTTGCGCTGCTTTCCACCACACGCACGCCGGCCTCGTTCTCGCTCGACGAGGACGTGCCCTTCACGCTGCTGCCGCCGGCAGGGCTGGGCTGGTTCGGGCAACCGGCCATCCTTGCGCGCAAGGGCGGAGCGGCGCTGGTTCCGGCTTTCGCGTCTGTCTCGATAGAGGCCGATGCCAGCGCGATCCGCGTCAGGGCAGAGGATGCGGCAAGCGGTCTCACGCTCGTCCAGCAGGTGCGCCCTGAACCGGGCGGCGCATTCCTGCTCGATTGCGAGATCATCAACAGCGGCGCTGATCCGCTGGTCATCGATCATTTGGCGAGCGCGCTTGTCCCCCTGCCGTCCAGCGCGGCCTCGGTTGTGTCGTGGCGCGGGCGGCATAACGCCGAACTGGTGGAATGCCGGGAAGCCATGCCGCAGCACACCTGGCTGCGCGAGGGGCGTCGCGGCATTACCGGGCATGGAGGCCCGCCGGGCGTCGTCATTCTTGATGACGGTGCGGGGCGCGATACCGGCCTGGTCCTGTCGCTACAGCTTGCCTGGTCGGGCGACAGCCGCATTGCGATCGAGCGCGACGATGAGGGGTTCTGGACGCTGAGCGCGAGCGCCGTTCCCGCTGCGGGAGAGATCGTTCTGCAACCGGGCGAAAGCTGGTCTGCGCCGCAAGCCATCCTCGCCGTGTCGACGCGCGGCACCAATGGCGCGATGGCGCAGCAGCACGCCGCCGTGCGCCACCGGATCACCTGGCCCGATGGAGCCATGCGCCCCCGGCCAGTCCACGCCAATTCGTGGGAAGCCTGCTATTTCGACCACGACGAAGATCGCATCGTCGCCCTGGCCGAAGCCTGCGCGGCGGTGGGCATCGAACGCTTCGTGCTCGACGATGGCTGGTTCCGGGGCCGAGGCGATGACAGCGCCGGACTGGGCGACTGGAGCGCCGATCCCGCCAAGTATCCGCGCGGGCTGAAGCCGCTTGCCGATCGCGTGGTGGCCATGGGCATGGAATTCGGCCTTTGGGTAGAGCCGGAGATGGTCAATCCGGACAGCGATCTCTACCGCGCGCATCCGGATTGGGCGCTGGCCTTGCCGGATCGAGCGCGGCCAACGGCGCGCAACCAGCTCGTGCTCGATCTGCGGCGCGGCGATGTGCGCGACTACCTGTTCGAAGCGCTCGATGCGCTGCTGCGCGAACTGCCCGTCTCCTACCTGAAATGGGATCATAACCGCGATCACGCCCCGGCTGGCGGCGCGGCGCAGGTGCAGGGGGCCTATGACCTGCTTGCCCGCCTGCGCGCCGCGCATCCGGCGGTTGAGATCGAAAGCTGTTCGGGCGGCGGCGGGCGGAGCGATGCCGGCATCCTTGCCTATACTCACCGTTTCTGGGCGAGCGACAACCTTGACGCGGTCAGCCGCGCGGCCATCCAGCGCGGCTTCCTGACCTTCCTGCCCCCCGAAGTCATGGGATCGCACATCGGCGCCAGCCCGGCCCACGCCACGGGCCGCAGCCAGAGCCTGGCCTTCCGCGCTGCCATTGCCATGCCCGGCCACTTCGGCATCGAACTCGATCCGCGCCGGCTGGACGGCGAGGAAACCGCGGAACTGGCCGAATGGATCGCCTTTCACAAACAGTGGCGCGATCTGCTGCATCAGGGCCGCGTCTGGCTGGGCGAAGGGAATGATGGCCTCGTCTGGCAGGCGCAGGGCCGTGACGATGAATTCCTGCTCTTCGCCATCCGCACCGCACCGGCGCTTGACCGGCGGCCACAGCCACTGAAGCTGCCGTTCCTGGCCAAGGCTCCTACCTGCGACCTCTCGTTGCTGCGCATTGCCAGCGGCCACCAGCAGCACGCATCGCATTTGCCGGATCTGTGGAGCGGTGCCGCGTCATTCTCCGGATCGTGGCTGGCCCACGCTGGCCTGCCGGTCCCGCCGACGGGCGCGGAGACCGTCGCGATTTTCCATGGAAAGGTGCGGGCATGAGCCTGTCCGATCTCCCCCATCGTCGGCAGAACCTGCTCACCGGCGAATGGTTGCTCGTCTCCCCCCACCGCGCGAAGCGGCCGTGGCAGGGCGATGCCTCCCCGCCTGAAGCCGCGCGGGCCGCGGCGCACGATCCGTCGTGCCACCTGTGCCCCGGCAACACGCGCGCCACCGGTGAGGCGAACCCCGCCTATGACGGCACGTTCGTTTTCACCAACGACTTCGCGGCTTTGCTCGACGAAGGCGGTGTTGCCACCGACGACAATGCGATCTTCCGGTCGCAGCCGGCGACGGGAGAGGCGCGGGTCATCTGTTTCGCTCCCGATCACGGCGCCACGCTGGCACGCCTTCCGGTCGATGCCATCGCCCGCGTGGTCGATTGCTGGTGCGGCCTTTCCGCAGAGATGGGCGCGCGCTGGGCGCACGTGCAGCTGTTCGAGAACAAGGGTGCGATGATGGGCGCATCCAGCCCGCATCCGCATGGGCAGGTCTGGGCGAGCGACTTCGTGCCGGAACTTCCCGCGAAGGAAGACCAGCGCCAGCGCGAATGGCGCGGCGAACACGGCACGAATTTGCTGGCCGCGGTTATCGATGCGGAACTGGTCAGCGGCGAACGCGTGGTCGAGGTCAACGAGCATTGGCTTGCCGTGGTGCCGTGGTGGGCCGCCTGGCCGTTCGAAACCTTGCTGATCGCCCGCGACGATGTGGCGCGGCTGGAAGAGCTGACCGACGCCGCGCGCACCGCGCTTGCGGATATCCTGTCGCGCCTGCTGCGTCGCTACGATGCGCTGTTTTCCTGCGATTTCCCCTATTCGATGGGCTGGCACGGCGCGCCGCACGCGCTGGGCGCGGATACCGCGCACTGGCGTCTGCACGCGCACTTCAACCCGCCGCTGCTGCGCTCCGCCAGCGTGCGCAAGCACATGGTCGGCTTCGAACTCCTCGCCGAAACCCAGCGCGACATTACGCCCGAAACCGCCGCCCAGCGACTGCGCGATGCCGGTGGCGCAGCATGAACCTGTCGCAGCACGTCCGGGACGGTTTTGCCCGCGCTTTTGGTCAGGCGGCCGAGGGCGTGGTCTTCGTGCCCGGCCGCGTCAACCTGATTGGCGAGCACGTCGATTACAACGACGGGCTGGTCCTGCCGATGCCGATTTCCGCCGGAACCGCCGTGGCCTGGGCTCGCGCAGATGGGCCGGACATTGCAGCGGTGGCGCTCGATCTGGACGATGCGCGCGACCAATTCGATCCGGCGTCGGTCGCCCCGCACGATCCGGTTGACTGGCGATCCTACCTGCGCGGAACGGCGGCAGCCCTTGCCGGGGAGCACGGGCTGCGCGGCGGCGTGCGGCTGGCCATCGCCGGAACCATCCCGCGCGGCTCGGGCCTGTCTTCCTCGGCCTCGGTCTGCGTTGCCATCGGCCGTGCGCTGGCAGCGGCTGCCGGCGTGGAGGTCAGCGCCGAAGGGCTGGCCCGCGCCGCGCAAGTGGCGGAACACCAGTGGGCCGGCGTGCGCTGCGGCATCATGGACCAGATGGCGGTTGCCGCGGGCGAGGACGGCTGCGCTCTGCTGCTCGATTGCGCCGATCTGTCCCACCGCAATGTGCCGCTGCCCGCCGAATGGGCGGTGATGATCGTGCAGTCGGGCGTGCGGCGCGGCCTGGTCGACGGCCATTACAACCAGCGCCGCGCGGATTGCGAAGCCGCGGCGAGAGCGCTCGGCGTCCCTTCGCTTCGCGCTGCGACGCTGGACGCGCTCGAACAGTCTGCGCTCGGGACCGTTCCGGCGCGCCGCGCACGCCACGTCATCGAAGAGGTTGCGCGGGTGGAAAAGGCCGCCGAAGCCATCCAGCGCCGGGACATTGCCGCGCTGGGCGCGGTCATGCGCGCCAGCCACGCTTCGCTGCGCGACCTTTTCGAAGTGAGCGAACCGAATGTGGACCGGCTGGTCGATTGCCTGAACCGCGCGATTGGCACACAGGGCGGTGCGCGCATGACCGGCGGCGGGTTCGGCGGCGCCGTGGTTGCCGTCCTGCCCCTTGGCGAAACCGACCGGGTCCGCGCCCGGATCGAGGCCGATTATGCCCCGCCAAACGGCGCTCCGCTTGACATCATGATTGAACAGACTGGCCGCGTTCTGGCCGGAGAGTGCGAATGAACATGCCTGAATTGACCCTATCCGCAGCCCAGAACGGCGTTTCGGCCTGGCGGCCGCAAAGCTATGCGCTGCGCGAACTGCCGCTCGTTGGCGCGGCCGATGCGCTTCCGATCCTGCCCGGCATCGATGTGTGGGATAACTGGCCGCTGGCCCACGAAGACGGCCGCACCGTTGTGCACGGCGGCCGCCAGTACTGGTTCATGCTGAGCGCGCCCGCCTTCCCCGATCCCGGTCAGCGCCACGATGCCGCGCGCATTCGCCTGCTGTCCAAGGGAGTCGATGGCTGGCGCGATCACGGCAACGTCTTTCCCGACCAGGCCGGTCCGGGATCGCGCGAATGGGCGGGTTCGGCCGTGCTGCACGACGATGGCTGCAGCGTCACCCTGTTCTTCACCGCTGCTGGCCGACTGGGCGAGGCACCTTCGTTTGAACAGCGCCTGTTCGCGGTTGCGGGCACCTTGGGCGCGGATGGTCCCGGCAACTGGGGGGCTCCAGAAGAAATCGTCCAGGCCGATGGGCAGCGCTATGTCATCGCTCGCGAGGCGGAGGGCAAGCCCGGCCTGATCAAGGCCTTCCGCGATCCGGCCTGGTTCCGTGATCCGGCCACGGGCAAGTGTCACATCCTGTTCACCGGCAGCGCCGCCTGGTCGGACGACGATTTCAACGGCCTGATCGGCATGTCCACCCGGCAGGACGATGGCACTTGGACGCTTGACGATCCGTTGATCGAAGCCGTCGGCGTGAACAACGAACTGGAACGACCGCACGTGATCCTGCGCGACGGGCTCTATTACCTGTTCTGGTCCACCCAGCGGCGCACCTTTGCGCCGGATTGGCCCGCCGGTCCGAACGGCCTTTATGGTGCCGTGGCCGAACGGCTGGAAGGGCCGTGGAAACCGGTCAACGGATCGGGTCTGGTAGCCGGTAACCCCGCGTCGGAGCCGACCCAGTGCTACAGCTGGTGGACTACGGGCGAGGGCGAGGTCTGGGCCTTTATCGACCATTGGGGCATGCAGGGCCGGTCGTTCGACGATCACCCCGAACTGCTGCGCGGCCAGTTTGGCGGCACGCCGGCCCCGGTCTTTCGCCTGCATTTTGCCGGCGATCGGGTCACCCTTGCCGAGTGAAATCTGTTCAATGCGCCCCCATTATCACTACGCGCCGGCCCGCAACTGGCTGAGCGATCCCAACGGCCTCGTCCATTACGATGGCGAATGGCACCTGTTCTACCAGTACAATCCGCAAGGAGAGGACTGGGGCCACATGAGCTGGGGCCACGCGGTCAGCCGCGATCTCGTCACGTGGGAAGAGCTGCCCGTGGCGCTGCATGACGACGCCCGGCACATGATCTTTTCCGGCAGCGCCGTGATCGACAGGCAGGACAGCGCCGGCTTCGGCAGGAACGCTATGGTCGCAATCTATACCGGCGCGATGAGCGGCGAGCCGCCGCGCCAGGTGCAATGCCTCGCGTCCAGCAGGGACAAGGGGCGCAGCTGGGCGCTGTTCGACGGCAATCCGGTGATCGACCTCGATCTTGCCGATTTCCGCGATCCCAACGTGTTCTGGCACGCGGCGAGCCGCCGCTGGATCATGGTCGTCGCGCTATCGGCGGAAAACCGGGCGCTGATCTATGGCTCGGCGGATCTCAAGAGCTGGCGCCTGCTGTCCGACATCGCCGGCGATGGCGCGCCAGGCGAGGTCTGGGAATGCCCGCTGCTTATCGAACTGCCGGTCGAAGGTGGCGGCACGCGCTGGATGTTCAAGGTCGACGTCCTTCGCGGCGGTCCGGGTTCGGGGGCGATCTATTGCACCGGCAGCTTTGATGGCGAACGCTTCCATGCCGATGGCGAGGGCTGGAAGGTCGCCGATTGGGGCGCGGATTTCTACGCCGCCATTGCCTGGCACGAACCGCGCGATGCGCAGGGCCGCCCGTTGTGGATCGGCTGGATGGGCAACCACGCCTATCAGGGCCAGCTGCCGGCCAAAGGCTGGCGCGGCGCGATGAGCCTGCCGCGCCGCATTGCGCTGCGCGCAGCCCCGGCCGGACACGTGCTGTGCCAGGAGGTTGTCGTCGATCCTTCGGTCGGCATCGGGGACGCGCAATCCGGCCGACTGCCCATCCCATCGGTCCTGCACCAGCAGGGGGAAGGCTGGCGCCTGACGCTCGACGATGGACACGGCCGCTCGATCGAACTGGTGCGCGAAGGGAGCTTGCTGCGCGCGATCCGGCGCGATGCGACAAGCCCCTGCCTCGATGCGGCTCGCGAAATGCGCCTGGCAGGACCGGGAGCGGTCGAGATATGGATGGATGCCGGATCGATCGAGATCCTGGCCGATGGCGGAGCGGCCGCACTCACCTTGCAGCACGGTCTTGCCAGCGAAACGGTGGCTTGCCGGATGGAAGAAACCGCAATCGTCTGAACCGGAGTTCAAGCGGTGTCGCGCACCACCAGCTGCGGTGCCATTTCGACCGAGCCGGTGTCATTCCCGGCTATGCGTTCGAACAGCAGGCGGACCATTTCCTTCGCGCCTTCGGCAATGTTCTGGCTGATCGTCGTCAGGCGCGGCACGGTCTGTTCGGCCAGTGGCAGATCATCGAAGCCGGTTACCGATACGTCGCCCGGCACCGAGATGGACAGGTCTGCCAGCGCCCGCACCACGTACATGGCGATCAGGTCAGACCCGCAGGCGATACCGTCAATCCCGGCGCGGATGCGTTCGATATGGCCGGCGATTTCCTCGGCCATGGTGTCGGATGCGAGGTGAACGTGGAATTGTTCGGGTTCGGGCAGCCCGGCGGCCTTGGCCGCATCGCACAGGCCAAGGAAACGGTCGCGCAGCTCCGGCACGTCGGTTTCCCCGAGGAAGGCGAGCCGCTTGCGCCCCGATGCGATGAGGCGTTCGCCGGCAAGCCGGCCGCCGGCGCGGTTGTCCACCCCCACGGTGCAATGGCGTTGCCCGGCCTGATGGCTGCCCCAGACGACCATCGGCTTGTAATAGTCCGCCACGCGTTCGAGCGCTTCGATCTGGTTCGACTGGCCGATCACCAGCACCCCGTCGAGCATGCCGGATTCGACGATGCGCTCCAGCCAGTCATCGGCGTTGGGGATGACGCGGCTGAGCATGATGTCATAGCCGCTTTCGGTGAGCGCGTCGGCCAGATGGCCAAGGATGGCCATGAAGAAGGGGTCGGACAGGTGCTGACGCTGTTCGTGGCCGAGCGGCACGACAACGCCGATGACCCGCGTTTCCTGCACGCGAAGCCGCCGCGCCATCTGGTTGGGACGAAAGCCGTGTTCGCGCGCGATCGCCTGTATCTTTTCGCGCGTTTCCTTGTTCACCAGGCTCTTGTTCGCGAGTGCGCGCGATACGGTTCCGGCCGATACCCCGGCGATGCGCGCAAGCTCGGCAATGTTGCGAATCCGGGCAGGAGGATTGGATGCCTCAGTCATATCCCCCCGTTACGCCCCTTTCGCCCTATGCATTCTGCCGGATCGTGATGCATGGGCGAGCGGTCCCATGTCAACTGCACAGCCATGAAATTCCCGCTTTCCTGCAGGTTTGGCGGAATGCCCGGTGGCAAAACGCGCTTGTCTGACAGCGGTTTCACCAGGCGCGGACGAATTTTACAACAATCGATTGCGAATTGCTATTGCAATCGATTGTTGCATGTGCGAATCAAACACTCGACTTGCTGCAAGCAAGCGATTCTCGTTTTTGGAGGGGAGAGGAAATGAAGAAGGCCTTCTTGAAGACCTGTGCGTCGGCTGCGGTTCTTGCGGCGGCATCGGTCATGGCTGGTCCGGCCTATGCGCAGCAGGCGGCGGAAGACGATGCTGGCGTGAATGAAAACGACGTTATCGTCGTGACCGCTTCGGGCGGCAACAAGTCGCAGCTCAACAGCTCGGTCTCGGTCACCAGCATCAGCGCCGAAGCCATCGAATCGCTTCGTCCCAGCTCGGAAGCGGAAGTGTTCCGCATGATCCCGGGCATCCAAGTTCCCGGCACGTCCGGCCCGGGCGGCAACTCGAACATCGCGGTGCGCGGCCTGCCCGTGGCAACCGGCGGTTCGCCCTTCGTGCAGCTGCAGGAAGATGGCCTTCCCACCGTTCTCTTCGGTGACATCCAGTTCGGCAACAACGACTACTGGACGCACTATGACGCCAGCGTCGAGCGCGTGGAATCGGTCCGCGGTGGCGGTTCGACGACCTATGCTTCGCAGGCTCCGGGCGCGGTCATCAACTACATCAGCAAC
>JBJTLW010000167.1:0-11387 GCA_046063225.1 Novosphingobium sp. | reverse complement strand
GCGCCGCCACAGCATCGCTGCTCGTCACGACCGGGGAAATCATGACCACCAAGACCGACAGGGAACTGCGCAAAATCCTTGCCGACGTACTGGGCCTCAAGGCCGAGCATGTGGCCGCGTTTGACGAGGAAACCGGATTGTTCGGCCACCTGCCGGAACTGGATTCCATGTCGGTCGCCGGCCTGCTGACGGAAATGGAAGACCGCCTTGGTTTCATCATCGACGATGACGAGATCGATGGCGAGCTGCTCGAAACCTACGGTTCGCTGCTCGCTTTCGCCGAAGCCAAGCTGAAGGACGCCTGACAGGCATGATCGCCGAATGGCCCTGCCCCGCTTCCGGCGATGGCGTGGCTGGCGAATATGCCTTCACCTTCGACAGCGGGCGCAAGCATCGCCTGCTGATCGTTCCCGCCCTGTTTGACGAGGCGAACCGCCTGCGCCGTTTGACGGTGGACGTGATGCGCCGGCTCGATGCGGCGGGCATCGATTCCTTCCTGCCCGATCTACCGGGCTGCAACGAAAGCCTGCAGCGGCTGGGTGCGCAGGATCTCGCATCGTGGCAACGCGCGGTGATTGCCGCCTCGCGGCATTTTCGTGCCAGCCATGTCCTCGCCATTCGCGGCGGCGCGCTGATTGCGCCGCAAGCCCTGCCCGGCTGGCGTTACGCCCCGGTCAACGGTGCGACGATCCTGCGGCAGATGCTGCGGATGCGCATTCTTGCCGCGCGCGAGGCGGGGCGCGAGGAAACGCAGGCATCCTTGCTGGAAAAGGGCATGGCAGATGGGCTGGAACTTGGCGGATATCCGCTGAGCGCCGCGATGATCGCGCAGCTGAACAGCGCGCTGCCGCCGGACGGATCCGACCAGGCGATCATCGGGCAGGACATGCTGGGCGGCCCCGCGCTGTGGCTGCGCGCCGAACCCGATGAGGACCGCGCCCAGGCCGATGCCCTGGCTGCCGTGCTCACCGTCGGGATGATGGCGTGACCCGCCGCCACATCTTCTTTGCCTGCGAGGGATCGCAGCTTGTCGGCACGCTGGACGAGGCCGCTGGCGAATGCGCGCTGCTGATCGTCACGGGCGGCAACGAACTGCGCGCCGGGGCGTGGAACGGGCAGGCGCAGTTTGCCGCGCGCGTTGCGCCCGCAGGCTTCCCCGTTTTCCGGTTTGACCGGCGCGGCGTGGGCGACAGCGAAGGCGCCAATGCCGGGTTTCGCGGATCGGCGGCCGATATTGCCGCCGCGCTCGCCGCCCTGCGCGCCGAGGCGCCGCAGGTTCGCCGCGTGTTCGGCTTTGGCAATTGCGATGGCGCCAGCGCGCTGATGCTGTCGGCCGGTGCTGGGTTTGACGGGCTGATCCTGTCGAACCCCTGGACCATCGAGGAAACGGCCGGCGATGCACCCGCCGCGCCGCCACCCGCCGCCGTTCGCGCGCATTACCTGCAACGGCTGAAAGACCCGCGCGCTATCCTGCGTCTGCTCAAGGGGGGCGTCGCAATCGGCAAGCTGTTCGCGTCGCTTCGGGCTGCCCTGCGCCCCGCACCCCCGCCCAGCTCGCTCGCACAGGAGATGGCAGCGGGGCTCAAGCGGTTCACCGGCCCGGTCCGCATCCTGCTGGCCGAGCGTGACCGCACGGCACAGGTGTTCGATGCGGTTTGGGACAAGTCCGACAAGCGCGTGGCCCGCTGCCCGGGCGCCACGCATAGCTATGTCGAATCGCAGGACTGGCTGGAAAGCCAGGTCCTGTCCGCCCTGCGCGCCTGATCAGGCCTTTTCGGCGAAGTCCTTTTCGGCGAGGAACCGTTCGGCATCGAGCGCGGCCATGCAGCCCGTGCCCGCCGCCGTCACCGCCTGGCGATAGGTGTGATCCATCACGTCACCGCAGGCGAAAACGCCGGGGATCGCGGTTTTCGGCGTGCCGGGTTCAACGACGATATAACCGCTCGAATCGAGTTCGAGCTTGCCCTTGAACAGCTCGGTCGCCGGCGCATGGCCGATCGCGACAAAGGCGCCGTCCGCCGGAATGATCGAGGTTTCGCCGGTGACGGTATCGACCACTTCCACGCCGGTCAGCCCGCCCGAAGCGGCATCACCGACAAAGCGTTTCACCGCCTTGTTCCACGCCACTGAAACCTTTTCGTTGGCGAACAGCCGGTCCTGCAGGATCTTTTCCGCGCGGAACGAATCGCGGCGGTGAATGACGGTCACGTCGGGCGAATGGTTGGTCAGGTACAGCGCCTCTTCCACGGCGGTGTTGCCGCCGCCGATCACCACCACCTTCTTGCCGCGATAGAAGAACCCGTCGCAGGTGGCGCAGGCCGAAACGCCCTTGCCGCCCAGTTCCTGTTCGCCTTCGACACCCAGCCACTTGGCCTGTGCACCGGTGGCGATCACGAGGACATCGCCTTCATAAACGTCGCCGCCATCGCCGATGGCACGGAAGGGCGAACCGGACATGTCGATATCGACGATGGTATCCCACAGCATCCGCGTTCCGACATGTTCGGCCTGGGCCTGCATTTCCTGCATCAGCCATGGCCCCTGGATGACATCGCGGAAACCCGGGTAATTCTCAACGTCGGTAGTAATGGTCAGCTGACCACCCGGTTGCAGGCCTTGCACCACGATCGGCTGCATGCCCGCGCGCGCGCCATAGATGGCGGCAGAAAGCCCGGCGGGGCCCGATCCGATGATCAACATGCGGGTGGTATGCGTGGCCATTCGCCGGTTCCTTCCTCTTGCTTGCCGCCGGGCAGATAGTTGTCCTTGCCTGCTAATGCGAGTCCGCTTTGGCGATTTGTCCCAGATCAATGCCGGCGCAGAAACATTTGTGGCTTGAGAATGCGACTGCCTCGCAATAGCGCGCAGGCCAAAGGATCGATGATGACGCTGACCAAACGCCTTGCCCTTATCGGGGCCGCTTTGTTTTTTCCCTCCACCGCCGCCTTCGCCGCGCCGGGTCTGGATGGGGAAGTCTATGGCGCCACGGTCGAGCCGGGCGAAATCGAGGTGGAAAGCCGTTTTGGCGTGCTGGTTGGCGGCGCGGACGCCGGTGAGAATGCCGTGCGCCTTGAACTCGGCTACGGCGTCAGCGGCCATACCCGCCTGTCCGTGGCCGCCGAAATCGAAAAGGAACCCGGACAGGCCCGCAAGCTTGAGGCCGTCGGTTTCGAAGTGGTGCAGAACATCGCGCGGCTCGGTCCAATCGATGTAGCGCTCTACGGCGAGTACGAGGCGGTTCGCGGCGGTAGTGACGCCGTCGAAACCAAGCTGTTGTTGCAATATCGCGGCCGCGAATGGGACCTGCGGCTGAACCTGATTGCGGAAAAAGAGCTGGTTTCCGGCACCAAGGTTGAACTGGGTTACGCCGCATCGGCGGATTATCCGGTGGCGGATGGGCTGCGCCTTGGCCTTGCTGCCTTCGGCAATCTCGGCACTTTCAGCCGGTTTCTGCCCTATGACGAGCATTTCATCGGGCCGAATTTCAAGTTCCGCGCAAGCGCCTTCAACGCGCCGCTGAAACTGGAAACGGGCTATCTGTTCCCGCTGGGCGCAGCCAAGGCCGATGCCAAGGGCATGTTCCGGCTCAATCTTGAGCTGGAGTTCTGATTGACGCGCCGGACCGGCACCCTGATGATGGGGCCATGCACACCCACGGCCCCGTATCCAACAGCTTTATCTCGCAACGTCTGCGTCTGCACTACGTCGATTGGGGCAATCCCGAAGCGCCGCCCTTGATCCTGCAACACGGCGGCCGCGATCACTGCCGTTCGTGGGACTGGGTGGCAAAGGAGCTGGCGCGCGACTGGCACGTGATCGCACCGGACCTGCGCGGCCACGGCGATAGCGCCTGGTCGCCGGACGGGGACTATTCCTCGCAGGCCTTCGTCTATGACTTCGCGCAGTTGGTGCACACGCTGGGTTATGACCAGGTGACGATCGTCGCCCATTCGCTCGGCGGCAATATCGCCACCCGATTTACCGGGCTCTACCCGGAAAAGGTGCGCAAGTTCGTCAATATCGAAGGGCTTGGCCTGTCCCCCCAGATGACCGCGGAGCGCGAGGCGATCCCCCATGCGGAGCGGATGCGGGACTGGATCGCGAACAAGCGCGCCGCATCAGGCCGGGTGCCGAAGCGCTATCCCTCTATCGAGGCAGCCTATGCCCGGATGAAGCAGGAAAATGGCTTCCTGTCCGACGAACAGGCGCGCCACCTGACCATCCACGGCGCCAGCCGGAACGAGGATGGCACCTTCAGCTGGAAGTTCGACAATTACCTCAACATCGGCGGCCCCCTGGACATCACCCAAGGCGAACTCGCGGCCCTGTGGGAGGCAGTCACCTGCCCGATGCTGCTGCTCTATGGCGCCGATTCATGGGCATCCAACCCGGAGCGCGACGGCAGGGCCAGGCATTTCCGCACGGCGCGAGTGATCGAATACGAAAAGGCCGGCCACTGGTTGCACCACGATCAGCTGGAACGCTTTCTGGCAGACGTCACCGCGTTCCTTGCCTGATTACCGGCGCGGTCAACCTTCGACCAAAGCGTCGCGCAGGCGGCCGCGCAAGGCATCGTCCAGGCCCAGAACATCGCGCTGGTAGGCATCGACCGACCCGTGCCGTTCGCGCATGGCGGCCCAGGCGGTATCAAGATATTCGGCCTCCACGCCCATAAGCACGCGCAGCGCCTCGGGATCGATTTCGGGGATCAGGCCCGAGATCGAGCGCCCCCCGGCGGCAATGCGTTCCTCCACATTTCCGGCGGAATTGGTCAGCAGGTAATCGCTGATGATATCGTCGTGATGAACGCCCAGCGCGTGGTGGACCATGGCGACGGCAAAGCCGGTGCGGTCCTTGCCCGCCATGCAATTGACCAGACTGGCGCCGTCGCCCTGCCCGATCCGGACGAACATGTTGCGCACCATTTCCACCAGCAGCGGGCGGAAGGCGATGCCCTGATAGGATCGCACCATGTTGGCGCGTGTCGTTGCGGCATCGCGCCGCGCCGACGACACGTGCGGCGCCTGGTTGGCGGTATTATCGGGCACGGTGTGGACGGTTGCGCCGAAGGGATCGGGCCGGCGGCACGGATGGCTCGCCCGTTCGCGGTCGCTGCGCAGATCGAACACGTGCGCCAGCGCAAGCGCATCGATGGCGGCAAGATCAGCATCGCTCGCCTCTAAGTGCTGGCCCGAACGCCAAAGCGTACGCGATCGCACACGGCCCCCGCCAGCAACGGCATAGCCGCCATAGTCGCGAAAGTTGTGAACGCCCTGAAGATTGAGGACGCGATCCTTAGCCATGCTGTTATCCCTCTTGCTGATTATAGCATTGCTTAGTATCGCGGCCTGGTCAACGAGTCCCCCGGGACTCACCCGGAGATTCCTGTGAGCGACACCCAACCGCAATCTGAACCTGAGCTGCCCCGTTCGCGCCTGCGCAAGCCGTTGATGCTGGGTGGCATCCTGATTGCCGCTGCAATCGGCCTGTGGTTCTATCTTTCGGGCGGCCGCTATGTCGAAACCGAAAATGCGCAGCTTCAGGCCGGCAAAGTGATGATCGCCGCCAACGTCAGCGGCAAGGTCGTCTCGGTAGAGGTGAAGGAAAACCAGTTCGTCAAGGCGGGCGACGTGCTGTTCCGCATCGATTCGTCCGATTTCGAAGCCAGCGTCGCATCGGCGGAGGCCCAGCTTTCCGGCGCCATTGCCGATGTGGGTGCAACCCGCGCCGACTATCAGCAGGCGCTGTCCGAAGTGCACCGCGCCGAAGCCCAGCTTGCCTTTGCACGCTCGGAAGCGAGCCGCCAGCAATCGCTCAACGCCGAAGGCATTACCTCGAAGGCGCAGGTCGATCAGGCCGTGCTCGCTGTGCGCACCGCGAGCGACAGTATCGCCGCCGCTCGGGCCCGCGCCGCCAGCATCGCGGCCAAGATGCCCGCCGGGGCACCCGCCGCCCAGCCCGCTTCGCGCCGCGCCGCCGCTGCCGTTCAAGCCGCGCGCATCGCACTGAACAACACCGTGATCCGCGCCCCGCAGGACGGCATCGTTACCAAGGTGAACCAGCTGCAGGTCGGCTCTTACGTATCGGCCGGCAAGCCGCTGTTCGTTTTGTCGGGCACGAAGTTCTGGGTGGAAGCCAATTTCAAGGAAAACCAGCTGCGCTACATGCGCCTTGGCCAGCCGGTTAAGGTGAAGATCGATGCCTTCCCCGATCACGAAATCACCGGCAAGGTCGCCAGCTTCAGCCCCGGCACGGGCAACAGCTTTTCCGTGCTTCCGGCGGAAAACGCCACCGGCAACTGGGTGAAGGTAACGCAGCGCCTGCCGGTCGAAATCTCGGTCGACAACCTGCCGCGCGACTTGCCGCTCCACGCCGGGCTCAGCGTCGAAGTCACGGTCGACACCGGCCACCAGCGTCACCTGTTCGGCGCGGATACTCCGCCCAGCTCCCCGCTTGCCGGCAAGGGCGGCAAGTGATGCTTTCGCGTCCGGCCCTGGCATGGGCGGCTCTGCCCCTGCTGGCGCTTGCCGGCTGCAAGACGGTCGGCCCGGACTTCGCCCGCCCGCAGGCACCCGGCGGCAGCTATGCTGGAACTCTGCAAGGCACTCGCGGCCCGGTCGCTGTGCCCGGACAGGGGCCGCAGGCCCGCTGGTGGGAAGCCTTCGGTTCAGCCGAAATGAACGCCCTGGTCGACAAGGCGATCGCCGGCAACCAGAGCCTTGAAGCCAGCCGCGAAACGCTGAACCGCAGCCGCGAATACGTGAAGGCGGCGATGGGCCGGCAAAAGCCGCAGGTCGATGCGCACGGCCAGGTCAACCACCAACAGATCAACCTGTCTTCCTTCGGCCTTGGCGGCGCGGGCTTTGGCAACCCCGAGTTCACGCTCTATTCGCTGGGCGGCGGCGTATCGTACGATCTGGACCTGTTCGGCGGCCAGAAGCGCGCGACCGAACGCTCGCTCGCCGATGCCGAAACGCAGCTGCGCGAAACCGAAGCCGCGCATCTGACGCTGGCTGGCCGCGTGGTCCTTCAGGTCCTCACCATCGCCGCGCTCAACGATCGCATCGCCACGCAGCAGGCTCTGGTCGATGAGGACCAGCGCAACGTAAAGCTGACCGAAGCCAAGCGCCGCGGCGGCGAAGGCACCATGGTGGAAGTGCTCAGCGCCCAGGGTGAACTCGCTGCCGACCAGAGCGCCCTGCCCCAGCTGGAACAGGCCCGTTCGGAAGCGCGCAATTTGCTGGCCGTGCTGATCGGCGTGGCGCCGTCAGAGCTTGGCGCGACCAATTTCTCGCTTTCCCAGCTGCGCCTGCCCAGCGAAATTCCGGTCAGCCTGCCGTCGGAGCTCGTCCACAAACGTCCAGACATTCTGGCCAGCGAAGCGCGCCTCCATTCGGCCGTGGCGGCAATAGGCGTGGCCACCGCCAAGCTCTATCCCAACGTGTCGCTCGGCGCGTCGTTCCTGCAATCGAGCACCCAGCCCGAAGACCTGTTCAACACGTCCAACACCGGCTTCAACATCTTTGCCGGGCTGACGGCGCCAATCTTTCACGGCGGCACCCTGAAGGCGGAAAAGCGCGCGGCAGAGGCCGAAGCGCGGGCCGCCGCCGCGCGGTATCGCCAGACGGTGCTGGAAGCCTTTGGCCAGACATCGGACCTGCTGGCCGCCATCGCCAACGATGCGCGCAGCATCGAACTGCGCCAGCAATCGCTGGGCATCGCGGAAAAATCACTGCACCTGTCGCGCCGCAGTTTCCAGGTCGGCTATTCGGGCGTTCTGCAGGTGCTCGATGCCAGCCGCGGTGCGCAGCAGGCGCGCCTGGCCATGCTGGACGCGCGATCGCGCCAGTATCTCAACGTGGCGCGGCTCTATCTTGCAACGGCGGGTGGCTGGACGACGCCCGACATGACCGCGCCGGCGCAGCCGACGGCGGCCAAGTAACCACCGTGCCTCTGCCGGGGATCAGATCCCCATGCAGAGGTACTTGATTTCCATGAAGTCATCGAGGCCGTGGCGAGACCCTTCGCGGCCAAGGCCCGACATCTTGACGCCGCCAAAGGGCGCGACTTCGGTGGAGATCAGGCCGGTGTTGATGCCGACGATGCCCGATTCCAGCGCTTCGGCCACGCGCCAGACGCGGCCAAGATCGCGAGCGTAGAAGTACGAAGCAAGACCAAATTCGCTTTCGTTGGCCAGCGCGATAGCCTCAGCCTCGTCCTTGAACCGGATGACGCCGGCCAGCGGCCCGAAGGTTTCCTCGCGCGCCAGCTTCATGTCGGCCTTCACGTTGGCAACCACGGTCGGCTGGAAATAGGTGCCGTTCAGGCGCTTGCCGCCCGCCAGCAGGGTGGCACCGCCCGCCAGCGCGTCTTCGAGATGTTCCTCGACCTTTTCGACCGCCGCTTCATCGATCAGCGGACCGACCGCAACGCCTTCGTCCATGCCGTAGCCGATCTTCATTTCAGACGCGCGCTTGGCCAGCTTCTGGACAAATTCGTCATAGACCGCGTCCTGCACGTAGAAGCGGTTGGTGCACACGCAGGTCTGCCCGTTGTTGCGGAACTTGGAGACCATCGCTCCTTCGATTGCCGCATCGACGTCGGCATCGTCGAACACGATGAACGGCGCGTTTCCGCCCAGTTCCATCGACAGCTTCTTCATCGTGTCGGCGCTCTGGCGCATCAGTTCGATGCCGATTTCGGTCGAACCGGTAAAGGTGATCTTGCGCACGATCGGGTTGCGCGTCAGTTCGCCGCCGATGGCGCGGGCAGAGCCCGTGACCACGTTGAACACGCCGGCCGGCAGCCCGGCTTCCTCAGCCAGTACCGCCAGCGCAAGCGCCGAATAGGGCGTCGCCGAAGCGGGCTTCAGCACCATGGTGCAGCCCGCCGCCAGCGCCGGGCCAAGCTTGCGCCCGATCATCGCGCTGGGGAAGTTCCACGGCGTGATCGCGCCGACCACGCCGATGCCCTGCTTCAGCGTCACGATGCGGCGATCGGCGGCGTGGCTGGGGACGACTTCGCCATAGGCGCGCTTGCCCTCTTCCGCGAACCATTCGATGAAGCTGGCGGAATAGGCGATTTCGCCTTTGGCTTCGGCAAAGGGCTTGCCCTGTTCGCGGCTGAGCAGTTCGCCCAGCGCATCCTGGTTGGCGATCATCAGGTCAAAGAACCTGCGCATGATCTTCGCGCGTTCACCGGCCGTCTTGGCGCGCCAGGCCGGAAGGGCTGCGTCGGCGGCGGCAATGGCGCGTTCGGTTTCCGCCGCGCCCATGTTCGGCACCGTGCCAAGCTTCTGCCCGTTGCCCGGATCGGTCACATCAAGCGTGGTGCCGTTATCGGCATCGATCCACTTGCCATCGATGTAGCACTGCTGCTTGAGGAAACGGGTGTAGCTCATGGAAACCTCGTCAAATGGGTCTATGGGGTGCCTTTGCGCGGGAAAAGGCTTGCCGTCCAGTGGCAGTCTCGCAACATCCGCGCAGCGATAGGCTTTGGAGAGAGAGACGTGTCCGATACCGTCAAGACGCTGGCCGCGAAGGCGGACATTGCCGATCTGGTCCACACCTATGCGCTCAATATCCGGCGCGGCCAGCCCGATGCCTGCGCCGCGTTGTTCACCCAGGATGCCACGTTTGAAGTGCGCGACTGCGATCCGTTCCACCCTAAAGACGCGGTGCAGCGCTATCGCAAGGTGGGGCGCTCGGAGATCGCCGGATCAATCGGCGCAGCGGGTGCTTCCGTTCGGATGTTCCCGGCAATTCACAACCTGATTGTCACGATCGATGGCGATGAAGCCAAGGCAACGTCGCTGATGATCGCCACCGCCTTTCCCAGCCTTAACGAGACCATCGGCGACTATGACGATTCGTTTCGTTGCGAAGCGGGCGTCTGGCGCTTCACCTCGCGCATCTACACAATCTATCGCGCGTCCTGACCCAGATCGGTGACGCATTCCGTGGTCATGAAATAGCGCGTTTTCGCCCGGTCGAAGACCTTGTGTTCATCTTCGAACACGTCGGCGGGCAGCTTGCCCTTGCTGACCATCCAGATCAGGCCTTCGGCGGCCTTGGGATCATCGTACCACAGTTCGGTGATCACATCGAACTCGGGCTCGTGGATCTCCTTGGTGTCGAGGTGCGGCATCGGATCGAGATAGCGCCGCGCGTAATGGCACATGCCGGGCTGGGTATATTTGCCCGCAACCTTTGTATGGACATTCTCGTAATAGTCGCGGAATTCGGCGACACTCATGCCTGGGCGGCGCTTCAGACCGATGATGATCTTGGTCAGTTCCTTGGCCATGGCGCAACCCCTCTGTATTCAAAAATCGCCGTCATCCTGAACTTGTTTCAGGATCCATGTCTTCCCATACCATGAGCATGGTTCGCCGAGAAAACGGCACCATCAATTCTATCAATCTGGTTGCATAGCAAAATGCCCGATGGATCCTGAACCAAGTTCAGGATGACGAATTCCAAATCCTGTCAGTCCGCCTCCACCCATTTCGTGCTGGTGGCGCGCGGGCTGAGGTATTTGGTGTTGGTCCAGCCGCCATCGACGACAATCGACTGGCCGTTGATCATCACGCTTCCCGGCGAGCAGAGGAATGCAATGACGCTGGCGATATCTTCCGGGTTGGCCAGGCGGGGATAGGGGGTGGTTTCCACGTTGGCGCGCTTGAACACCTCATCATCAAAGCGGTGCGCGACCATTTCGGTCATGGTCACGCCGGGCGCCACGCAGTTGGAGCGGATGCCGCGCGGACCGTATTCGCAGGCCATGTGCTCGGTCAGTGACTTGAGCCCTCCCTTCGCCGCGGAATAGGCCCCGCCGCGCCGTCCGCCGATGTGGGCGAAGGTGGACGTGACGTTCACTATCGAACCGCCATCCCCCATGTGGCCGAGGCATTCGCGGATCAGGCGGAACGGCGCGCGCAGCATGATGTCGATGAAGCTGTCAAAATCGTCATCGCTTGCTTCGTGCACCGGCTTCGGGCTGCCGACGCCGGCATTGTTGACCAGATAATCGATCCGCCCGAACCGCTGCAGCGCCAGATCGGCGATCGCAGCGGGAGCATCGTCGGCTGTCACGTCGGCAGAAATCGTTGCCACAAGATCAGGATTTCCGATTGCTGCTTCCAGCGCGGCGAGTTTGCCCTTGTCACGGCCCACGCCGACAACTGCGGCTCCCGCCGATACCAGCATCTTTGCGGTTTCGAGGCCAATTCCGCTTCCCGCGCCAGTTACGATCGCTACTTTCACTGCAATGCCTTTCGAAGCTGGAATATCAGTCTTCGATAGCCCGCTGCCCGCCCGAGGTCGAGAATTGCAGCTCGCGCCATCGGCGATCGACACCTTCAACTACGGCGTTGTCGAAGCGGCCAT